>CAYSAZ010000046.1:0-19448 GCA_964429065.1 uncultured Rhodobacterales bacterium
AGGCTAGTATCCGCTACTGTTGCGGTGCCCGCAGGCATTGGAAAAGGCGGCTCTCCCGCGCCATTATCCATTGTCATGTTCATAACGGCTACATCGAGTTTTGCCAAGTTCATGCGCCGCCCGATCTTGTGTTGCCCAGCAGATAGCACCGATGGCAGGGCGAAACGTGTTGCGTCATCCTGTGCCGCAGGATCAAAAATAATCGAGACGGGAAAGCGCATGAAAAACTTTTGCGCGCCGTCCGGCGTGGGCACGCGCACCGCAAATGTATCAATCACATGGCGGTTAGTGAGCACGCGCCCGTCGGCCACCAAAATACCGGTGCCCACGGGCACCCATTCGCCGGGTTTAACTTGCACATCAATCCGCCCCACCGCATCGGTTTTTTCACGCCATAGGCCGCGGGTTGGCGCAACGTGGTCCTTCCAGCTACCCAGCAAAGGATCATCAATTTCGCTGCCATCCGCCTGAAGCCTGATGGCAGGCCGCCCAGATAGTCGCACCAAAGCTTCAAGCACTGCGTGGGTCTCGAAAGGCGGCATGCTGGCCAGATCATTCCCCGATGTCAACGCTTGCACAACAGGGCGCATCCGCTGCAATGCCTCGGCCTGAACCGCAGAATTGGCCCCGCCGCGTGTAGCAAAACCCGCCTCGGCGCGTTCCAGCAGGGCGGCTGAACCATTCTGACGCAATCTGGCAAGAGCGATGGCCGGATCTACTTCGCCAGCACTTTCCAACCCACCACTTTGGGCGGCGGACAACCGGCGCAAACTACCCGAAAAGGGCTTGAGCAGGGGGGCTGCATGTGAATGAATTGGCGGCGCGGGTTGATTTTGTTCGGCTATTAGGGCGGCCAAGCGCGGAGACGGACGAGACACGCCGCCGCTTTCAGATAAAATATTTGCCGCCCCTACTTGCTGCATCATCCTATTTGAGGCGATGAAAGCCGCTTCCGTTTCCAAGCCGCTGCCTTCAAAATCACTCCCAAACATAGCGAAAGCTGGTCCGCCGCTTTCAAGCCGGGGCTGCTGCAATATCTGATCCAGAGGCAGGTTAAGCAATGCTTGGGCGTCCACAATCCCGCTGCCCATGCGGGCGTCATCCCAGCCTGCGGGCTTGTCTGCGCTCTGTTGCAAAGCCGCACGGAAAAATTCTTGCAAAGACAACCCATGCAAATGGGCCGTATCCCGCAGAAGTTGAATGCCGTGCCGCTCTAGCCATAATGCGGCCACGCCGGCTGTCATTGCGGTGGCAAAGGTTGTGCCTTGCGCCCTTGGATCAATCGCACGCAGTGCAGCTGCATCCGCCGGGCCGGGCGATCGCAAAGCTTTATGTACGTTTTCGGCTGGCGCTGCGATATCTACGGCCGCCCCCCTGCAAGACCCTCTCCAGCGCTTTTTGTCGTGGTTCACACCTGCAATGGTGATCACGTTGCTATCCCACCCAGGATAGACCACAATGCCAACACAGTTTCCTGCAGCAGCAACCACGATCATATCTGCGGCCACCGCGCGCGCCACCGCGCGGCGCAAGGCGCGGCCAGGCAGCATGGTTCCCAAAGAAATGCTGATTACATGGCACCCTTGCGCACGGGCATGGTCTATGCCACGCGCAACCGCTAGACCCAAGCCAAATACAACGCCATTTACAACACGGATCGGCACCAGTTCTGCCCCCGGTGCAATGCCTGTCAGGTGCAGCTCCGGCCGGCTGATCATAACAGAAGCCGCGCCCGTGCCATGCCCCGGCGAGGCCATCGAAGACACTAGCGGGTCCGTCGGATCGCGGCTGCCATCAACGAAATTTGCACCCAGCGCCATGTTTAACGCCCCGTCCAATTCGTCATGATCCGCAACGCCCGTATCTGGCTGGCCCACACGAATGCCTGCGCCACTTACACCATGTTCTGCACGGGCCAAATCGACCTTCATCAGTTTAAGCGCCCAATCCGGGTTATCATGCGGCTCGGCATCCGACCTGCAAATGGCATCAACAAGGCCGCCAAAGGATTCTATTTGCGCCCTTGATGTATTAATGTCGGAATATTGTGGCCCGGTTTCGGGCTCTACCGCAACAAGATCTAGGGCCGTGCGCAGTTGCTCTGACAGCTCAAACAAAAAATCTGCCGGTTGGTCATTTTCAATCCCGAAAAACACAAGCGCCAAAAGCGTTGGATCATCGTCCGACACCGCAAATAACGAAAACCCTTCCCCCTCCAGAAGGTCTGCTATGCGCGCAGTTTCAAAATCTGTATCTGGTTTTGTGCGGTATAAGAGCGAAAAGCTTAACACATTACCGGGCAATACCTCGGCGTCGCTTCTTTGGCCCACAGCGGCAGCTGATTTGAGAAATTCCAACATATTCGATTAGCCTTTCTGAAATTTGAAACCCTTTATTATCGTGCGGCCCGCGCACCCTTCACTTAAAGCTTACACGCAATAAGGGAATCGTCAAAGAAAAATTATCGCTTCACGCCTGATCTTCATTTCCCAATCCAAGCTAGCTAATACCTAAGGTTGTATGTTTTAGCTTGGCGTAGAGTGAGGGTTGTGGTAACCAATATGAACGTGTTGATTCTGTTTCTTTGTATTTCTCAAATTTGAAAGGACTCTGTTATGGCAGTTCGTATTCGTAAAAGCGTTTATTCCCTCGCGATCGTTGAAACGGCGCTCGATTGGTATGGTCAGGCCATTGCAGCAATGAAATTGCGCCCGGTAGATGACCCGACAAGCTGGTGGTATATGGCCGCGGTTCACGGTGATCCAGGGCTTGATCGACCCGCAAATGCCAATACATTTTGGGACCAGTGCCAGCATCAGACATGGTTCTTTTTGCCGTGGCATAGGGGGTATGTTGCCGCATTTGAGGCGATGATCGCCAAAGAAGTTGAGGCGCTGGGTGGCCCGTCTGACTGGGCTTTGCCCTATTGGGACTATTCCGAGAGCATTATGATTAACCCCGAGGCGCGCAATATTCCGCCAGAATTCCGCGATCAGTTTTTTAGTGACGGGACGGAAAACCCGCTTTGGGCGCCGCGCAGTGTGGCTGCTGACGGGTCTGTGGGTCTAAGCGCTTCTGACGTTGACCTAAGCGCCCTGGCCGAGCCGGTCTTTACCGATAGCTCCGGGTTTAACCCGGGTTTTGGCGGCCCCGCCACAGGCTTTAGCCATTTTGGCAGTGTGAGTGGCCGCTTGGAAAGTGTTCCCCACAATGTTGTGCATGTGCGCATCGGCGGTTGGATGGAAAACCCCAACACCGCGGCTTTTGATCCTATATTTTGGCTCCATCACTGCAATATTGACCGGCTTTGGGATGAATGGCTGGTGAACGACAGCACACATTTCAACCCCTTTGAGAACGCTTGGTTAAGTGACCTCCCTTTCAACATGCATGATGGCAACGGAAACGCATTCACCTTTACGCCCCGTGATACGGAGAACACGACGACGTTTATGCACGGCTATCAATATGATAGTATGCCAGTACCGCCCTTTAGCGGGCCATTTTTTGGTGCAACAGAAGGGACGATCCTCTTGGCAGACGTAGAACCAGAGCTTGCCGGCACATCATCAAGTGCCATTAAACTTGAAGGCGGGTTGACCAGCGCGACCGTTGATCTTGCAACAGACGGGATGTCGATGTCGTTTACCGAATCGGGATTGCCAACACCGCAAAAAGTTTATCTCCGACTTGAAAATGTGCGCGGCACCGGCTTTCCATCGGATTATGAGGTTTTGATCGACATCGAAGATGATGGGCATGACCCATTGCGCGTCGGTACCCTCAGCACCTTTGCAATCGCCAATGCCAGTGTTTCAGACAGCCCGCACGGCGGATCCGGGATCACGCAAGTTTTTGAGATCACATATGCAGCCGAGCGCCTCAACCTCAAAGAAGAGCGCACCAGCCAGCTGCATGTGCGTTTTAAAGAGATCGCCCAAGGGCCACGGCCCGAAGCATCAGCAATGCAAATTCCCGGTGTGAGTATGGCCGAGCCCGATGAAGCGGGCGTCGAAGTGGGTCGCATTGCGATTTATTTCGAATAATAGCAATGGCGAACATCTCTGCCAGTCTTGCCAATGCCGGCGGCGCCCCCCCGCACCGCCGGCTTATCAACATAACCACGGCTTTCTGGCCTTTGTTGGTATCTGCGTTTGCATGGGCAACGCTCATATTTATGGCGCGTGGTGGCGCTAGCCTCGAACTATGCTTAAACCCTTCTGCCAGCCTGGCGAAGGATTTTTTGACTGGCTTGAAATTACAGTTATTTCAGGTCTCGCCATGGGCGTTGGTGAAAGAATGGGGGCTAATGGTGCTGGCGATGATGCTGCCTCTTGCGGTTCCGCATCTGAGCATTTTTTGCGCTCGGCTTTATCGCCCGATGCAAAGGCGCGCCATGGTCGCGGTGCTTAGTGGTTTTGTTGCAATTTGGCTGGTCATCGGCCTGTTTGCCGTGCCGTTAATGTTGGCATTGCGGGCCTTGGCCTCAGTTCAAGGGCTGGCATGGGTTGTGCCGGTTCTTGCGTATGGGGCGGCAATTTTATGGAGCTTGTCGCCTACGCGGCAAAAGGTTTTGCGCCGGTGCCATATGGTGCCGGTTATCTGTGGCCAAGGATATGCTGTTTATCACGCTGCCTTCAGGTTTGGTGTGCGGCTAGGGGTTTTATGCGGCACCACATGCGGGCTGGCCATGGCGGCCCCAATGCTAAGCGGACAGGGTATTTTGGCAATGGCGCTGATAACCCACGTTTTGCTGACCGAACGCCTTGCGCATCAGGCTTTGATGGCGCAAACGGCAATGCCACTTGCGTTTGTCGGGCTCATGGCCGCGTTTTAGGCCTTTGCGGATAATTGCAAGGTTTTTGTTGGGTCGCCATGGTAATGCCACACCTGCATGCCGGTAAAACGCCAGCGAAACCCCGACTCAAACAGGGATGTTGCATTGTAAATAAAATGGCGCTCGTTCTGGTCTTTCGTAAATGCAAAGGTCTGCAAATTTCCTTCGCCATCACGGCCCGGCAAAACATCTACCCCCACAACCCCGCTCGGCGCTGGCTCCATTTTGATCAAGATATCCTGGCGGCCGTGGCTCGGAAACATCGCCATAGTGATGTCCAACGGTGCCAGCGGCAAAGCAGGCAAGCTGATTTCACCAAGGCCGCCAGTTTCACGCGCCGTCAGGTGCAGGCTGCCATTCGTGACATCGGCCGGCAAAACCGTGATCAGCGTGGCATTGCTTAAAGCATAGCTTGTATCAACCCGCACGCCCTTTAGGTGAGTGCGTTGCACCAACGTCAGATCAGCCATCGCCAGCAGGCCCGGATCCACCCTGTGTTGCAGTATCTGCAGGCCAAAATCCTTGGCGCTGAGGGTTAGAATCTGATCACGGGTCTTAAACGGCGCGCCCGTAACCTGTCGGATATCCGCGCCGTCTCCAATCACGGCAAAGCATGTGGTGTGGTAGGATAGCTCTTCTCCCAAAGCGAGCTTTAAATCAACGGTGACAAGGCCTGTAACCGGATCAATCTGACCAGCCGCATGGGCGGCAGAGGGGCGGTTTGGCGGGGTGGCCCGGGCAAGCAAAGACACGTTTAACATATGAACCCCCGGGGCCTCCAGGGGCATGTTTGCATAGGCGGTAATCTGGTGTTGCCCTTTTGGAAACCGCGGAAGAATCCGGCGTGAGATAATCTGGCCCGTGCCATGATCGCGAATGTGGTCAGCCAAAGGGGTCGCATGGCTTTGGTCCAACGGCAACCAGCGGCTGGTGGCGTATGGGCGCGACAAATCCCAGACCGCCGACTCGATATTTTCGACAAAACTATAAAGCGGCAGATTGCTGGGCGTTTGCCCTATTTTTACACACCATTCCTGCTGAATCCGGTCGGCCAGAGCCTGCGCCAGCGCTGCCGCGTGATCAGCCCCCAATTCAGGGTCGGTATGGGCCAGGCCAATGACCCCCATCGACAAAAGCGCAAAGGCCAATGTGTCTCGGGTAAATCCAACGCCGCCCATTTCCTGCGCTAAGTCACTTGATAATGCAGCTTCAAGCATCGCAACACAGGGCAAGCGGGGCGACACCCCCCTTATCGACGCAGCACCGCGCAAGATCAGCGGCGATGCCCCTGCCTCTAGTTGCCCGGCCAAAGCCAGTGCAGATGTCAGGTCCATTTGCTGCATTATACGGGCCTGCCCGCCAGCCTGCCAAACGGCAGAAACCCCGGCCTGCGTTTCACTATCCTCAGAACCCGCCTCCCAACCAAGGCCAAGCTCAGCACGATCAAGCTGCGCTGGGAAAACGGTAATACCGCCAATAATTTCGCGCAGCTCGCTGAGAGTTCGATTTAGCGCGCCTTGGGCGGCCAAGGTCAGATCCAGCATCCCGAACGGGTGGGGCGGCTGGTCTGGTGTGTCGCTGCGGATCAACGATAGATGGAACATGGGTGGCGTTGCGTCTGGATGCGCTATCGTCACGTGTGTTGGTGGTGCAAGCCAGCGGCTCACCTCCCCAAAAGCGGGCCAAACCGGCCCGCTTGGCAGGTCGATCCGCTCCGAGAAATCTGCCAACATCGCCATTAACCGGTGCCTTGGTCATCTGGTGCTGGCAGGTTAACTGCTGGGGTTACAAACAGCACGGGCGAGGTGCTCACATTGGCGGTTGCATCACGGTCTTGTGTGCCATCATAACGCACAATAGTGCGGAAAAAACGATATGAGCCGTCATCAGCCTCGTGGCCCAAAATCACATCGGCAAATGGAAAATCTACGCGCACTGTTTGTTGTGAGTTGGCCGCGTCCAGAACGACGGCTATGCCATTTTCAAATTCGACCATCAAAGCAAAAATGCCTTCGGGCGGCGGGTTGCTCGCTGGATCGGGGAAAATGGATGGAACGGTGCGCACATCAATTTCGCGGAAATACTCGATTGAAGACCGATCAAGTATGGCATTCATTATGGCATCTGCATCTGGCACAACTTGTCCTGATTTCAGCACCTCAAACGACACAGTGCCGGTGCCCGGCAAGTCATCATACGCCACCGAAACGGTCTCGCTTTCTCCAGGGGTTAAAACGGTACCGCTGTTATTGACCGCACTTAAACCGCCAACAGGGGTTGTCAGCCCATCGCGAATAGCGACAACAACAACGCCATTCATTGCGACATCGCTTTCAATGGCGTTGGTCAGGCTAATTGTGGCAGCATTATTCGACGGCGTTGGCGAAATGTTGGCAACATCCAGCGCCGTGCCGCTGAGGTCTTTAAAATCCAGAGTCACGCTACGACTCTCGCGGCCCCAGCCCTCAATGCCAAAAGCGATTTCTCCGGAGATTACACTGGCCGTTTTGCCAACCATGGCATCAAATGCGATTTGAAAATCTGCCACAGGTAAAACCAGCGTATCCACCATTGGCTCTTGCAGCATCAAGGGGCTGGTGGGCCGGTCTTCACTAACTCTGCCATTCACACCGGGCCGTGAAAGCGTGTAAGATAGATCATCCGTAAGATAAGGCTGAAACTCCATTCTAGCTGGGTCTATGCCCGTAGCATCCCCGATCTTTTCGGCAGCATCTGACAGGCGCGCAAGATCAACGTAAGGGGCGATGAGATAGTCCATCGTAACCTCTGTTGCATCGGTATCCGTGCCTTCGTTACGGACACGAACGGTTGCCTGAGGCGTTCGCAAAACGCCACCATGCCTTGCGATCTTGAACGCATCCGGCAGAAAATAAATTGTCCGGGGCGAGATCACATCCTGAAAGTAGGAGTGAACCCTACCACCATAGCTTTCGCGGTGCCGTGCCAGCCCACCCTTTACTGCAACAGGCGGCATAACAGCCAGTGCGGCATAAATATGAGGATGTTGGTCAGCTGGAAACGTGAATGGTTCCGGTTTAACCACCTGAGGCAAAGATAAATCAACGACACTGTAAGTGGCAGGCAGCGGGGTTAAATTAGGTGGCTCTGCCCTCGGCTTTTCCAAAACAATTTTTTCGCTAAGGACTCTGCGATTGCGCACTGTGTCAATCAAACGAAACACCACCCTTTTTGGTAATCGGCCGTTTACGGGGATAAAGGTAACTCTGCGTGTGGCATCAGGTGGCCCTTGAACACGCATGCCATCGCGCAACAGCAATCGATTGGATTCAGGGTCAAATATTTCCAGCAAAAGACGGGATGGCCGCTTATTGCCCAACCCCGCTATCCGGCGTTTCCGCCGAAAAAGCGCGGCCCCAAAGGCCTCAATATTGCGGATCGTAAACTCAACCTCGATAGCCTTGCCACCGCCGGAACGTACTTGGCGATACCCGGTGATAACCACACGGGGTTTGGGCAGAGCTTCCCGTTTTTGCGCCCCATTTCGGGCCGTTAGTATCTGCCCCCGGCGTTTTACGGAAATCGCCGAATTCGGGTTAATGAGCATTGCCCGCCGCAACTGCGGCGCTACGCTCAAAGCCGGTTTAGCGCGTGTCGCAATGCGGCTCACCAAAGTGCCATTATCAAGCATGGCCACACCTGTTGTGGTGCTTTGGGTTTTGATGGCAACTGAGAGCTGGCGAATGGCGGTTAGCTGCGCCTCGGACGTGATTGTCGTCAGCGCCTGATATATCGCGTCACGGTTTGCTATAGATGCCGCCCAAAGAGTTGCCGTGCAGGTCGCCCCGTCATGCTCGATATCTTCAAACTCGTGGTCGCGCCGTGTTGCGGCATCGGATGCCAGTTTGTAAGACAAGCTCAGCCTTACATCGTGTTTAATCTGGTTCATGCTGCCCGCTGCTTGCTTCAACAAGTCTGGCGGCATCTTGACCAGAGTCACCCGCAGCCCCCATCGGTCCGCCTGCGGGTCATGCAAAAATTCTATCGCCACCCTGTCCACTGAACCCACCCGCGATTGTAGAAGTTTGTAAACCGGCAGATATTGCAGCTTGCCCCCGGCGGGCAGTTCAAAGGCCTCGATCCCCGTTGGCTCACGCACCGGACTAATCGGAACGGATAGCCGATTGCGGGGCACGGCGGCCTTAACAAACGTCATCGGCGCCATTTTGATAAATACCGGCTCCGCCTCAATCACTCTGGAAATGTTTAACTGTGGTTGGATTCTTATCTTGGCCATGTCAGAGGTCTCCGAAAGTTTCTGGGTAATCGTGCGTAAAATTGGCGCGCATTGGGCGAAGCCCTAACCCCCACACCATGCCATCCGGCGAGACCGTGAAGGCGATCAACCCGTGATACAATTTTGGCCGGGTGAGACGGGCCAATGGTGATGAGGCCGCCGCATAGGGCGATGTGTTGCGGCCAGCAGATTTTAGCAGTGACAAGAAAGACCGGCGGCAAACACGGTCGTTGCCCCAAAATGTGCGGGGGAAAAAATAGAATGAGACCGTAACAGGCCCATCGGCGGTATCTTGTGCAAGGCTGGCAATCATACCAGAAGATTTAAGCGCCGCACTTAGCGCCCCTGCTGCCTTGGCTTGCGCCTCTGCTTGGGCGCAGGCAGACACGTGAGAGAGACCTGCAAAATCCAGAATATGGTGCATGTGGCGCGGGGTTGCATGGTTAAATCGAAAATATATTTCTGCCCTGTCTGGCCCTGGCCCCAAGCCGACCCCCTTAACACGCGCCCGCGCGCCGTTGGGTAGGCGCTTTGGCAAGCTCAACGCTGGAAATAACGACCGACAATACGCGCTATCATCCCAATCGGTATAGAGCTTGCACCGCATTTGTTTGCCTGCGTCATGCCGCCCACCAAGCCAGCTGCCTGCACGGTGAGGAATACCGAGGCGGGCAAGTTCATTCATCAGCGGATGTGAAACAGGATCCCCTAGCCGCGTGGCTGTTTGCGCGATTTGCACCAGCTGTGCCTGTGCTGACTGCCCCCGAGCAAGATCGGCCGTCCAGTAAAATGTATCTTTTCCGGTATGAAAACACACTTCAAATGGAAATCCATCGCCCGTAAGGGCGCTGTTTTGCCAAGTTTCCTCATCTTGAAAAGCCAAAGCTATACTCTGCCTAACATCGGTGCGAAGCGCAGGCGCAAGCCCAGACAACCCCTGCTCAATATCAGGAGGGAGTATAAAACGGGCGCTCTGAGGCGCAGCTTTGGACAGGCCCAACACGCCTTATACCATCAGCTCTTTCAACGAGATAAATGTCTCGCTGGTCATCACGCTGGCATGGCGCGTAACGGCATTGTCTACGCCTATCGCTATCGCACGAATCAAAAGCTCTTCGGGTCCATCATCAAACCGTGCCAGCCTCAGGGTTTGCCCTTTCATATCCGAGCTAAGAAAGGTCATTGTTTCGTTGCGCTCATAATTATTGGTCGGGTCGGCATAGGTGATCTGCAACAAAACCTGCTGGATAAGGGCGGGGTCGAACTCTGGCCAAAATTCAACTTTGATAACACTATTAAACGGATCATTGACCAAAAACGATGTTTGTTCGAGCTCTCCGGCTTCGCCGGCACGCGTTGTGCCATCGGCCAAGTGATGCACCATAGAGTAACCAAAACGCTTGGCGGTTGGGTCGTCTAGCCTTAGTTTCCAATGCTGTGGCGCTTCACCCGGCGCAACCAAAAACACTTTGCGCGTGCTCCACCCACCGCCTTCATAGGTCAGGGTTAGTTCGGTGTGCCGCATCATCACCGGGTCCATCTCTCCCGGTAATATGGTTATATCCAGAAATCCCAAATGGCCCCACGGGTTCACCAGTAAGGTTTGGTCTATGGTCTCTTGGGCAGGAAAATTATAAGATATCAAGCGCCCGTCCCAGCCTGATGCCGGGTCAAACTGAAACTGAATACCGGCGCGGAATTGCAGATCTAAAAGCGGGTTCAGAAAAAAACTGTGGTTGGCTTGGGTGGCACCGCCTTTGGGAAATCTAAATTCTTCTCGACGTAACTCAGCAGGGTGGGAGGGCCGCCCATACTCAAGCACAACATCTGATTTAAGTAGCCCGATGGCCTCATAATCTACAAGGTTGTCAATGGCGATATCAAGGGTGCGAAAGAACCCGTGATTAAGGTCAACTTCAAGGAAAAACGGCGGGCCAGAGAGGCGCCCGGCAAGGGTGCTGAGCGGGCCTTGTGGCAAATGTGAGCGCTGCACGGCCTCTTGGCGATCATACCGTAGTGTGACAGATTTGTCTTCGATCTGCTGAACCTTTTTGAGCTTAAAGCCAAGTGAGATTTCGGGAGGGGCGACGAGGGGGCCAGCCTCTTCCGAATCGCTGTCATCGGGTTCGCCGCTGTCTTCTTCGGTTTCAGTTTCAGGGTTGTCGTCGTCCTCGGTTTCGTCGGCGTCCTCTTCGCCTTCGGCCACCTCGGGCGGCGGTGTGGAAAGCGCCGTACTGGCGGCTGCCAATACCGAGGCAGCATTAGCCGGAGAGGCAGGTTTGGGGCGTGTTTCGCCAGTGGTCGTGGCAGCAACATCTTCTACAACATCTTCTACAACGTCTGCGGGGTCATCATCCTTGTCTCGCACTTCTTCGCCCGCAGGTGTTGCCAGGCCCAATGTGGGTTCAAACCAGTCTTTCATCAGGTTGTCTTTAAAAAACTTTAGCGCCCATTCCTCTTTGCTCGCCCGATCGGTGGCATCCGAAAAATTGATCACCTTAATCTCGATCACGCCTTCTTGAACCAGTTTTTCAAAAACCAGATCAATATCCGCATCAAATGCGAGTTTCACACCGCTGACGGTCGCTCCGACCTCTAGGTCAATCCCAATGCTAAGATGGTCATAAACACGTTTGAAATTGGCGGTGATCTCAACCGATAGCGCAGGGCGCAAACCGGTGTATTGAAAATCATAGATCACCCCCACATTGCTGGCCCCTTCTTCAAAGATGCGCTGCATCAAAATCGCGCCCTCTAAGCTGAGGTTAAGGCTAAAAAGGGCATTGTTATCCCCCGTCATAGAAGGTTTTGTCGCCCCCATAATGCTTTCCACAAAGCGCAGGCCTCCATCTGTTCCGTCGTTAACAGTGCCACCGCCGCCCTCAAGGTCCAATGCAATTATTTTGACAGAACCTTCGTCTAACGGCACCGGTGACAACTGTGGATTGTTGGCACCAAAGGACTGAAGCCGCCCAATTATTTGAGAATGGGTTTCTTGCGGCAGTGGCAGCGCCGCTTCAAGCATTAAAAACCCGCCACCGGTGATATTGGGGTCTGTGGCTGTGGCTGGCCGATAGGTAATGAGGCTGAAATTTGGCTGGTTATCAGGGCCACGGCGTGCCAGCTCCGGAAAGCTGCGCGGAAGATACCAGAAACGGTCTTTATCGGCGTGGTCAGAAAAGACGGTTACACCGTCAATAGTAAAAGAATTTCCATCAAAAACAAGCATTTAGGTTCACCCATTGTTCAAGTTTTAAGGCCGTAATCATCCAAATTCAAGACGGATACGATTTTCAGTGGTTTGGCCCAAATCGCGGCGGTTTTGCAGCCCGTTCAAGTGGACATCTGTGCGCACAACACTTACGGCGCGCGCGGCTTCGTGAGCATAGTCAAATTCAAAAAACTTGGTTTGGCCGGGTCCGTCGAAAATCAACTTGTCTGCCGAAGCAAGGCCTTTCGCTGCATCTTCAAACCGCAATTCCAGCTCTATTCGGCGGAGGGTTGCGGCCTCAAAACCACCATCTGGCCCCTGCACCTCAATCACTCTGTGGCCCATTGAATTTGCCGATATGGTCAGAAATGTTTCTTGGGTTTCGGAGGTTGGAATATCAATTTGAGTGCCGTTGGCCATTATAATTTTCACTTGGTAACGCACAAAGCGTTTGCTTTTATCAGCCAAACCAACTGAAAATGTTTGTGGCTGCTGCTTTTCCTGCGGGGCGGCCATAAATACCATCGGCTGGGTTTTTGTAATTCCATTTTCGATATCGTTGTATTCGACTTCTACCAGCAACATCGAGACTTCGGCCCAGTTCACCGTCGGCGTCACAATCACTGTGCGATTCTGCGGCATTGGATCGGTCAGCAACAGCCGCTCTTCTTCCACCGTTTTCCAGTCAAATTCGCGGTTACGGTTATCATCGCCATGAAAAACATGTTTGATTTCAAAGCTACTTTTGGTTTTATCCATTCTAAATCGTTGCCACGTAATCTCGGTTTCGGCCGCAGTCAGTAGAAAGCTGTCATTCAAGGAAATCTCGTTTTCTGGGTCAGAATAGCGCAAATGCACTTCTATGGTTGGATAGCGCGTCCATGGAAAATCGGACGTTCCGATAATGATATTATCAATAAAAAAAAGCTCATCGCGCTGCGGGGCAACTTCAACAGAGCCACCTGTGGTGGTGAGCAGCGGTGAAGTAATGCGGCCGGGGCGTTCTGCCATATCAATGCCCGAGAACTCAACGCTATATTGATAGCTTACCTCCATATCCATCAGCCCATCTGTTAGCACAGATGGCCAACTACTCTTATCTTGCGTCTTGGCAGGGCTTAGCCGGCGCGACTCGATAGCGCCATTATAGTCCAATGTCAGGTTAAGGGATCCGATATTGCCATGATTGAAATCTGACGGACCAAACGCTGTGATCTCGCGGCGTTGAAACCATGGATCCCCTAGCGTCACATCGTGCACAAAACGCGAAAGGTCCATTGGCTGCCCGGCCGCATCCTTGAGCTGCAACATGCCTTCCAGCACGCCCTGCGGATAAATTGATTTGCGCATTGTGATCCGTTCACGCATTGACAGATTCATGTGTTTCTTGTCAATCTGGGTGGTTTCAATTTTGTTATAGCTCAGCGAAGCAACCCCGCTCCAACCGCCAGTCGCCAACAGCAGGCCAACCTGTTCTGCCGTTTTGGAGACCTTTGACCACGTATCATCTTGGGCGCGGCCGGGCGGTGTGACAGGGGTAAAGAACGATTCTGTCACCATGCTTTTAAATTCTTCAATGGCTTTGTTGCGGTTACCCACCCAAGATCCGGCGTCATCACCTTCGGCAAGGAAGGTATCAACCTCGATCAGCACCACGCGGTCTTCAATCAGCTTGTCGATAACCTCGGAAACATCGGTCGACAGGATAACCACGCGGCCCGAGAAGCTCTCTTCAAAATGGGTTTGAACACGGTCCCAATCAACGCTGACTTTAACATTGTACGCCGGGCGCAGGGCGTAGAAATGCAGCGCATAGATAACCCCGATGCCGGATACATCGCCCAATAAGGCGGCCTCCATTAGCTCCACACCTTCGGAATCAAGCTCGATCGAAAAAATTGCATTATTGTTGCCATAAAGAGAAGGCTTGGAATGGTGCACCCCTTTCACAAACCGAGCCGCCGGATCGGGCTGGCTATTTGCACGTGGGTCATCATCGTCAGCGGATGAGCTTTGCGCCCCGAGAATCATCAACTGCACATCCCCATCTTCAAACGTAATGGGCGACATCTGCGGGCCATCGCGCAGCCCATGAATACGGCGTAATTCTGATCTGACTTCGTCCATCACATCTTGAGAAATTGATAAATCAACGCTGAAATTCAGAAACCCTCCGCCAAGGCCAGCCGCATCATTGCGGAATTTTAACAGTTGGAATTGCGGGATCATATCACCGGTTACGGGGTCTGCTCGCAGCGTTAGATGTGGCACCGCCGGGGCGTAGTGCCACACATCCTCGCGCGCGTGATCAGGAAACACTGTTACACCATTGATGATGTGAAAAGGGGGTCTAAGAAACAACATAGTTTTGCACGCCTTCCTCTTTATGCCAGCTCATCAAGGATGAGCGTGGTATCGCTCGTCTCGGTTGGCGCTTTGGTGATCCGTGACCCGTCGGCCTGAAAGAATGTCCACTCAAAGGTGTAGCTCATCTTGCTGGAATCCATGACCCCGACCGACCAGATTTCCGGCCCGACGCGCGTGGGGCTAAACGTCAGCGTCCGGTGTTCATTAACGTCATTTTCAGCGTCGACATAGCTAAGAGCCAGCCGCACAAGCCGCGTGGCTGTCCAATCCACAAGATCTGAAATAACCTCAACATCCAGAATGGCCTCTGGGGCGCGCGGCACAAGGATCATGTCTGACTCGGCCAGTTTGCTATCAATGGTTTCCTGGGTGCCATCGAGCATCAACACCATGCCAGAATAAGACAGCTCACCACCGGTGGGGGAGATCACTGGAAAGGACCATGTTAAAAAGGTGTTGCTAGAATTCAAAACCACGGACTGGGTTAAGTGGTAGCCATTATCGGCGTCGTCATAAGCCAAATCGACAAAAATGTTGGCCACTTTTGCATCAAAATCTGCAAGCCCGTTGATGGTGATTGTGCGGGTGTTTGAAAACACATCGTTAATAAACAGGTTCGGAGAACGGCTTGTGGCCAGTTCTGATTCAAACTCGCTGCCATCAGCCATAAAGTACTTGATCTGATAGCTGTAATTCTGGCGCATCGGCTCAAAAATCACGTCCTTGATCCGATGTTCCAGCGCCGTTTCGGTTAATGAGAATTGATGCTCAATCGGGTCAACATTCGTGTCTTGGTATTTTAGGGTAACCAAAGCCCGCGTCACCTCTGTCCAGTTGATGTCGCCCACTGCGATTTGAACGTCCAAAATACCAACATCGCCAACCCCGATGGTTAGATTTCCCTCATCGGTTATTATCGGCTCAGATTGGAAAATCCGACTCTCGTTGGTGTAGTTGATCTGATAGGAATATTCGTATTCGTAATCATCATCCTTAACAAAGGCGGCAAATTTCCCAAGATCGGCTGGGTCATTTAGCACCACTTCGCCCTCAGGCTCCCCAACCGCAAGGTTGGCCATAGGGCGCCCTTTATACCCGAGCTTGACCTCAACCGAGTGCAGTGGCAGATCGTCAAAATCGGCGTTAACCATAACATTGACGCGCACCTTGCGAAATTCCGGGTCATCCAGATCAATGGTGCGAGAGAAGTCCGCCCAGTTTAGCGCGTTGCCATCCGTATCTCTCAGGCTAGAAAATGGTGGAAGGGCACCATTGGGCCGTAACTTCCACTCAATCGGCCGGGCTTCGGTATATTCAAGTGTAAAGTCAGAGATACGAGTCTCGTTGATTGTGCGCGTTACATCTTCAATATTTTTAGGTAAATTCCGCTTATCCTCGGCAACCGGCGCAATGGCCTCAATCATGTTGCGGTTAACTGCCTCTGTTGTCGTGTCAAAAACCCAGTTCGCAATTTCGGCCCGCGCATCGGCGTCCGTTAGCTCCCCCCAAACAAAATCCATGGTAATCGACTCTGTGCTGGTCATAAACTCACGCACGCTTTCCTCGCGCTCATCCTCGCTCCAGGTCCGCCACTTGGTGTCAATCTCTTGATGAAAATGATAGAATTTGAAGGCATGAAAGTGAGAACTGGCCGTAATTTCAGGCAGTTGCCCTACAGCTGTCAACTCATATTCAATGCCAATGACCGGCCCTTGTGATTGCAGGGCTTGTTCAAAAAATGTAATGCCTTCTGGGGTTAATTCCGCCCCGAAAGTGGCGGTATTTTCACCGTAAAGCGACGGCTTACCCGACCCCTTAACCTTTTCCACCAAGGCGCCCCCTGCCTCGGCAATAATCAAATTGCACGTGCCGTCGAGGTATCGGATAGAGCCAAACTTGACTTTAGGCGGCTGCGTGATCTCCAACTCGCGGGCTTTGCGGTTAACCTGTTTTTGTAGCAATGGCTTGATCTTGTCCTCTTGCTCTTTACTGACCGCAAAACTGACATCAAGCAAAAGGAACCCGCCGCCAACGCGGCCATCCTCGCGGTCCACCGGAAATCGGTATTTAAAAAGGCTCAAGTTGGGTTTGCCTTGCGCATTTGTGCGATAGCTTGGCTGCCCGCCCACAACATAAAAAACTTCGATATCCTCAGAATCCTCATAGACGGTTACGCCTTCGATCATCTGTTCTGTGCCAATTTTCAGCATCGAAATATCCTTTTGATTAGTTAGTTTTAAAATCGGTCCTTAGGGGGTGAACACCGAAGGCATAATTGCGTTAAATGAAGCCAAAGACGAACGATCCGCACCCAAATCAAGCTTCGCCAATACTGGTTCCTGTTCAAAACCGGACTGGGAAAGCCTAAGGGAAAACCTGCCCGAGGCATCGATAGGTTCTGTCGTGCTTAGGAGCTGAACCGCTTGGCTAATCAGGGAATCTAGCGCCGCTTGCGAGCGTAGGGGCGGGACAAACATAGCTAGCCCCTCATTAAGAGCATCGCGCAGCGCATCGGAGGAGACATCGGCGTCCAAAACACCGCTTAAATTTACCTGCAATGATTGAGTAAACGCCAGATTGGCCTGATACTGCACCACAATTTGTCCGGTTTGTCCGGCCAAGCCCGCCTCTATTATGGCTTTGGTATTTCCATCAATTTTCAGGTTAAACATTGCCACAAATGGCGCCAAGCCCGAGGTCGATGACGCAGCAAGTATCTCTGAGTCCGCCCCTACAATCAGTGAAGCACTAACCTCTTCAACCGGGGCAAAAGACAAAATGACTGGCGCGTTCATTTGTGCCTCAAGATCAACACGAACAGCTTCAAGGCGGGTATTTGGAACGGCCCAATGCGTTGTGAGTTGCAAAAACGCCAGACTTCCTGTGTCAATCAGGCTGACCTGATCTGACCCATCTCTGTTTTGCACAATCATCGGTGAAAGAGGCAAAAAATAGAACTTATTACGACCCTCTGGAGCGACCCAAAGCAGCATATCGCCGAGATCCATCGCCCCGGCGGACACATCAGACATCGGAGAAGATATCTCTGGTGAGAGCGCTTTTTGAGTCGCGCTGGTGCTTTCTTTTGCCATAGTTAGTGCCCCGATTTCAACGTCTTGAGCTAGATTTTGTAAATCACGCAGAACCCGAGAGCATAAAATTACAAAACAACTTAAAGAGCATTACAACAAACCAACTACAAATACAACCTTAAGATTATTTTGGATGTGTTCGAAGGAATACAAAAATGTAATTTATGTCAGGTTTTCTGCATGACTTGTCACAAAATCTTTGGTTTTTCAGTGTGTTATAAACATTTCGTCGCGGCCTACGTAATAGCAGCGCTGTGCCGTCGACACACCTTAGATTGCACTAAAATATGGGTGTCTAAATAAATTTTACAGATTAACCGCAATATTTTGGACATACTGTGCATAATAATTGCCTAATAATTTGGCCAACACCCCTTCAGGTAGCATATATCGTGCAGAAATGATTCTGTCATTACAGGCTTCATCGTAAATTTGGTCTTTTCCAGCCCCATTTCCTTCGATACCAGCTTTGCAGGAACCCCACCCAGCCATAAGCCAGATACTGCTTTTATGGTCCAAATAATTATGGTTGGGCTCGGGTCTAGGTTTGCATGTGAGGCTGCACATTTAGTGACCCGCTCTTTTTGATCTTTGGCAAGCGCTGCCTACGCTGGAATCTTCGAGCAATTCACCAATAAATGGCGCATTTTTCACTGCAAATACAGGATCCTAGAATCCGACTTTTTGCCGATGCACAGCCCATAAGTTATTGATTTTTTCCCTGCCGCAGCAATCAATGTCGAAAGTTCCGCCAATTCCTTTGGTGTCATGCGTATAGGATTAGTACCGATCAAGTATTGAGTGCTTGCGGGTGAGCCTACAGGTTTTCAGCCTGAGGCATACCGATTGCATGATATCCGCTATCCACAAAAATATTTTCACCCGTGGTATGCGCGGCGTAATCAGACATCAGGAACATCGCCGTGCCACCCACCGCTTCCAGCGTTGCATTGCTGCGCAGCGGTGCGTTTTCTTCGGTATGGCGGTAAACTTTACGCGCGCCACCAATGGCCGCTCCAGCAAGGGTTTTCATCGGGCCGGGGCTCACGGCATTCACCCGAATGCCATCTGGCCCGAGGTCATTTGCAAGGTAGCGCACGGTGCTTTCCAGCGCCGCCTTGGCCACACCCATCACATTATAATTTGGAATTACGCGTTGTGAGCCGAAATATGTGAGGGTGATGATAGAGCCGCCATTTGGCATAAGCTTGGCGGCGCGGCGGGAGACATCGATCAGGCTAAAGCAGGAAATATCCATCGAGTTCAGGAAGTTCTTACGGCTGGTGCCAATAAACCGGCCGTTTAGCTCTTCTTTGTCAGAGTAAGCAATCGCATGGACCAGAAAATCAATGCTGCCCCATTCCTCTTTCAGCGCCCCAAAAACCGCATCCAGCGACTCTTCGCTCTGCACATCGGCATCCAGCACAATGCTGGAGCCTAGGCTTTCGGCCAAGGGCTTTACCCGCTTGCCAAAGGCATCGCCTTGGTAAGTAAAGGCCAGCTCAGCCCCCTCGGCGGCCAGCGTTTTCGCAATACCCCACGCAATGGAGCGGTTATTGGCGACGCCCATCACAAGCCCGCGTTTGCCCTTCATTAGGTCAGCCATAGCCGCTACTCCACAAATTTGCTCAACAGCATTGAGCCGTTGGTGCCGCCAAAGCCGAA
>CAYSAZ010000047.1:0-8695 GCA_964429065.1 uncultured Rhodobacterales bacterium
CTTGAATCACAGATCAGACCATTTGTGAATCCAGAACGTCAACAGCCCCTAGTTTTCCCGATGATATTTATTGCGACGTTTCTGCCATTATGCTTGTGATATAGAACCGTTTTCATCCGTATCCAAACGTTCAAATATTTTACCTTGCCCACGAGATGCGACCTCATTCTGGCTTAGCATGCCGTCATTATCCGTATCGGCGCGTGAAATTATATGCTCCATTTTATATTCCATACGTTTGGCAAAATGGCCTCTATGGGCATCGTTCTTGCCATCGTTCATGCGGGCCATTAATTCGGAAAGCTCCAGAAAACCATCGCCGTTTGTATCGGCTTGAGTGAATTTCTTGGCATGAAAAGGGTAATTTCAACCTGCGTGATTGCACCATTACTATCTTTGTCAAAATCTTTAAAGCTTGGTTGGACGTGGCGCATTGCGTTCCCGGGACGGGCGTTTGCAAGGCCGGTGGTTCCCAAAGTGATGAGCAATGCGGCAAGGGTGATAGATTTGAGGTTCATGGTAGTTCCTTTTAAGTTGCTTACGGGTATTAAACGCGGCTGGTGGGCATTCCCGTCGGTATTTATCGAAAAAATCGCAACAGACAACGTGACGGGTTTAATTTTGCGAAAGAGGCACTATGTTGCGGGGATGAATGATGCACCCCAAACCCGCCCGGTTAAACCTGCGCTGTTGCGCGGATGGAAACGATGTTGCCCTGCCTGCGGCAACGGCCCGCTTTTGCGTGGGTATCTGGGCGTGAACGACCAATGCGCGGTCTGTCGCGAAGAATTGCACCACCATCGCGCCGATGACGGGCCTGCCTGGGCGACAATTATCATTTCCGGTCATCTTTTGGCCCCGATGATGCTGCTGATATTTGAAATATTTCGCCCCGAAGGCTGGGTGATGGCATCGGGGTTCTCTATATTTTTCGTGATATTGGCCCTGTTCTTACTGCCGCGCGTAAAGGGTATGTTTGTGGCCTTGCAATGGGCCAAGCGTATGCATGGGTTTGGCGGCTAAAGGCTGGACATGCGACCCTGCACGAGGGCATATTAGCTGAATGGATGATATTGAGAAAAAACACCATATTCGCGATGCGGCCACGATATTGCTGTTGCGCAAACGTGCCGGGCATCATCAGGTTCTCATGGGGCAACGTGGGGCAAGTGCTGCGTTCATGCCCAATAAATACGTATTTCCGGGCGGTGCCATTGATCCACAGGATTACGAGATTTACCCTGATATTCCGCTGAATGGGCACGCTATGGTCAAGCTTTCGATAAAAGCGCCAGCTAATATTGCGCAGGCAGCGGCACTGGCCGCTATTCGCGAGCTGTGGGAGGAAACCGGACTGATACTGGGGCAAGCTGGCACGTCCCCCAAGGGTATTCCCCGTGACTGGCAGGGTTTTTTTGCCAAAGGTGTGGTGCCCCGTGTCGGCGCGTTGAACTTTATGTTTCGCGCAGTCACGCCGCCGGGACGGCCACGGCGTTTTGATGCGCGGTTCTTTTGGGCTGATAGTGCAGGGGTTCTAGGTTCAGACGAGGATTTTTCAGAGGCTTCTGATGAGCTGGGTCACTTGCACTGGATTGATCTGGAAGAAGCCAAGACGCTGGACCTTCCTTTTGTCACAGAGGTGGTTTTGTCTGAAATTATTGCGATAATGCTGGCCCCGGACAGTTCGCGCAAAGTCCCGTTTTTCTATCATGATGATGAACGATCACATTTTCTGCTGTTATGACAGGTTTATCGTGTTTGCCGACCTGCGGGGCTTGACTCCGGCTACCACGGGTGTAGAACGCCAATTCGAGATTTCGGGGAGACACCCCAAGGATGATAATCGCGGTTGATCCGCAAAGGAGATGGACATGGCCAAGCCAACCACGATCAAGATCCGCCTGAACTCCACTGCGGACACCGGCCATTTTTATGTGGCCAAAAAGAATGCACGTACCATGACCGAAAAAATGGTCAAAATGAAATATGACCCGGTTGTGCGCAAACATGTTGAATATAAAGAGGGTAAAATCAAGTAAGTCTGGTTTTACACATGGATTTTTAGGGTCATGCATACCGCATGGCCCTTTTTCGTTGGGTAGGGTCAGAGTATGTTTACATGTGAAAAGCCGGGTGAATGCCGATGTTTTTCTAAACTACTAACCTAGGTTAGTAGTTTAGGTGATTTATATGCAACATATCGGTATTAAACGATAAATCAGGATTTAAACCTGGGCGCGGCACACGTTCCGCCATTTGCCACTATGCCAGCACTTCCTGTTCGATTTTGTCCGTAATTACCAGTTCGGCAGAGTTTTGCTGTATTGCGTGGAAATATCTGGAATTTTGCAAGATTTGCAGATACGGTGCACATAATATCGGCAAGACCCGAAAACGGGCAAGCCGGACAAGCAGGCATATACATGGGCGAGAGCAGAACCTCATGACTGAAATGGTATTTGGTGCGGTTACCTCTAAAACGGGCGACCCTATTTTTCCACGCTGGTGGCGTTCGCTTGATCGCGTGACGTTATTTGCTGTTGTGGGCTTGTTTTTGATCGGGTTGCTGCTGGGGCTGGCGGCCTCTCCGCCGTTGGCTGAACGAAATGGGTTGGGGACGTTTCATTACGTTATCCGCCAGGCAGTATTCGGGTTTATTGCCCTTGGGGGCATGGTTTTTCTATCGCTGCAATCGCCCGCCAGTATTCGCCGTTTGGCGGTGCTTGGATTTATAGGTGTGTTTGTTGCCATTGCTTTGTTGCCAATTTTTGGAACGGATTATGGCAAGGGCGCCGTGCGGTGGTATTCATTGGGATTTACGTCGCTTCAGCCGTCCGAATTCCTAAAACCGACATTTGTGATTTTTGCGGCTTGGTTGATGTCCGCTAGCAAGGATATTGATGGCCCGCCGGGCGTGTTGATTTCGTTTGTTGTGGCGGCAATCCTTACGTTGTTGTTGGCTTTGCAGCCGGATTTCGGACAGGCGTTGTTGATATTTGCCAGTTGGGGTTTGATGTATTTTGTTGCTGGTGCGCCGATGATCTTGCTGATTATTTTAGCGGTGTTATGCGTTGGGGCCGGGGTTTTTGCCTATAATAACTCACAACATTTCGCCAGCCGGATTGACGGGTTTCTCAACCCCGATCTTGACCCGACAACGCAATTGGGATTTGCCACAAATGCCATCCAGGAAGGCGGCATTTTCGGTGTGGGCGTCGGCGAGGGTACGGTCAAATGGTCCTTGCCCGATGCGCACACGGATTTCATTATTGCCGTTGCGGCAGAGGAATACGGGCTGGTGTTGGTCTTTGGTATTATCGCCTTGTTTTTAACCATCGCGCTGCGGTCTTTGTATCGCCTTATGCGTGAACGAGACCCGTTCGTGCGTCTTGCCGGCGTTGGGCTGGTCGTTATTTTATCGATGCAGGCCCTGATTAATCTTGGGGTTGCGGTGCGCCTGTTGCCCGCCAAGGGGATGACCTTGCCGTTTGTCAGCTACGGGGGGTCCTCGTTGCTGGCGGCGGGGATTACGCTGGGGTTTTTGTTGGCACTTACCCGTAAACGGCCCCAGCATGATATGGGCGAAATTCTGGGCGGTGGGCAGTAGCATGGCGCAAACACCCTTACTGATTATTGCGGCTGGCGGCACCGGCGGGCATATGTTTCCTGCACAAGCTCTAGCCGAAGAAATGTTAGCGCGCGGTTGGCAGGTCAAGCTGTCAACCGATGTGCGCGGCAACCGGTATTCCGGCAATTTTCCCAAGGAAATCTTGCGCGAAGTTGTGTCCTCGGCCACCCCGGCGCGTGGCGGGGTTCTGGGCAAGCTGGTGATGCCATTTCGTATTTTAAACGGGGTTTTTGCGGCTTGGCGTTCCATGCGTCGTGTCCGCCCCAATGTGGTGATCGGCTTTGGCGGGTATCCGGCCATACCGGCGATGAGTGCGGCATGGATGCTGGGATTGCCACGCATGGTGCATGAACAAAACGGAGTTTTAGGGCGGGTCAATCAGCTGTTTGCTCGCCGGGTCAATGTGGTGGCTTGCAGCGTCTGGCCAACCAAAGTTCCGCCCAATACGCAAACGGTGCATACGGGCAATCCGGTGCGCGCGGCGGTGCTGGCACTGGCCAATGCCCCCTATCTTGCGCCCGGTCCGTGGCCGATGAAACTGCTGGTAATCGGTGGCTCGCAAGGGGCCGGAATTTTGTCACGCATTGTCCCTGAGGCCATCGCGATGTTGCCCGAGGGCATGTTGCAACACCTGACGATTTCCCATCAAGCCCGCGAAGAAGATATCGATCTGGTTGTGCGCAGCTATGAGGCGATCGGGGTGCGTGCCGATGTAAAGCCGTTTTTTAACGATGTGCCCGAACGTATTGCTGATGCCCAACTGGTGATTTCACGTGCCGGGGCATCCTCGGTGGCTGATATCTCGGTGATCGGGCGCCCCGTGATTTTGATCCCGTTGGCCGCTGCAGTGCGCGATGAGCAAACCGCAAACGCCCAAGGCCTTGCGCAATCTGGGGGGGCGTTTATCTTACAAGAAGACGCTTTTACACCTGCCGCCCTTTCCGGGCATATATCGGCAATCCTTTCAGACGAAGAGGGCGCAATTGCCATGGCACAGGCCGCCGCAGCGCAAGGCAAGCCCGCAGCGACAAAATCCCTTGCCAATCTGGTCGAGACATTGGGGCAAAAGGACTGAGGACATGAACGCACAAACCCGACTGCCCCATGACATCGGCCCGATCCATTTTGTCGGCATCGGCGGTATTGGCATGTCTGGCATCGCTGAAGTGCTGCTTAGCCATGGCTACACCGTGCAAGGATCCGACCTGAAAGCCAGTAAAATCACCGCGCGACTGCAAAAGCTGGGGGCAAGGGTGTTTGTTGGACAGCGGGTGGAAAACCTGAAGGGCGCAGAAGTTGTGGTGATCTCAAGCGCCATCAAACCGGGTAATCCGGAACTGGACGCGGCGCGCGCAAACGGCTTGCCGGTGGTGCGGCGTGCGGAAATGCTGGCGGAACTGATGCGCCTTAAATCCAACATTGCGGTGGCCGGCACGCACGGTAAAACCACGACCACGTCGATGGTGGCGGCGCTGCTGGACGGGGGTGGCATTGATCCCACAGTGATCAACGGCGGCATCATTCACGCCTATGGCTCCAACGCCCGCATGGGAAAAAGTGAATGGATGGTGGTCGAGGCGGACGAGTCCGATGGTACGTTTAACCGCCTGCCTGCAACGGTGGCGATTGTTACCAATATTGACCCAGAACACATGGATCACTACGGCAGTTTTGACAATTTGCGAGAGGCTTTTTACACATTCGTGTCCAACATCCCATTTTACGGTCTGGCGATTTGTTGCACAGATCATCCAGAGGTCCAGACCCTTGTTGGCCGCATTAACGACCGGCGCGTTGTTACCTATGGGTTTAATCCGCAAGCTGATGTGCGGGCGCGCAATTTGCGCTATGAGGGCGGCAAAGCGTGTTTTGATGTGGACGTGCATGGGGGTAAATGCATTGATGATTTGCGCCTTCCCATGCCAGGGGATCACAATGTTTCCAATATGTTAGCCGCAATCGCTGCTGCGCGCCATTTGGGCGTTTCGCGCGATGATATCCGCAAGGGTGTGAATGCCTTTGGCGGCGTTAACCGGCGCTTTACCCATGTTGGCGATTGGAATGGTGCGACGATTATTGATGATTACGCCCACCACCCCGTGGAAATTGCCGCCCTGTTGCGCGCCGCACGACAAGCCAGCGCGGGGCGGGTGATTGCCATTCACCAACCCCACCGCTTTAGCCGTTTGCACGATTTGTTCGAGGATTTTTGCGGTTGTTTCAATGATGCCGATATCGTTGCCATTTCGGATGTTTTTGCCGCAGGCGAAGACCCGATTGCGGGTGCCGAGCGCGATGATCTGGTTGCAGGGCTGGTCGCACACGGGCACCGCAATGCGCATGCAATCACCGGCGAGGTTGATCTGGCCGATTTCGTGCGCACAAATGCCAAACCCGGCGATATGGTGGTGTGTCTCGGCGCGGGCAGTATTTCCACATGGGTAAATGCGCTGCCGGGGCAACTTGAGTAGCATCATAGCCTTCGTCTGGATGATCCTTGCCGCCTTGGCAGGGATGACGCCCAATGCTTGGCACCGCCCGATTGCCTATTTTTTGATGATTACATTCGTGCCAATTGCCATCTTTTTGGGGGCAACATATGGCAGTTGGGCTGTGGTCGGGTATTTGACAGTGGCAGTTTTCCAGCTACGATTATTACTGATATCCTGGGCTAAAAAAGCCTTTAAACGGACAAAAAGATGAATGATTTACGATCCCGCCTGCCTTTGATCAAAGGGAAATACAGCGAAAACCGTGATATGAGCAGCCTTAGCTGGTTGCGCACCGGTGGCCCAGCAGAGGTGGTGTTTCAGCCCGCAGATATGGCGGATCTGGCGCATTTCATGAAAAATCTGCCCGCCGATATTGCTGTGTTGCCGATCGGGGTGTGTTCCAACATGATCATCCGCGACGGGGGTATTCGCGGCGTGGTGATCCGGCTGGGCCGCGCCTTCAACGGGTTTGAGGTGATGGGAAACGGTAATCTGCGGGTCGGGGGCTTTGCGCTGGATGCGCAGGTGGCAAAAAAGGCGGCGGATGCGGGGCTGGACCTTGCGTTTTTGCGCACCATTCCCGGTGCCATTGGCGGTGCGATCAAGATGAATGCCGGGTGTTACGGTGATTATATGGCTGATGTTTTTGTCTCCGCTACGGCGGTAACGCGGGGCGGGGAAATCGTGACGTTGCGCGCATCGGACATGGATTTCGCCTATCGCCAGACGGCGCTGCCAGATGATATGGTGATCGTGCAGGCGGTGCTGCGCGCGCCCTCGGGGGACCCTTTGGCGATCCATGCGAAAATGGCGGCAGCATTGCAAAAACGTGCGGACAGTCAGCCGACCAAGGAACGTTCCTGCGGATCGACTTTTCGCAATCCGGCGGGGTTTTCTTCGACGGGGCGGGCTGACGATGTGATGGATTTGAAGGCCTGGAAAGTCATCGACAACGCCGGCCTGCGCGGCGCACGGCTGGGCGGCGCACAAATGTCTGAAATGCACCCGAACTTCCTGATAAATACCGGCGAAGCAAGTTCCGCCGATCTGGAAAATCTGGGGGAATTGGTGCGCGAAAAAGTGCTAAAGGATAGCGGTATAGCGCTGGAGTGGGAGATCATGCGGGTCGGGGATAAATAGATTGCCGACGGGCAAGTGATAAGGCACAGTGCGCGCTATGGTTGAGATTGATGATATTAAAGATAGCGAAAGTTTGCAGGCGTGGTTGGAAACCCAACCACAAAAAACCTCTGTGGCGATTGCGCACCGTACTGCGATGCGGATTTTCCTGACGTATTGGGATTGGGTGCTGACATCTGAATACGCACAAAAACATGGTTTGACAGTCTTGGTAGTTTCACGCTGTAATCTGATTTCAGGGGTTGCCGCTTTTTATCCAACCCCTGAAATTAGTGATAAGGTAAAGGCCGCCGCTGCCTTCGTCGCCACCGCCGCCACTGCCGCCTCCGCCGCCGCGTCCCACTCCGCCTCCTCCTACTCCGCCTCCTACTACGACACCGCCATCGCGGCCGCGGTCACTGCCGCCACCGCCGCCACCGCCGCCTTCACCGCCGGCGCCGCCTTCACCGACGACGTCGAAGCCGTCGCCTTCGCCGCCGGTTTCGCCGCCGTAGCCTCCGTTATATGGCGAGCTATTAGAGCTGATTGTCTTGATCTTGTAGAAGGTCGGCCCCTAGATCAGGTGGCGTTATGGAGGGATGAGCCGAACCCATATGCTGATGTGTGGGTTCAAATCAAAACGCGCCTCCAAAGCGATCCCGTCGACTGGTCTTTCTGGATCAAGTGGTATGAGGCGAGCCTGAATGGGCAGCCGCTCAACCCCGACATGCTGGAAGAAATCGCGCTGATTGACTCCAGGGATTGGAGGCAGGGAGCGGCGCATGTGAATGCACTTATTGCGGGGATCGAGAAGGCATATCTACTCAAGGCCACGCCATTAGCTGAGCGGATGGAACTTAATCCTGCCACTGGGCGTTTGCGCGTCATTCCAGAACGGATGAGCCAAAAAACGTTATATAATAACGTGCTGGAAACTGTACGCGACGGGATGGAAGATTTAAGGAAAAGCCCACAATTCACCAATGCCTTGGCCGCGCTGCAACCCGTTTTCGATGATATTCTTGATCGGACCCTGACTAAATACGCAAGCAGCCCGCAACGTGTGCATGATGATTTTATCAAGGCAAAAAAACGCATTCAACGTTTGATGGATGTCGGGGAATTGTCCCCTGATGATGCTGTAATTGAATTTGTTGATGACCTTGATAAAGGGGCCGCAAATATTCGCGCCAACATTCCCGTCGTGCGCGAAGCTTTTGCGGCACTGGCTGCGCTGCGTGTTGCCGAAGCTAGTGAAGCGGATGTCAACGCACTGCAAGCGGGGGCAGAGTATGTTGCACAGCATAGTGATCCGGAATTGGCCGAAGAAATGCGAGAGGATAGCCAAACGCTGGTTGCTTCGCGTGATGTTCCTGAGGGTGCTCCACCTGTTTTAACGCCGGATTCTGCATATCGATTAAGCAGTCGCTTGCCGCGAGCAGAAAGTATACTGTCT
>CAYSAZ010000047.1:8795-19161 GCA_964429065.1 uncultured Rhodobacterales bacterium
CCAAACCTGCCATTACCCGTTAGACTCCCAAACCATACGTGCAGGTGAAAAATCACACGCGTTAACGACCCCATAAGCCATAAGGCGCGGGGCGCGGATATTGAGGCGGTTATGTCGAGCAGGACAAGCAACCGCATTGCAGTTTTAAAAGGTGGTCCGTCCGCCGAGCGGGAAGTCACGCTGGTTTCGGGCCATGAATGCGCAACTGCGCTGCGGGAAGAAGGATTCGAAGTGGTCGAGATCGACGCGGGCGATGACCTGTGCGCGATGCTTTCCTCTGCGCGTCCCGATGTTGTCTTCAACGCATTGCACGGCCGCTGGGGCGAGGATGGTTGCGTTCAGGGTTTGCTTGAATGGCTGCGAATTCCCTACACACATTCCGGGGTTCTTGCGTCAGCTTTGGCGATGGATAAGACACGTTCAAAACGCACGTTTGCCAACGCCGGATTGCCGGTCGCCGAAAGCTTGCTGACCAGCGCTGCTGCCGTGCGTCTGGCCCACCCGATGTCGCCCCCATATGTGGTGAAACCAAATAACGAGGGGTCTTCGGTCGGGATTTATCATGTAAGCGATGGGGCGAATGGCCCGGCGCAATTATCGCCCGATATGCCCGAAACGGTTATGGTGGAAAAGTATATCCGTGGCCGCGAGTTGACCGTGGCAGTGCTGGGGGGCAAGGCCCTGAGTGTGACCGATATTCTGACCGATGGCTGGTATGATTACGATGCGAAATACGTAGAAGGCGGTTCCCGCCATATCGTGCCCGCAGATGTGCCCGCCGATATTTTTGCCGCCTGTCTGGAGTACGCCGAACGCGCCCACGCGGCGCTGGGCTGCAAGGGCCTTAGCCGCACGGATTTTCGATGGGATGACAGGCAGGGGCTGGCCGGTTTGATTTTGCTGGAAACCAACACCCAGCCCGGCATGACGCCAACGTCGCTTGCCCCTGAACAAGCGGCACATTGTGGAATTTCTTTCGGTGCGCTGTGCCGTTGGTTGGTGGAGGACGCAACATGCTCCCGGTGAAAACATACGCAGACCCCTCGCCCTCGCGCTTGCGGTATCGGTTTGAGCGGCTATGGCTAAAACGTTCCGTGCGCAATCTTGTGCAAGTATGGATACCGGCAGCGGTTGTGGCCAGTGTGATCTGGGGTGTCTCTGGGGATCAGGATGTGCGTAACGGATTTCATAATGTTGCAATGGGGATGCGCCAAATGGTTTCTACGCGCCCCGAATTGCAGGTAATCAGGGTGCAGTTTCCAAATGCATCTTGGGCGGTGCAGGCACAAATATGGACGGTTACAAACCTGTCCCTGCCCATAAGCGCGCTGGATTTGGACGTGGTGCAGATAAAAACCGTGATTGAGGGTTTGGATGCCGTCGAAACCGCCGAAATTCAGGTTTTAAGCAATGGTACATTGGAAATTCGTGCGGTTGAACGCACACCGACCCTTGTTTGGCGCGATGGCGATACGTTACGTCTTATTGATCAGCACGCAAACCGGGTCGCCGAAATTGCGCGCCGCTCTGTGCGTGGGGATTTGCCGCTGATTGTCGGGCAATCCGCTGATCTTGCGATTTCCGAAGCCTTGGCGCTGGTTGCGGCGGCAGGGCCTATTTCGGCACGTGTGCGTGGCTTGGTGCGCGTGGGGGAAAGACGCTGGGATGTGGTGCTGGATCGCGGTCAAACCATCATGTTGCCTGAGGCAGGGGCCGTGACAGCTCTGCGCCAGGTGATAGCGCTGCATGACACCCAAGACGTGCTTAATCGCGATGTGATCATTGTTGATATGCGTGATGTTGCCCGCCCGGTTTTACGCCTGAGCGACACCGCTATTGCCGAGTTGCGCCGTTTGCGCACGTTAGTTCGAGGAGAAGACGCATGACCCCAAGCCTGTTTGAAATGCAACGCGAAATGCGTATGCGGCGCGAGGCGGCTGTGAAACGGGGCGTGGTGGCCGTTCTGGATATTGGGACCTCAAAAATCGCCTGTCTGGTGCTGCAATTTGCCCCTAATCTGAATACAGACCCAAGTGCTACTGCCGATATCACTATCCCCAGCATGGGCGCGTTTCGCGTGATCGGCGTTGGCACAACCCGCGCCCGTGGCGTGCGTTTTGGCGAAGTTTCGGTGATGGATGAAACAGAACGCGCTATTCGCACGGCGGTGCGCCAAGCCCAAAAGATGTCGGGCCAGCGGGTCGATGATGTATTGGTCACATTTGCCGGAGGGCGGCCACGTTCTTATGGATTAAGCGGCGAGGTCGGTGTCGAGAACGGCGAGGTTTGCGCCAATGATATCGGCAATGCCATGTTTGCCTGTGACGTCCCCCCTTACGGGACCGACCGCCAACCAATTCAGGCAATGCCGGTTAGTTTCACGCTGGATCAACAGCCCGGCCTATCGGACCCGCGCGGGCGTGTTGGCACCAATTTGGCGGTGGATATGCATATGTTGACGGTCAATGATACGGTCGTGCAAAATCTGCTGAACTGCGTTGGACGCTGTGATCTGGAAGTTGCAGGCCTGTCGATTTCATCCTTTGCCAGTGGCATTTCCAGCCTTGTTGAGAACGAACAAGAACTGGGTGCGGCGTGTATTGATATGGGGGCAGGGGCTTGCGGAATTTCTGTATTTATCAAAAAACAACTGATTTATGCGGATGCGGTGCGCCTTGGCGGTGACCATATTACAAATGATATTCGCCAGGGTCTGCATGTGTCCCAGGAGGTGGCTGAACGCATCAAAACCCTGCATGGTGGGCTGATTGCGACCGGTTCGGATGATCGTGATTTGATCGAAGTACCTAACCCGATGGCCCAGTGGGAAGACGATCGCCGGCATGTGTCGCGCTCCGAGTTGATCGGGGTGATGCGCCCGCGGGTAGAGGAAATTCTGGAAGAAGTGCGTGAACGTCTTGATGCTTCGGGGTTTGAATACCTGCCCAGCCAGCAGATCGTCCTGACCGGCGGCAGCAGCCAGATACAAGGCCTGAGCGAGGTTGCAACCCGTATTCTGGGCCGTCACTGCCGCATTGGTAAACCTTTGCGCGTGATGGGTCTGCCACAAATGGCGACCGGACCGGGGTTTTCGGCGGCAATTGGTTTGGCGCTGCATGCCAGTGATCCCCAAGACGAATGCTGGGATTTTGAAATGCCGGCTGACCGCATCGGAACCCGGAAAATGCGCCGCGCCATGCGCTGGTTTCGTAACAACTGGTAATTGGCGGATATCTGCCTGAATCTACTAGGGAATGGGGTCAACACAGTATATTGTATGAAAATGCACAAATAATAGTGACGAAACACAAGAATTAGGTTACATTCGGGAATCAGCAGCGACAATTTTAAAAACCCCGTCTAAAGGGGCAATTATACAGGCGGATATTATCATGGCTTTGAACCTAAGCATGCAAGATCAACCCGATCTGCGGCCTCGCATTACAGTATTTGGCATCGGTGGCGCGGGCGGCAATGCCGTTAACAATATGATTGCCAAACAGCTTGAAGGCGCGGAATTCGTGGTGGCAAACACCGACGCGCAAGCCCTGCAATCCAGCCAGGCCACGACGAAATTGCAGCTAGGCGCGCGGGTAACCGAGGGTTTAGGCGCCGGTGCGCGCCCCGAGGTTGGCGCGGCTGCGGCTGAGGAAAATCTGGAACAAATCGTGGACCAGCTGGCGGGCGCACATATGTGTTTTATCACCGCCGGTATGGGGGGGGGCACGGGCACAGGCGCGGCCCCGATTATTGCGGCTGCGGCGCGGGAACTGGGTGTTCTGACCGTCGGCGTTGTTACAAAACCCTTCCAGTTTGAAGGTGCGCGGCGCATGAAACAGGCCGAGGATGGGGTCGAGGCCCTGCAAAAAGTCGTTGATACGCTGATCATTATTCCCAACCAGAACCTGTTCCGCCTCGCCAATGAAAAAACCACATTCACCGAAGCCTTCGCAATGGCGGATGACGTGCTATATCAAGGGGTTAAGGGTGTAACCGACCTGATGGTGCGCCCCGGTATTATCAACCTGGATTTCGCAGATGTGCGCTCGGTTATGGATGAAATGGGCAAGGCGATGATGGGCACCGGCGAGGCGACGGGCGAAGATCGGGCCATTCAGGCGGCCGAAAAAGCCATTGCCAATCCGTTGCTGGATGAAATTTCCCTGCAAGGGGCGCGCGGCGTGTTGATCAACATCACCGGCAGCCATGATCTGACCTTGTTTGAACTGGACGAAGCGGCAAACCGTATCCGCGAAGAGGTCGATGCCGATGCCAATATCATCGTCGGGTCAACCCTTGATCCCGAAATGGAAGGCACGATGCGTGTGTCTGTCGTGGCCACAGGTATTGATGTGGTTGAGGGCGCAAACCCGGCGCAGATCCCGCGCCGCTCGATTGCTGAACCTTTAGCTCCGCAAGCTGTGATCAAAGAAAAAGCACCTGTGGCGGCGGCCTCAGCACCGGAAATCACGGCTGCGGTCCCTGAACCTGCGCCAGCACCCGTTGCGCCAGAACCTCAGGGTAGCATGCAGGAAGACACCGGAAACCTGTTTGCCGAGGAACAGCCCGTCAAGGTGGAAACCCCGCCACTGACTGCCAGCCCGACGCCTTTGGGCCAACCTTCGCAAGAGGCGCTGCAACGGTTGCGCGCGGCTGTCAGCAAGGTGCCTAAAGCAGCAGAAGCAGCCCCTCAGGCGGCCCCGGAGGAGACAAACAGATTTGCAATTAACAACCTGATCAACCGTATGACGGGGCAAAACCCTGAAACGGAAGCGCCAAAACCGCGCCAGCAGCCTGTGATGCAAGAGACACCGGAGCCAACTTACGAAGACATTGAGGAAGGCGAGCAAGAGCGCGTTGAAATTCCGGCATTTTTGCGCCGACAAGCAAATTAATCAAGATAAATCAATGTGATAAGGGCGCAAACCATTGCGCCCTTTTTGCTGTGAGGGGTTGGGATTTTGCAAGTGTTGCAAACCGTCACAAAGTTTGAGTTGCCAGTTTCCACCCATGGGATTATTCAGTCAGTAACATTTCGCATGTAAGGAATATGATCTTGCAAACAACATTGAAAAATGCGTTTTCGCTGGTTGGCACGGGGCTACACTCCGGGCGCCCTGTTCGCTTGACGGTTGCGCCGGGGGATGTTGATACCGGGGTTGTCTTTTATCGTCTGGATATTTCGGATTGCGATAACGCGGTTCCAGCGCGTTTTAACATGGTGAATGACACGAAATTATGCACAAGAATTTGTAATGTTGCCGGGGTAGAGGTTTCAACCGTTGAACATCTGATGGCCGCGCTGGCAGGGTGCGGTGTACATAACGCGCGCGTTGAGATTAATGGCCCCGAGGTTCCGATCATGGATGGCAGTGCCAAACGTTTTGTGCGCGAAATTCTGACAGTTGGTGTGGTCCCTCAAGCAGCCCCAGTCAATATTTTGAAAATCCTGAAACCCATCTCGGTTTCTGAAGGTGACGCCTATGTTGAACTAACGCCAAGCGATACGTTTGAGATCGATTTTGAGATCGAATTTGCCGCCCGGGCGATCGGTAGGCAAAAACATGTGCTGAACATGCAAAACGGTAGTTTCGCACGCGAACTAAGCGATTGCCGCACGTTCTGCCGCAAATCGGATGTCGAGCATATGCAAGCCAACGGTTTGGCGCGCGGTGGTAATCTTGAAAATGCGGTCGTGGTTGATGATGCGATTGTGCTGAATGATGAGGGGTTCCGCCGCTCGGATGAATGTGTGCGCCACAAGATGCTGGATGCGCTGGGGGATCTGGCATTGGCCGGGGTGCCGGTGCTTGGACATTATCGCGGTGTGCGCGCCGGACACCGTATGACCAACCTGTTGTTGCGCAAGATGTTTGCCACACCCGATACGTTTGAAATTGTTACAGCGACACCTGATGAGGCGGCCCGTCTGCCCGGTGTCGGTCTGACCTTTGATGCGCTCGATCTGGCTGTTTAATCAGCCCCTGCGTTAAGAATCCTTTTTCCCGCTAATATCCTGTGGTAAGAATTTGGCAAACCCTGTAGGGGTTATTATGCAAAAGATTGAGGAACAGTATGTCAGGCGCATTTCAAGGTATTCGGGTGGTATCCGTAGTATTGGCTTTGGCCGTTGTTGCTGGCTGCTCTGGGGGCAGCGCAAAACAGGTGACCGAGGGAACACCGGCCACTGAGATTATAGGGCTTGCCGAGGCAGATTTGGCAAACGGCAATTTCAAGGAGGCGGCTGAATATTATAACGAAGTAGAACGCCTGCATCCCTATTCTGTCGAGGCCAGGCAAGCATTGATCGGGGCGGCCAAAGCATATCGCGAAGAGCAGATGTATCCCGAAAGCCGTGCGGCGGCTCTGCGGTATCTGGATTTTTATCCCACCACGTCTGATGCGCCATTTGCGATGTATCTGGTTGGTTTGTCCTATTATGACCAAATCATTGATGTTGAACGGGATCAGCGTAATACCTTTAAATCCTTAAAGGTTTTTCGGCAATTAATCGAAACGTATCCAGGCAGTGAATACGCGCGTCTGGCTGAGGAAAAATTCGGCACCGCCCTTAACCAGCTTGCCGGCAAAGAGATGGATATCGGGCGATATTACCTGCAACGCGGGCATTTCGTGGCGGCAATTGAACGCTTCCGCGTGGTCGTTAACGATTATGGCGATACCCCGCAATCCCCCGAGGCGCTTTACCGTCTGGTGGAGGGATATCTGTCGCTGGGCCTGATTGGCGAAGCGCAGGCTGCGGCGAAACTATTGGCCACACGTTACCCCGATAACGAATGGCGTCGTGATGCTGATCGGCTGATGGCGCGGGGGTGATCCCTTAACATTGAAGGGCATTTCATGATTTCTGCGCTCTCAATCCGAAATATCCTTTTGATTGAAGTCCTTGATCTGGCGTTTCAGCCGGGCTTAAACGTGCTGACCGGCGAAACCGGGACCGGAAAGTCGATCCTGCTCGATTCTCTCGGGTTTGTTCTGGGCTGGCGTGGCAAGGCTGATATTGTGCGCAGAGGGGCTGAAATCGGCGAGGTGACGGTCGAATTTGATCTAACCGCCGATCATCCTGTCCATGGAATTTTGGCGGCTGCCGGTCTGCCCCAGAATGAGGGCCTGATCTTGCGGCGCACCAGTAATCGTGATGGCCGAAAACGGGCGTTTGTGAATGATCGAGCCTGCTCGGGCGAGGTTATGCGCCAATTATCCGAGCATCTGGTAGAGATCCACGGACAGCATGATGACAAGGGCCTGCTCGACGTTAAGGGGCACGGGGTTTTGTTGGATAATTTTGCTGATGCCGGTGGGATGCTGATGCATGTGCGCAATGCCTGGCGCAAGGTATCAACAGCGCAAAAAGCCTTGCAAACAGCCAAAGAAACGTTGATCGAGGCGACAAAAGACGCAGAATTCCTGCGCCATTCCGTGCATGAGCTGGATGATCTGGCCCCCGAGGTTGGCGAGGATATAAGCCTCGATAAACGACGTCGTCTTATGCAGGCAGCTGCGCGTATTCGTGAAGATATTGCCAAAGCGGGGGCAGCGATTTCTCTGGATGGGGCCGAAGGACAGCTTAGCGATGCGCTGCGCTGGCTGGAAGATGTTGCGCCGCAAGCCGATGGGCATCTTGAGAAACCGTTGGAGGCCTTGGGGCGGGCCTTGTCTGAGCTTGCTGATGCGCAAATGGGCATTGAAGGCGCGTTGGAGCATTTGAATTTTAATCCCTCCGAGCTGGAACAGCTAGAGGAACGTCTGTTCGCCATTCGCGGACTGGCCCGAAAGCACGGCGTGCAACCAGATGCGCTGCCGGATTTGGTGAAAGATTTTCATGCCCGTCTGGCGCAGATTGATATGGGCGCAGCGCATATTGCAACGTTGGAAAAAACGGTGCAGGAAACCCATGAAAAATACACCGAATTTGCCGAAAAACTGTCGCAAAAACGCCGTCGTGCCGGGGCGCGCCTTGATCGCGCGATGGGTGCAGAACTTGCCCCGCTCAAGATGGAGCGCGCGGTATTTATCACTGAAATCAGTGATGCAGATACCCCCGGCCCAAACGGCATTGATCATGTGGCCTTTCGTGTCGCCACCAACCCCGGCATGCCAGCGGGGCCAATTAACAAAATTGCCTCGGGCGGGGAATTGTCGCGCTTTTTGCTGGCGCTCAAGGTCTGTCTGACAGCGCGCGCCAGCGGCTTAACGATGATTTTTGATGAAATCGATAGCGGTGTTGGCGGCGCAACAGCCGATGCGGTCGGGCGGCGTTTGTCGGTGCTGGCGGACAAAGGGCAGGTGCTGGTTGTCACCCACTCTCCGCAAGTGGCGGCGCGTGGCGGGCATCACTGGCTGGTTACGAAATCCGTGCGTAAAGGCAATACCATCACGGATGTAACCCCTCTGGATATGGCGGCCCGCACGGATGAGCTGGCGCGTATGTTGGCCGGGGACAGTATCACCGACGAGGCCCGTGCCGCCGCCGGCGTATTGCTGCGGGGTGCTGGCACATAAGGCGTATGCGGCTTACTCAAGACGTTAAATCAGGCCGCTTGCAGCATTTGGCTAAAACTGTTGCTTAAATGCATCTAGCCAATGTAATATTAAGGTCGGGGCAGGCGTATTGAAACCTTGCTTGCTATTACCGTTTTACGCCCTACTATTCCTGCGCAATAGCTTTTTGATTAGTATGTGGTAATATAGTATAGGTCTCTGAAAATATGCGATAATAAGGTATGAAAACATGTCCAATACACGCTCTCTATATATAAATGCAGCAATCATATTGGCTGTGACCATCGGTTTTCCGGGCATCGGTGCAACGCAAGACCGTGTGCAAGGCCCGATTATCTCGCAACTTATTACCGCCAGTTTGCAACGTTGCTTTCTGGCCCCCAAGGATGGTGTCTTAGCGAATGATGCGGTGGATATGGTGGTGATGCTGAATGCGCAGGGGGATATTGATGCTCTGCCCGAGCTGCAAAAAACAGGTGTTTTATCCTTGGCTGAACGCAAGTTGATGAAATCAGCGACCGAGGCTTTGCTGGCCTGCACACCCGTGGTCACCGAGGCCGGTGAGGAAGCTGTGGAGGGGGATTTCACCCTGACCGCCACAATATCCGGCCTGAAGGTTTCAAATGTTGCTGCGGCCTTTACAACGCTCGAAAATCCGGTGCAAAGCTGGGAAATCATTCATGAAACGTCTATTGATGACGAGGTTGAGGTTGTTGAACCGCTTGAAATTGTTGAGGATAGTCTGCCGTCCGAAGATACCACAGTGGTTGGGGATAGTACCGATGCTGAAAACACAAATGCCACGCTGAACGAGGGCAGCAAGGAAACCGAAGATGCTATGGAGATGTCGCGCAAGCAAAGAGCGGTTCTTCAGCGCAGGTTGGTGCTGCTGGGGTATAATCCGCGCGGTGTTGACGGCGTTTTTGGCCCCGGCAGCCGTGCGGCTATTGAGAAATGGCAAGGCGAGAATGAACTGCCAACATCGGGGTATTTTAATGAAAATCAGGTGGAATTTCTGAACGTGATGTCCGAGGCCGCCTATTCCAAATGGCGCAACCGTCCGCGCCAGTATTATGATCGCAATGGCTGCCTGCGCGAGGCAAACGGTAAAATCATCGAAGGGCGCTCCTTTGGCTGTGATATGAATGCCGCGGGACAGTCTCTGGGATTGTCAAAATAGCGGATTGCGTGTCAAAACCTGCGCCATCATATTGCGCTGGCAGTGGTATATCAAACATTGGGAACTGCGGCGCAGAATATGTTGTAAAATGCCGCGCACATCGCGGCCGGCAAGGGTAATGTTCTGCTGCTCTCGGGGCGTTTTCGCACCGTACAAAGCATGGTGTATCTGCTTGAACAAATTGCCTTTGTGCCCATCGAGGCTCGCTTGGCAACTACCGTGCTAAAGGGCGCAAATCAAGGCCACACATCAAGAGCTTGTGATTGTTATTGGTAGGGCACGCGCGGTTGTCTCGCGTTGCTTGCTGGCTTTTGCCAAACGCGCTATAGTACGGTTGGATCGCGCCGTGGTGACGCTTTCGGATTTTGAGGCTTTGCAGGAATTATCGCAAATTTGTGACCTTGTCACGGACAGAGCTGTGCGAATCTGTTAGACCCCCGTCAAGTTCCTTTGCCGCGCTACTGCGGCCATCTAAATGAGGTTTATCATGCTTAAGAAAAATATGGGTAATATCGACCGTATCGTGCGTGCCATTGTCGGCATCGCGGCCTTTGCGGCCTTTTTTATGGTGCCAAGCGGGGCCATATTGCATTGGCTGTTCCTGCTGGTCGGCTTGATCGGTGTTGGCACCTCATTGATGTCATCCTGCCCGCTCTATTCCAT
>CAYSAZ010000048.1:0-18746 GCA_964429065.1 uncultured Rhodobacterales bacterium
GCAGAGACCGATGAGGCCGATGTTCGGGCCCGTTTTCGTACAAAACATGTACAGACAGGCAACAACAAACCACCTACAAATTTGAAATCAAAGAAGGAATAACGCTATGAACGGTTCCCTCCTAAGGGGCAGGTCAGAGGTTCGAATCCTCTCGGGGTCACCATTTAGGTGTCATACTTGGATTTGATAATTTGTGGGCGGTTTCCGTGTTTTTTTTGCACCAGCAATGCACAAAACTACGGTAATGCTGACAAGCACCATCGGCCAGCTGATTTTTTCCTCAAGCAGAGTCGCCGCCAGCATAAAGCCCATAAAGGGCTGCAATAATTGGAGTTGCCCAACAGCGGCGATGCCCCCTTGAGCCAGCCCCTGATACCAAAATACAAACCCGATAAGCATACTGAACAACGACAGATAACCAAGCGCAATCCAGGCCGCCTGGCTGATCGGTATAAAGGTTTCAGGCCTAAAATATATCGCAAGCGGCGCCATAATCGGCAAGGATAACACAAGCGCCCATGAAATGACCTGCCAGCCGCCAAGTTCACGAGACAGCTTTCCACCCTCCGCATACCCTAAGCCGCAGACCAAGATGGCGGCAAGCATCAAAATATCGCCTATCCATGACACCGAAAGACCTTGGGTCAGGGCAAACCCGGCAACAAGCGTGCTGCCTGCTGCGGCAAATAACCAGAAAACAAGGGGTGGGCGATCTCCTGCGCGCAGAACGCCAAATATAGCCGTGGAAAGCGGTAAAAGGCCGATAAAGACGATTGAATGCGCCGAAGTGATATGTTGCAGTGCCAGTGCTGTCAGCAACGGAAAGCCAACGACAACCCCGAAAGCCACGATAAACAACGAAACCAGATTGCTGAAGTCAGGGCGTTTTTGCGGGAATACCACAAGTAGGAAAATGGCAAGAACACCGGCAATCGTTGCCCGTATAAATGTCAAAAACACCGGGTCAAAATCAGCAACAGCTATGCGCGTCGCAGGCAACGAGCCACTGAAAATCGCAACGCCGATGAAACCATAAATCCAGCCGCTTTTTTTATCAAACATTGGTACGCCTTTCTTTTGGCAAAGCAATATGATCAAGATGGATTGCCTTCCAGAGACAATCCAGTACAATATGGGTAAACTGTAATGGTATTTTGGGCAGTACAAATGAACACACCGGGCATTGATCGAACGGCTAATGGCACGCTTGTTGAGCAGGTGATGACCGCCGTTCGCCAGCAAATTTCCAGCCGCCAAGCCACGCCGGGTGTTCGGCTGGCATCCATTCGCGCCTTGGCTCTGCGATTGCAGGTATCAAAATCCACTGTCGTGGACGCCTATGAGCGCCTTGTGGCTGAGGGTGTGATCCAGTCGCGGCCCGGATCGGGGTTTTACGTCGCGGGGCATTTACCCCCCTTTTCCCTTTCCAATACCGGCCCCCGCTTTGATCGTGAGGTTGATCCGCTTTGGCTAACACGCCAATCGCTAGATACAGATCATAGCTTCTTAAAACCGGGGTGTGGATGGCTGCCTGACAGCTGGATGCCTAAAGGGGATATCCAACGTGCCTTGCGCAAGTTGGCGCGTGACAAACAAGCCAACCTGACAGATTACAGCACACCCCAGGGCTTGCCCGCGCTAAGGCAGCTTTTGTCTCGACGTTTGGCTGATAGCGGGGTTGAAGCCTCTGCCCACCAGATCATGTTAACGGAATCGGGCACGCAAGCCATTGACTTGCTATGTCGATTTTTGCTTGAACCCGGCGATATTGTTTTGCTGGATGACCCCTGTTATTTCAACTTTCACGCTATGCTACGCGCCCATCGGGTCAAGGTTATCAGCGTTCCTTATACCCATAATGGCCCGGATATAGATAAGTTTGAACAGGCCCTCATGGAAAATTCTCCACGTCTCTACATCACCAATTCTGCGCTTCATAACCCAACCGGCGCCAGCTTATCCCCCGCTGTTGCGCACCGGGTTTTGAAACTGGCCGAACAACATAGTTTGCTGATCATCGAAGACGATATTTTCGCAGATTTTGAACAAAACCCGGCCCCCCGTCTAGCGGCATTCGATGGTCTGGAGCGCGTGATTCATGTTAGCAGTTTCTCCAAAACCCTGTCCGCTTCTGTGCGATGTGGCTTTATTGCAGCCCGGCAAGACTGGATCGAAGAACTGGTGGATCTGAAACTCGCCACCTCTTTTGGAGGCGGCGCATTCTCGGGTGAACTGGTGTTGCGTTTACTAAAAGACGGAAGCTATCGCAGGCATACCAGCCATTTGCGCAATCGTCTGGTTGATGCCATGGACAAGGTAAGCACCAGGTTGAAATCTATCGGCCTGACCCCTTGGTATGCGCCAGATGCCGGCATGTTTTTATGGTGCCAGCTTCCCGATGGTCTGAACAGTGCTAATGTTGCGCGCGCCGCCCTTGAAAATCGCGTTATCCTGGCGCCGGGCAACGCATTTAGTTTGACACAAGCCGCCAAAAGTTTTCTGCGCTTCAACGTTGCCCAAACGCTGGATCCGGCCATTATTTCGCTGTTGGAACACGCCATGCAACAATCAGAAATGCTTGGGGTTGAAGGGAGCGATTTTGACGCATCAACCTGATTTTAGTTTCGAACTTCGTGCACCACGCCGCCCGGTTTGCGGGGTGGATGAGGCAGGGCGCGGGCCATGGGCGGGGCCGGTGGTGGCGGGGGCGGTTATTTTAAATGCGGCAGATATTCCTGATGGGTTGAACGATTCAAAAAAACTTAGCGCCAAACGTCGTGACGCCTTGTTTGATGTTCTACTTGCACAGGCGGATGTGGGCATCGGGGTGGCGAGTGTTGCAGAGATTGATGCGCTCAACATCCTTAATGCTACCTATCTGGCAATGCTGCGGGCTGTGGCGAACCTTGGCGCACCACCTGCATATGCTCTGATTGATGGCAATAAAATCCCCCCCGATCTGCCCTGCGATGCCGAGGCGATTGTTAAAGGCGATGCGCGCTCGGTTTCGATTGCGGCGGCCTCGATTATTGCCAAGGTCACGCGGGATCGGATGATGGTGGATCTGGCGCGCGCCTGTCCCGGTTATGGTTGGGAAAAGAACGCCGGATACGGGGTTCCGGCACATCGTGCGGGGCTGGAAAGGCTGGGGGTCACACCCCATCACAGGACCACGTTCAAGCCCATTCGCACCCTTCTGGACGTCAAATCGTAAAGCTGATTTCTTCTTCATTTGCCCGTGGAATGCCCTTGTTTTGTGCGTTTTGGCATAGATCCTCCATGGTAATGGCGTCATAATGTTTCAATATATCATCCTGCATTTCTTCCCAGATAGGGTTGATGATTTCGGCACCCAAGATGGCGCATGAAACGGTTGTGTCTTCCTCAGATTCCATCTGGTTGACGACCCGCAATACGTCCCCCAACGTAATGCGCCGCCGTTCACGCGCCAGCGTGTACCCCCCGCGCGGGCCACGAACACCCTTCAAAATTCCCGCACGTACCAATTGTTGCAAAACCTGTTCCAGATAACGCTGCGGGATGCCTTGACGTTCGGTAATATCTCTGGATTGCACCGGATGCGGGCGGCCATTATAGGCGATATCGAGCACGGCTTCAAATGCCAGAACAATTTTTCGCGACATGCGCAGCATCACAAAACTCCCGTTGAGCCAAAGCCGCCAGCGCCGCGTATTGAGGCCGAAATCCCTGATACTTCTTTTATGATGCATTGGGGGGCAGCGGCAAAAACCAGTTGGGCGATGCGCATGCCATGCACGATATGAAACGGCGCATTTCCGTGATTAATCAACAATATACCAACCTCACCGCGATAATCGCTGTCGATGGTGCCCGGTGCGTTAAGCTGTGTTAAGCCATGTTTTAATGCAAGGCCCGAGCGCGGACGTATCTGCACCTCAAACCCTTGGGGTATCTCAAATTTCAGACCTGTGGGCACCAGCGTGCGGGCACTTGCAGCCAATATGACGCCGGCATCGCGCATCTCGGGCGGAAAATTGACCCGCACGTCCATGCCTGCCGCGCCCTTGGTGGCGTAACCGGGCAAGCAAACCGCGGGATCGGCCTCGGGGGTGCGCAATATGCGCAGTATTTCGGTCATGACAAAACCTCTGCGATCTTGGCCGCAAGTTTGCGCGCCACATCAACCTTGGTCATGCGCGGCCAACTTTCGGCACCGGCCTTTGTGATCACAGTGACGGCATTTTCCACCCCGCCCATGATGCCGGTTTCCGGCGACACATCGTTGGCGATAATCCAGTCACACCCCTTGCGTTTGTGTTTAGCCCGAGCATTTTCCAGCACATCATCGGTTTCAGCGGCAAAGCCGATAACCAGATCGGGACGCCCAGTTTCAAGATGGGAAATATGGTATAAAATATCAGGGTTTTCGATGAAATCCAACTGGGGGATCGCGCCGGAGGCATCTTTTTTGATCTTTGCATCATGGGCGTTTTCCATGCGCCAATCGGCAACGGCTGCGGCAAAAATTGCCACATCAGCCGGCAAAGCCGTGGTGACGGCGGCCTGCATTTCAGCCGCGGTTTCAACCTCTATTACCTGCACACCCATAGGGCGCGGGGCGGTTGCAGGGCCGGTGATAAAGGTGACGGTTGCGCCAAGTGCGTGCAATGCCGTCGCCAGTGCGCTGCCTTGGGTGCCAGAAGAACGATTGGCGATATAGCGCACCGGATCGATTGGTTCATGCGTCGGGCCGGAGGTTAGCAAAACATGCCGCCCGCTTAGGGGACCGTCTGACAATGCGGCGGCGATTGCGGCGACAATTTCGAGCGGCTCAGCCATTCGCCCAAAGCCAAATTCGCCACACGCCATATCACCCTCATTGGGTCCGACAAACTGCACACCATCGCCTTTCAGCGTAGCAACATTGCGCGTCGTTGCAGCATGTTCCCACATGCGCAGGTTCATTGCCGGGGCAACAAGCACGGGTTTGTCGGTGGCCATCAACAATGTGGTTGCCAGATCATTGGCATGCCCGCCCGCCATTTTCGCCAGTAAATCCGCCGTCGCCGGAGCAACCACCACCAGATCGGCGCTGCGTGACAATTGGATATGGCCCATTTCGGCCTCATCCGTCAGATCAAACAGGTCCGTATAGGCCTTTTGCCCGGCCAAAGCTGCCACCGAAAGCGGTGTCACAAATTCTTGCGCAGCGCGGGTTAACACAGGGGTGACCTGCACGCCACGCTCTGTTAACCGGCGGATCAGATCGAGGCATTTATACGCCGAAATCCCGCCACCAATCACCAATAAGACCTTGCAACCCTGCAAAATACTACCCCCGTGGGAAAAATATTTATTCACCTTTTGGGAATGTAGTTAGTTTTATTTAGGGTTGCAAGCTTGGGAATTATGCGCCGCCCTCACAAATCATAAAGATCATGGAATTTGCGTTCCAGATATGTCAGCAGCGGTTTTTCATCTGGTTTGTGGCCGACCGCATCCGTAATGATTTGTTCGGGCGTTGAAAGATGCGCTTTTTGATGCACGTTTTTTCCCAGCCAGGCCATTGCCCCAGCGGTATCGCCCTTTGCCAGATCGCCGTCGAGCGAAGGTGTGTCTTCGCGCATTTTCGCATAAAGTTCGCCCGCATAAATATTGCCCAGAGAATAGGTCGGAAAATAGCCAAACAGGCCGACCGACCAGTGCACATCTTGCAACACACCATGGGCTGCATCGGGCACATTGACGCCAAAATCCCGTTTGAACGTGTCGTTCCATGCGGCTTCCAGATCACTGACTTGCAGCTCATCACGGATCAAGGCGCGTTCCAGCTCAAACCGCAGCAAAACATGCAAGTTATAATGCACTTCATCAGCCTCGGTGCGGATAAAACTGGCCCCGACGCGGTTGGCGGCGCGGTATAGTTCCTGACCGTTTTTCAGCCCGAAATCCCCCATTTCAGCGCGCATAACGCCATACATCCACTCGCAAAATTCGCGCGAACGGCCGATCTGGTTTTCCAGCATCCGCGACTGGCTTTCATGCACCCCCATAGATGCATATTGCCCGGCCGGGGTCATGGCCAGTTCAAGCGGCATGCCTTGTTCGTATTTTGAATGTCCGACCTCATGGATCGTGGAATAAAAACAGTTGAAAATATTCTTGGGATCGACGCGGGTGGTGATGCGGGAATCGTTGTTGTGCCCCGAGCTGAAAGGATGCACCGCAAGATCCAGCCGCCCGGCATCCCAGTTATAGGCGAAAGCATCGGCAAGACGGTGGGCGACGGCCATTTGCACGTCGTTGCCAAATTCGCCGACAACGTGCGGAACATCCATGCCTTTATCGGCAATCGCTGCGCGTAGCGTCGTTAGCCGCGGGCGCAAACGGCCCAGTAATTCGGCAAGCGGGGCGGATTTTGCACCCGGTTCGTATTCTTCCAGCAAGGCATCGTAAAGATCACCGCCATTTGCTAGACAAGCGGCTTCTTCACGGCGCAGGGCCAATACTTTTTCCAGTGTTGGTGCGAAATCGGCAAAATTATTTGCAGCCCGCGCATCAGCCCAAACCTGTTGTGCTGCCGATGTCACCCGTGCCAGTTCTGACGCCAATTCGGGCGGGATTTTTGTGGCACGTGTATACGTTCGCCGCGCCTCAGACAGGTTAACCTTTGCCGGGGTATCAAGCGTATCTTCATTAATTGAATCGAACCAATCGGCCATACGCGGATCGGTTTTGCGAGCATGGATCGCCGCCTCAAGAGCCGCGTTTTGCTCTGCGCGCTGTGCGTTACCCTTGCGCGGCATCATGACTTCTTGATCCCACATAATAATCCCGCCGATCTGTTCCAGTGCCGCGGTGGTTTTCAAATGTTCAAGTAAAGTGTCATAGGCAGAATTGGTCATATGTCTGGTTTCCCGTGCAAAAATTTTATCCATAGGAACGCATTTTGTGCCCCGCGCCAAGCGAAAAATTGAACGCATTCTTACAGCATAGGTCCATCTTCTTTTGACACCCCGGCAGGTGTCATGCCCAGCTCATCAATAACGCGGCGCAACACGGTGCAAAACCGGGCAACGGCGGGGCTGTTGTTATGGTTTTCATTCCAGACCAAATTGGCGTTACGCTGATAGATATTTCCCTCGGGAATTCGAAAAATCAGGTCTTCGGGCAACCTTGGACAGGCCAGTTCTGTTGCAATAGAAACCCCGATGCCCGCACGAATGAACGCCTGTTGACATAGCACAGAATTTACACGCATCCGGGATTTGGCGACCGCTTGGCGCAAAACGGGTTCATTAATCTTAAAGCACAGCGGGTTCGCAATGAACGGGACGGATGCCACATCGGACCAGTAGATAGTTTCTTTTCGGCCCAGCGTACTGTTGCGTTGACAAAGAATACCAAACCGGTCCGCAAGAATAGGCACCGATTTTATATTGGAAAATGTATTAATCTGAAATTCGTTGGTAATACCGACATCCAAGGTTTCCGCATGGATTTTGGCCAGGATCGCATTGGTGGGCATGTCGGAAACCGTTACCAGAACATTTGGGTTATCCAAGTGTAAATCCGCGACAATTGCAGGCATTAAAGCCGAAGCAACCGAGGATACGCAGGCCACTCTGACCTGCCCTTCACCGGATTCAGCGAACCGCATAATTGAGGAGATTGTCTCATCAAAATGCACCAGCTCGCGCTTGGCTTCCTCGAATACAAACGCGCCAAGTGCGGTTAGGCGTTTCTTTCTGTCCGTTTCAAAAAGCGGTGCGCCAAGATGTTTTTCAAACTGCTTGAGCATCATCGAAACGGCCGCCGGGGACCGCCCGAGCGCTTCAGCCGCCTGGGTCAGGTTGCCGGCTTTTGCAACCTCGAAGAAATACCGCAACATGTCTGTCTTAATTGCCAATTAAACGTACCCCTACTGCACATAGTCTAGTATAGATTAGCGCAACCCGTAAATGATTCATTACCTTCGCCACAAGCCAACGCAAAATTTACAAGAGTAATATAATGTCAAAACCTGTTGAAAACCTCACCCGTGACCTGCTGGATGCCGCACAAAAAGCCGGGGCAGATGCCGCTGATGCCATTGTTGTTGCAGGGAATAGCCAATCCATAGAGGTGCTGAACGGCGCTCTGGAACATGCTGAACGGGCTGAAGGGATAGACATCGGATTACGGGTTTTTATCGGCAAAAGGCAGGCAATTGTATCCGCATCTGATGTGCGCCCTGAAACCATGCACATGATGGCCGAACGCGCAGTGGCAATGGCACACGAAGCCCCTACAGACCCCCATTGTGGGCTGGCTGACCCGGCACAACTAGCCCAAAACTGGGATGCCGAGTTCTTGGAACTTGCCGACCCGGCAGCGGCACCATCCGCAAAAGATTTACAAACGGACGCGCTGGAGGCCGAAGCCGCAGCGTTGGCCGTTGCCGGTGTTAGCCAAACCCAAAGTGCTGGCGCCAGCTATAGCCGCACCGAAATTCATATCAGCGCCAGCAATGGATTTAGCGGCGGCTATGTGCGCACTTCACGTTCTATTTCATGTGTGGCCATCACCGGCGACGGTCTAATGATGGAGCGGGATTATTGCGGTGAGGGGCGCATTTTCTCTGGTGATTTGCCTGCACCACACGAAATCGGGCATATTGCCGGCACCCGCGCTGTTGCCCGCGCCGGTGCCAAACGCCCGCCAACCGGCGCTTTCCCAGTGCTGTTTGACGAACGTATCGCGGCCGGGCTGATTGGGCATATGGTGGGGGCGCTTAATGGTGCGTCTATCGCCCGCGGCTCCAGCTGGTTGAAAAATGCGCTGGGTGAAATGGTTTTGCCAAAAGGCCTGTCGCTGATTGAAAACCCGCATCGGGCACGCATTTCCGGCTCAAAACCATTTGATGGCGAGGGATTGCCAACGGCCCGGCGCACCATCATCGAAAACGGTGTGCTGCAAAGTTGGACCCTTGATCTGGCGAGTGCGCGTAAACTGGGGTTGGAAAGTACGGCAAATGCGGCGCGGGGCACCTCGGCGCCTCCTAGCCCTATGGCGGGTAATCTTTCGTTAACTCAAGGAACCGACAGCCGAGACGATTTGATTGCGCTGATGGGCACAGGCTTGATTGTGACCTCGCTGATTGGCAGCTCTATCAACGCCAATACCGGGGATTATTCGCGTGGGGCGTCAGGGTTTTGGGTGGAAAACGGTGTGATAACCGGGCCTGTCAATGAATGCACTATCGCGGGAAACCTGCGGGAAATGCTTGGCACTATCCGCCCTGCAAATGACGGGCGCGCCCATCTTTCGCGTGTCATCCCGAGCCTGCTGGTCGAAGGATTAACCATTGCCGGAAAATAACCTTCAGCTTTTGATAGATGCAGCCCTTGCCGCCGGTGAAATCGCCAAACAACATTTTCAGGCCGATCCAGAGGTCTGGGATAAGGGTGGTGATCTGGGACCGGTCACCGAGGCTGATCTTGCTGTCAACCGCATGTTGCACCATGATTTACTGCACGCGCGCCCCGATTATGGTTGGCTGTCTGAGGAAACCGAGGACACCAGCGCGCGCCTGCACAGCCCTTGCACCTTTATCATCGACCCGATTGACGGCACGCGCGCGTTTATCGCCGGGGAAAAGCATTTTGCGCACTCACTGGCGATTGCCGAAAATGGCCGGATTACCAGCGCCGTTGTGCATCTGCCGATGAAGGGTCTGACCTATAGTGCGACCAGAGGCGGCGGTGCGTTTTTGAATGGGCAGGCTATTGCGCCCAGCCATCAACCGGATGTGCAAAAAGCCAATGTGCTCGTGACCCGTGCCACCATGAAATCCCCCCTTTGGCGGGGTGTGGTGCCAGATTTCACCCGCAGCTTTCGCCCCTCGCTCGCCTATCGGATGTGCCTGGCCGCCGAAGGGAAATATGATGCCATGCTGACCCTGCGCGATACATGGGAATGGGATGTCGCCGCCGGGGATTTGATCGCACAAGAAGCCGGCGCCATCGTAACCACGCGGGAAAACCTGCCCGCACGCTATAACAACCCCAAACCCATGTTGGCCGGAATGGTTGCCGCCGGGGCCGCATTGCATCCCCAATTAATTGCACGTCTTTAACGACTGGCAATTGACTGTTAACATGCGATGGCTAATGTGCGCGCAAAGTTTGAAGCAAAGGATAATAGCAATGACACAACGTCTACATCTGGTTTTTGGCGGCGAACTGACCGACCCTCAAGGCAATACATTCCGCGATCCTGACACGATCAAAACCGTCGGCATTTACCCAAACTACCAGCAAGCCTATGATGCGTGGAAATCCGCGGCGCATGCGACGGTCGATAACGCACATATGCGGTTCTTTATTGCCCATCTGCACCGCCTTCGCGACGAGGATGCCGAGGCAAGCTCAACCGAGGAAATGGGCTGATACATGGCGCACTCGCTGGCATTAGCCGCGTATTTTCTGTTCACACGCCATAATGATGGCCTAGCTGCGCGCACGCTTAAAAAACGTCTGGCACGGGGCAAAGAGGACCCCGCGCGCATTGATGAGCGCATGGGGAACCCCGGCCTGCCCCGCCCCGACGGGCCTTTGATCTGGATCCATGCCGCCAGCGTCGGTGAAAGCCTGTCGATCCTTGAACTTGCCCGCCGGATGCTGGATGCGCGCCCTGATCTTCATTGTTTAATCACCACGGGTACCGTTACATCTGCTGCGGCCCTTTCGGGGCGCATGCCGGACCGGATGTTTCACCAATATGTCCCGCTCGATGTTGCCAGCGCCGTGGCGCGGTTCCTTGAGCACTGGCAACCGGATCTGGCCGTCTGGACTGAAAGTGAGCTATGGCCCGCCCTGCTGGATGCCACCAAAAAACGCGATATTGCAATGGTGCTGGTTAATGCCCGCATGTCCAAGCGTTCCTATAAACGCTGGAAATGGCTGCGCAGAATGGCATCTTTCATCCTGACCCGTTTCGATTATGCCTTGACCCAAGACAAGGCCACAGCAAAATATCTGGAAAATCTTGGCTTGCCGATTGCGCAGATTGAGACCACAGGTTCATTGAAAGAAGGCGCCACCCCGCTGCCCTATAATGAGGTTGAACGCAAAGCTTTTACCAATGCTCTGGGCGGGCGAATGCTGTGGCTGGCGGCCTCTACTCATCTGGGTGAGGAGCCATTGGTGGCAACCGCACACCGACAGGCCCGACGTTCTTTTCCAGAGCTGCTGCTGATCCTTACCCCGCGCCACCCTGAGCGGGGCGACAAGATTGCCCATATGCTGCGCGCCGATGGCTGGAACGTCGCCCAACGCTCTAAGGCGCAGCTATTAAAGGCGCAAACGGATATATATCTGGCCGACACTATCGCAGAGATGGGGCTGTGGTACCGGCTTGCGCCCGTGTCATTTCTTGGTGGATCACTGGTGAAAACCGGCGGGCATAACCCGTTTGAACCCGCCGTGCTGGGATCAGCAATTTTACACGGGCCCCATGTGTTCAATTTCAGCGATGCATTTCAACGCCTTGAAGCGGCACAAGCTTGCGTACCCGTGGCTGATGCCGGGGCTTTGGCGCAGAAATTAGGGGAAACGCTTATCCCTGAATGCTCGGCCAAGCTTGCCACTGCGGCATGGGCTGTGTGCAGTGAGGGCGCAGATGTGACCGACAGAGTGTTGAATGTTTTGATGTCCTATTTGCCAAAGGCAGACACATAATGCGCGCGCCGCTGTTTTGGTCCCGCCCGGCTGGATTGGCCGCGCGCCTACTGTGGCCATTGGCACAAATCTGGATATTTTTCACCCGCCGCCGGTTGGCTAACGGGCCGTGGGTGCACGCGCAAGTGCCGGTGATTTGTGTCGGAAATATCAATGCAGGGGGCACGGGCAAAACCCCCGGTGTTATCGCTCTGATAGCAATATTATCAAAAATGGGGCACAAACCGCATGTTATTTCACGTGGTTATGGCGGCACGGAAACAGGTCCGCTAAAGGTTAATGAACGCGAACATAACGCCGCGATGGTTGGCGACGAACCCCTTGAAATCGCAGCCTTTGGCCCCTGCTGGATCGCGCGGGATCGTGTTGCAGGGACCAAAGCTGCGGTGGCCGCTGGGGCGGATGTGATTATCCTTGATGATGGGTTTCAAAATCCGGCACTGATTAAGGATTTAAGCATTGTTGTAATCGACGCCGAGGTTGGGTTTGGCAACGGATGTGTTCTTCCGGCGGGGCCTTTGCGTGAGCCACTAAGCGATGGTCTGGCGCGGGCCGATGTGATTTTGACACTCGGAAAGACAAACGCGCAGGAAAACCTTGCGCGCAGATGGCCCGAAATTACTGCCGTTACGCGCTGGAAAGCTGAATTACAGCCCCTTGATACCGGCATGGACTGGCCCCAAAGCCGGGTGCTGGCATTTGCCGGCATCGGGCGGCCCGGTAAGTTTTTCGCAACCCTTTCAGCACTGGGTGCGAACGTGGTGGCGACACGCGATTTTCCCGATCACGCCCCTTATACGGATACCATCCTGCGCCGCCTGAAAGCCGAAGCTGACACCAAATCCGCGCAGCTTGTCACCACCGAAAAGGACATGGCCCGCCTGCCAAAACATTTCAGGCCCGAGGTTCTTGCCCTGCCCGTACGGTTGAAATTTGCCGATCAAGATGCGATTATTGAACGCCTGAAAGGACTTTGGGGACCATGAAAACAACGTATTCAGGGTCATGCCACTACCAAAAAGTACGGTTTGAGGTCGATATGAAGCTCACCGAGGTGCGGGTATGCGATTGCACAATCTGCACAAAACGCGGGGCTTTGATATGCCGCGTTGATCCAGTGGATTTCAGATTGCTAACCCCGCTTGAGGATATGGTTTTATACCAATGCACACCAGAACCGCGAAAGACTATTTCTGCCCCATCTGTGGCATCCTGCCGTTTCGACGCCCCCGTAGCGCCCCGCATGTTTGGGCCATAAATATCCGCTGTCTGGGTGGAATTGAGCCGTCAGCCATACCCGTAAACCACGTGGGTGGCCACAGACTTTCATAAGCAGCACTGGTTTCCTGCACCCAATTTTCCTGTTTTTCATAGGTAGCTATTCACTGCCCGGATGTGCCAAATATACTGTTAAACAGGTTCTCAAACAGGCTGTCATCAACCAGATTATCGATCTCGTCTGATAGGGTGCGTGGTGGCTCAAATGTCGGGTCAATCATCGGCAAAGGGCGCACCGGCAGGCCCTCATGGATGCGCAGCATAGCCTCGTGCCAAATCTCAGCGGGCAGGCCACCGCCCGTAACACCTGTCAGTTTACTGTTATCATCATACCCCATCCAGACGCCCGCCACGTAATCGGCGGTAAAGCCGATAAACCACGCATCCCGCGCGCCCTGCGTGGTGCCGGTTTTACCCGCAACGGGGCGCCCCGGCAGTCTGGCTCGCGCCCCGCTACCGGTTTCAACCACTTGGTTCATCATATAAATCAGATAGCCGTCGGCACGCTCGCTAAGCACGCGAAATCCTTGGACGCGGTCAAGCGAAAACAGCACGGTATCTTCGCCGCGCAGACGCAATTCAAGCCAACCGTAGGGTTTGGTTAACCGCCCACCGTTCAAAATACCGGCATAGGCACCAACCATTTCCAGCAAGGTTACCTCAGATACCCCCAGCGCCACTGCCGGACCTTTAGCCAGCGGTGAGGTGATGCCGAAATCTGTCGCCATTGCGCGCACCCGGCCACGCCCGACCTGCTCGCTTAAGCGAACAGCAACTGTGTTTAGGGATTTTGCCATGGCCTCAACCATACGCAATTCACCGTAATACTGATGGGTATAGTTCTTTGGGCTCCACGCACCTGAACCAGGGACATTTATCGTGATCGGCGCGTCCAGCACCAGATCGAACGGGTGCATGCCGGACTCCAACGCTGCGCCGTAAACAAACGGTTTAAATGATGAACCGGGCTGGCGTAGCGCCTGCGTTGCCCGGTTAAACTGCCCGGCCCCGTTGATCTTGCGCCCGCCGACCATGGCGCGCACAGCCCCGTCGGGCGACATCACAACAATCGCGGCCTGCGCCTTTGAACCTTCGCGGACTTTATTTTCAAAAATATAGGTCAGCGCCTGTTCTGCGGCGCGTTGAATGCCCTGATCAAGGGTTGTGCGTATTTCCACATCCTCAGAGGTTTCGCGCGTTAGAAATGCCGGGGCATCGGCCATGATCCAGTCCGCGAAATAGCCTCCGGCCCGGGCCTGTGCCGCACGTGACAAAACCGCAGGGGTTGCCCGCGCCAGATCAGCCTCAATACGCGTCAGATACCCTTGTTCCTGCATCAGCTTGATCACAACACTTGATCGATCCTGTGCGCGTTGCAGATTATTCGTCGGCGCAAATCGTGTGGGGGCGCTTAAAAGCCCAGCCAGCATAGCACTTTCGGCAATATTAACCTCCCGCGCGGATTTGTTAAAATACCGTTGTGCAGCCGCCTCAAAACCTTGGGCACCAGCACCAAGATAGGTGCGGTTGAGGTAAATCGACAGGATGCCGTCCTTATTGTATTTCAATTCCATCGCGATGGAATAGGGCACCTCTTTGATCTTGCGCCACATGGATTGACGGCGGCATTCTTTTTCCGGCAAGTCCTCACCCAGACACAATAATTTCGCCACCTGCTGCGTAATCGTTGATCCCCCATGCCCCGACAATGGGCCGCGCCCTTCGCGCAGATTAATGCGGATAGCACTGGCAATGCCGCGTGGGCTGATGCCAAAATGGCGGTAGAAACGTTTGTCTTCGGTGGCGATAACGGCATTTTTCAAATGCGGCGAAACCGTCGTTGCTCTAAGCGAGCCGTCAAATTGTTCTCCTCGCCAGGCAAAAACCTTGGCGTTACGATCCAAAAGCGTGACGGAGCCGCGCTCTCGCCCATCCAGAAACTGTTCCATCGGGGGTAAGGTTGCAAAATAATAACCAATCCACAGGGCCATCCCGAGCGTGCCGGCCAGAGCCGTGCGGATACTAACCCACCAGATCGCGCGGAAAAAGGCATGCACCAGCCAGCGCGCAGCCCGCACGATTACATTCCGCTTGGGCTTTTTAGCCTTGCGGGGCCGCTTTCGCGACCGTTTAGGTGTTTTTTTGGCCATTGGCCGCCTGCTCGTTTTATGTGCCCACATTTGTGCAGGCGTTTTCGCCAGTTTACCGGGACTTTTGCACAAAAGCGAGAGGGGTTTTCAGGCAAAGCGGGAATTATGCGTCGCGGGATTTATATTCATATTGATAGCTTGCGGCACCATGAGCATATTTGCTTTTCTTGGCATCAAAACCATTCAACACCGCTCCAGTAATTTTCAATCCATTCGCTTCTAGCGTTTTCTGTGAGGCCTTGACCTCGGCAATATTCGTAAGCAGATGGCGCACAGTAAGCAGGATCATACCGGCGTATTTTGCCATAATAATCGGATCAGTGACGGCCAGTACCGGTGGCGCATCAAGGATCGTCAGATCAAAGCGGTTATCAAGGTAATCCGCCACATCGGCAAAGTTTTTATGCATCAAAAGTTCAGATGGATTGGGGGGATATTTCCCCGCCGGAATAAAGTATAAACCATTGTCGGGGTCTTGCTGGATAACCTCGTCGATCAACGCCTCTCCGGCCAAAACATCCGTTAGTCCAGGGGCCGTTTTTTTCACATTAAAATACCGGCGCAGGTACCCGCGGCGAATATCAGCATCGACCAGACAGATGTTCTGCCCGGCCTGGGCCATCACAGTTGCAAGATTAACGCTGATAAAGGATTTACCTTCGCCGGGGCGGGAACTTGTAATTATCAACAAGGAGGATTTGGCTTCCAGCATACCAAAATGCAGACTGGTGCGCAGGCTGCGCAGGGCTTCAACAGCCAGATTGGTCGGCTCAACCTTTGCTAGAATTTTAAGGGCATCTTTTTTACCTGTCCCGCCATATTCGCCAGAGCCCACCTTGCTAACGGTGGCGTATACAGGCACACCGATTTGTTCGATATCTTCTGTTCCTTCAACGCCTTTAGCCATGTAAGAACGCAGCAGAACAAAGCCCGTTGAGAATATCAACCCCAATACACCGGCCAGTAAAATAATTTTTTTCTTGTTTGGCTTAACCGCTTTTGTTGCGGCAAGGGCTGAATCAATGATGCGGATATTCCCCAGAGTTCCGGCCTTGATCACGCTTAGTTCTTGTGCGCGATTAACCATTTGCAAATAGATTTGCTGTGAAACCTCTAAATCCTGCCTTAGGCGCAAAACCTGTTGCTGGGTTTCGGGCAAATCAACGGTTTGGCTGCGCACACGCATCAAACGCTTTTCAAGCTGGTGACGATTATCAAGCAAAGTCTGATAGGCTGGGTGGTTTTGGGTATAGCGTTTTTGCAGCTCTTGTTCTTCCAATACCAACGTATTTAACATCCCCTCAATCTCAACGACCTGTTCTAGCAGCGCGCGGGTCTCAAACGTCAAATCTACCGATTCTTGTGATAGCATAAAGGCATTCAGCGCGTCTTGATTAACCCTAATCTGCTCTTGCGCCACAGGGATTTGTTCGTTGATAAAGGCCAGACTGCTCTCGGCTTCGGCGGCATTGCGTGACAGATTTTGCAGCAGATACACTTCGGTGATTTTAGCAAGAATTTTAGTGGCTTGTTCTGGATCGTGATGCAACAATACCAGCTTTAAAATTGAACTTTTTTTACCTTTCTCACCGATTGAAAGATTTTCGCGTAAATTTTGCAACGTATCGGAAAAACTATCCTGCTGCACAATAAATTCGCGGCCAACCGCCCCAACCATATGATCAACCCGCAAGGTAAGCCCGGAAAGTTCATCGTGTAAAGTCGTGCCAACACGCCCTTCTAACGGGTCGCCCTCACCGGTATCTAGCGTGAATTTATTATCTGCGAGGGCCGTAAGGACAATCGGTTCGCCAAGCATAGATTTTGGAACATCGAGCAAGCCTAGCACGACACTCTCGCCCTGCCATGCATAGTTGGAGATAATCCCCCATTGAGGGTCAGGAATAGAAAACCGGGTTAGGAAATTCCCGACCATTGGCAAGCGTTTTGGTTCCGCTGACCAGTTCAGTTTAAGATCATTAATAACCTTACCCAATATCATCCGCGACTGGAGTATCTCAATTTCGGTGATAGATTGCGGCACGCTATCCCCCAGTAAATCCGAAAGTTCTGCCGATACTGCCAGCCCGCCACTGGACTTTTCCTCAAGCTGCACCAAGGCGTCGGCCTGATAAATTGGTGTGGAAAACAGCGCAAATATAACACCGATAGCGATTGCCAGAATAGTGAAAAACAGAACCGTAAACTTGCGCCTGTAAAGCACATCAAACAGCTCCATCAGGTCAATTTCACCGTCTCCATCCTTATCGTAACCCGCCGTTTCAGACATTATTTCCACCAAGTTTTGATGCCCAAGCTTGAGCGGCATTACGTATTTCTTCAAAAACCGCCACATGGAAATCATGGCTTTTCATGTAAGGATCAGCGATATCGGTCTGGCCCAGCCACTGCCCTAAAAGCATGGTTTTGCCACGGGCGGCGGGGGCCTGTTCAGCAACAACGCGCATATGGCCCTTTTCCAGGGTCAGGATTAAATCAAAATCGGCCGCAATTTCGCTGGTAAACTGGCGCGCTGCATGCCCTGCCAGACTAAGACCATGTTCGGCAGCTACTTCGACAACATCTTTGTCCGCTGCATGCCCGACCAGCGCAGCAATCCCCGCAGACTGGACCCGCAGATCAGGACAAGCCTGTGCCAGCAAGCGCTCTCCAACCGGCGAGCGGCATATATTTGCGACACAAACCACAAGAACCGATGAAATCACTAGAGCGCACCTCCGATTACCTGCACACCGCGCACGGCTGAAATTGACGGCAGAAGATTGGCAATCACCGCATTCCACTCAGCAGCCGGGTCGGTGACCACATAAATGACATCCTGAGGATGTAACGTAAATTGTGTTGCTAAAACAAAGGCAAGCGGCGTGGTTGCATCCAGTTGAAACACATCAAACCCCTTGTTGCGCGCCTGCGCCCGAAAGACAAATATCCCCTGTGCATCCGCAGTCCCTTTGGCCAAACCACCGCGTTGTGCAATCGCATCCGTCAGGTTAACCCCGTCATCTTCCAGATCAACCGGCCCGGGTCGCGTAACTTCACCCAAAACATACGCCACGTTGTTTTCATGCACCGGCACATTGACAATATCGCCGCCTTGCAGGATCGGGTTTCCCCCTGCACGCCCATTCGCCAAAAACGCCTTTAGATGCACGTAATATGTCTGCCCGCCCCGTTTCACAGTTACATGACTGCTGTCTGAATTCGGGGCCAGCCCACCGGCGCCGTTCACGGCCTCGATCAGCGTAAGCGGGATATTGTTGACGGTCATCGAGCGCGGCTGCACCACCGCCCCTGTCACCACAACTTTTTGCGAGTTATACGCCGCGACTTTCACTTCGATCTGTGGATCGGGGATGTATTTTGCCAGCTTTCGGGTCAGCTCATCCTGAATATCACGGATTGTGCGCCCGGCGGCCTTAACATGTTTGATATAGGGATAAAAAATATCACCGCTGGCATTTACAGAGCTACCAGATTCAATCTGGCCCCGCTCTGGGCCCGCGCGCAACGTCAGCTCCCGGTGGTCCCAAACCGTGATCCTAAGAACATCGCCAACTCCCACAAGGTATTGCCCAACGGGCGCCGGGGATGCACG
>CAYSAZ010000049.1:0-18647 GCA_964429065.1 uncultured Rhodobacterales bacterium
TTCGTTGTAGAGATGAGCGCTGCGCTGCGGTTTGCTAAAAGGCGTTTGGCAGTTCCCCGCCGTCGGGGTTGCGGTAGGGTTTGGAAATATGCTATTTGCGACAAGGCGTAATTTCGGTTTACATGGCTTTTGGCGGTTCACACCCTCACCCCGGAATGTGCCAAGCACGTGCGGTCATTGCCCGCCTTCGTGTAGCCGGTGTTTGATGAGAGTTTGCTAATGCGGATTTTTCTACTTTGCAGAGGCTACCCAAGCGCAAGGCAGCTCTATAATTACCCGTTTTTACACCGAAGAGTGGTGCAGTATCAGGCCTATGGCCATCAAGTGCAGGTGTTTGTTCTTGGGGCGGGCACCGGCAAACGCCACTTTGAAGGGTGCAGTATCGAGACCGGCGATCAAAATGCAATGCAAGTGGCGCTGTCACGGTTTGCTCCGGATTGCATTGCGGCTCACGCTCTGGCCGATGACATGTGGGCGGCTCTGTCCTGCACGGGCATCAACTTGCCGGTTTATGCTTGGCTTCATGGCTCCGAGATGTTGCCCCACTACACAACCAATTTCCCGGATATCTCCGACCCCAGACGGCAGGCTCAGAAACAAACCTATTTGCGGCGCAAACGGTTTTGGCGTGGTTTAGCGGATGACTGGCCACCCAACCTAAAGCTTGTTTTTGTGTCTGAAAATGCGGCAGAGAGAGCATTGGGTAGTCTGGGTATTACCTTGCCGAATGGCCGTTGGTGCGTAATCCACAACCCTATCGATACGGACCTGTTTAACTACCAAGCCAAAAAACCGCACCATCGGTTTAGTGTTTTGTCCATCCGGCCATTTGCTAACTGGAGCTATGCCAACGACCTTACGGCGGCAGCTATTATTAAAATGTCGAAGCACCCACTGTTCGAGCATTTTTCGTTCCGCATAATTGGTGATGGTGATCTATTCGAGGAACAGTTGTCGCCGCTTTTCCGGTTTCAGAACGTCACCTGTGAACGCCGGTTTTTAACCCAGTCAGAAATCAGTGCTATCCACAAAGAAAACGGTGTATTTCTGGTGCCCACACGTATGGACACGCAAGGCGTATCACGTGACGAGGCCATGTCGTCAGGACTTGTTGCGGTGACCAATACCGTAGCTGCAGTATCCGAATTTACCGACCCGGATTGTGCGTGCCTGGTCCCCGCAGAGGACGTTAACGGATTGGCCGAGTCGATGCTGGAATTGGCGCAAAACCCGGCGCGATTTTTGGCGCTTTCGCAAATGTCGGCCAGGCGGGTACGCCGACAGACGGCAGCCAATATTATCATTCCCGCCGAATTGGGCCTGATGGCCAGTGGGCGGTGTGATGCATAATTTAAGGCCAGACCTATATATCGCGGCGATCGGACGTTCGGGAAGCACAATGCTGTGCAATATTTTAACCCGACAACCAGAGCAAATTGTCTTTATCGAGCCAAAATTTCACACGCCCCCTTATCGCAAAATGTTAACGCCACAGCTATTGCAATTCGGGATGGAAATTTCTGAAAGCCGGTATAAACAAGCGCAAGGTCTGGCACCGATTGCTATGCTTGACCAGCTGTTGGGCGCACAATTGCGGCCGATAAAATGGGGGTTTAAAGAAGTGCAGTGTAGCGAACACCAGCGCGTACTCGAGGTTTTCAACCCTGCACATATTCTGGTCAGCGTCAGGCATATTTTTAGCATCGCCCTTAGTTTCATGGAAAAGCATAGGCGGCAGGGAAACGAAGATCAGTACCCGCCCGCTTGGGTGCTTGATTACTGCGTGCAGGAATCGCTTGGTTTGGTTCTGTTTTGCCAGCACTTGTCGGCAATTGGGCATCCCTTCAGTGTTGTCCGTTACGAGGACTTTACGCAAGATCCGCATTTTCGCGCAGCGTTAGAAAGGTCGCTGGGTTGGAAATTTGGCGATAAACCCATGCGGTTTCTGGATGGATTCAACCGCGGTTTCGAGGCCAACCGCCATGAAGGCCGAAGGTTTCGCGAGCCATCTATTGCAGAGCGGAATTTAACCTCGGAACATGTTGGTCTGGCGAACGATATTGAAATCCGCTGTGCCGGTTACCAACGCTATTTTGGCTATGACACCGCGCACGGAGAAGGCAAATGACCGCGCCCGATTTTCAAGAGAAACGCGGACAAAAGTGTTTAGAGTCTAGCCGTAGTTATATGCTTGATGTCCTGAAACCCGAGGAGAAACAATGCTCCAAAAGGATAGTGACCCAGGCGGCAAGGAGGCGCATTGATCCTTAGTTACAAACACAGGTTTGTTTTTGTTAAAGGCCGTAAGGTGGCCGGAACCAGCATCGAGATGGCGCTGTCACCGCATTGCGGCCCCCGGGATATTGTCACGCCCATCAGCCCAGTGGATGAGTTGAAGCGAATGTCACTTGGCGGGCGACCACAGAATTACGCCGCAAATGACAGGGTAGAAGCACAATATATCAAACTGGTTCGGGAAGAAAACAATGCCGAAGCCATAAAAACCCGCGTGCATTCTGACAAAGTTTACCCGTTTTTCAACCACATGTCGCTGACCGCTGTCGAGGCGTTACTGGAACTGCCAAGCCAAGAATACACGGTGATATATTCCGTGCGAAACCCCTATGCAAAACTGGTTTCATTAGCAAATATGAACCTTTCACTGGCCAAATACACCGGCAAGCCAATGGTAAATCCGGCAAAGAATATTCGTCAGAGTATCCAGAAACTCTTTGAGACAGGCGGGTATAATCTGGCACGAAATCATGACCTTTATCAAAGCAAACTGCCCTATCGGGCGCGGATTGTTTTGCGACAAGAGCACCTGACCGGTGATTTTCGCAATCTGTTGCGCCAGTTGGGTCTCAATAACTGCGGCCCTATACCCCATGCCAAACAGGGGTCCATCGGCATGGGGTATGCTGTCGAAGAAATGTTCACTCGGGCGCAACTGGATATTATCAACGACATTTTCGCCGATGAATTTCACGCACATGATTACCCCATGATCTAAGATCGACGTTAGCTAACCTTGGGCTGGAACACTTTGTATGCACCAAACATGCTGAAAAATGCCAAAAATGCCAACAGTGTTGTTTTGATCCGGTTCGGATGTGCGGCAACCAATGATGTGTTTGGGGGCACAACAACCTGAAACTGGCTAAGGCCTAATGCCGCAGCGTTACGGGCACTGTCGAGCGAGACCAGAGCGGCCGCCCATGTTTGCTCGGCAATCTCTTGTTGCACGATTGAAAACTCGAAATCCGCCAGAATTTCATTAAGGGATTTTCCTTTATCAGAGCTGATCAACCGCAAGCGTTGCTGCTCGACCCTGTTTTCCAAGGTGGATTTTCTTTCAACCAGTTGCTCCATTTGGCGTGAATCCTCTTGTCCAAGCATGACGGTGTTGTCGATTTGCCCCTGAAGGTTCAACAGCTCTCCCTCAAGTGTAGAAATAGCGGTATAAACTTCTGCAACACTCTCGCGAGGGTTGGCATAGCCGCTGCTGATCTGAAGCCGGATTAAGTCGCCGCGCGCATCCTCGAGCGCGCCACGCGCTCGCTTCACTGCTCCCTCATTTTCCAAAATCTGCTCTTGAAACAGGGCACGGGACAAAGCGCGGATTTTCGTTTCGGCGTGTTTAAGAATTGCTAAGGAAAACCTTTTGGCATCCTTAGGCGTGCGCGCATTCACATATAGCGTCAACAGCCCGGTTTGAATGTTAACCGACGTCCGGATGTAACGCCGGTAATAGCTGCTGCTCTCGATTTGTAACAACGGCAAATCGCGCAGGCGTTGTAATGGGTCCATCTCGGGGCTGCTATAATAGCTTAGTAACCCTTCGCCCTTCTCCATAAGCTGCATCATTTCCAGAGAATTGATGAATTCCTTTGCCATAAAGGCTTCGTTCATATTGCTCTGAGGCATCATTGACCCCAACATTCCCGGAAGCCCTGCATCCTGCGGTCTGCCGGGGGTGGCAATGGTCACAACTGATCGGGCCTCATAGAGGGGGACGGCCACAAAGGTTACGTACCAGGCGGTAACAATTGTTGGTGCAATGACGAATATCAGCATCTGGATAAAAGAAAAAACCCGACGCTGGCGCTGCTCGTGTCGCAAATTTTGGCGAATGTCGGCAAGTTCGCTGGCGTCCGGCAATAGGGCCGCCGCCTTTTCTGTGCGTTCTTTTTCCTCCAACGATAGCTGATTTTTACGTTCTTCAGCCGCTTTCAACACCCGCTGCTCTTTTTCGGTTTCAGCCTTCTCGATTCGCTCTGCCTTGGCCGCGGCTGCAACGGCCGCACGTTCAGCGCGCCATTTTTCAATGCGCTCTGCTTCTTTTTTCTGGGCGTCTGATACGTTATCGGCCATTGGTCATCTCTTTTAAACTACCCGCTTTGTTTTCTTGGTCGAGTTTCAAAATATCTTCGGCAAGCTGGGCCGAGTCTACTTCAACCAGCTGACTGTTGACCAGCACCAGAAACCGGTCGCAGAATTTTTCCAGCTGGGACGAATTGCGAGACAGAAAAATAAGTCCGGCATCAGACAGACGCTGGTTCAGCATTGCGGCACTTCGCTCTCGAAAGGCGGCGTCACCTGCCCCGATTGTTTCATCGGCAATATAATAATCGCAGTGAAATGCCATAGACAGGGCAAATCCGAACTGTGCCTTGGCAGCCGGAGAGTAAACACCGACGATCCGGCTCATGTTTTCATTCAGATAAGAAAAAGAGCGGCAAAAAGCAATTACACGAGACGGGGATTCGCCCATCAGCCGTGCAACAATCGCTGCATTATCATCCCCTGACAGGCCAATGTGCAACCAGCCGGTAAACCCAAGCGGCCAAGAAACGCGTCCCCGGTGTCGCACGACACCTTTGTTGGGTTTTTCAACACCCGTTAAAATTCGGGCAAGACTGGTCTTTCCCGCCCCTTGGCCTGCCAGGATTCCGACCCGTTCGTTACGGCGGAAAATGGCGTTTATATTACCAAAAAGGATGTTGGGTCCATCAGGGGCAGCATGAAAATGGGTCACGTCAATAAGCTGAATCACAACACCCCCCTCTTTTTATCGATTGCTTTCCAGTAACGCTCGATTACCAGCGATGTGGCGAAAAAGAATGCGCCACCGACAAATGGAACAATTGGATCGGACAAAGGGGAACTATACCCCAGAAAGAAACCCTCGCGGACAATTTCGATCGCATGAAATAGCGGGCTGAAATAAAAAATCTTCACCGCGCTTTCCGGTAGTTCTGTTGCGGTAAAGAAAATACCTGAAATCCAAAACATGGGTCGCAACATGGTCGGCACAAGGCGGCCATAGGTATCGCTCATCCGGGCAAGAATCGCCGAGAACCGCCCGAACCCGGCCCCAAGCAACCATGCCAGTAGCAGCCCAAACGCAACCTTTAACGGATCCACCGGCAGTTGGGCGTCAAACAATAGCAAGAAGGCCCCAAACAGGGCTACCGCGATTATTACTGCATTCATCAATTCTAGAAGCGAAGCCGCCAGCAAAATATCGGCAACAGAAATCGAAGGCGCGTAAATCATATAGCGGCTGGCCTGAAGGGCGCGCATGGTAGAGGTGATTGTCTGGCGAAACAGGATGTATGGCAAAATTCCAGTGGCGACAAATAATTGTGGCGACACAGATATTGGTGGTAACCGATTCAATAAATGGAATGCCACCACAACAAATCCGATCCAGGCAACAGGCGTTAGAAACGCCCATGCATACCCAAGCGCGCCGCCCGAAAACCGTGTGCGCATTTCACGATGCATCAACGTGCCGATCCGCTCTCCAAAATTAGGCGAGACGAGCGGAACCAGATGTTGTTTGGACGCATCACTTTGCATCAAAAAAGTTTAAGCCAATTTGCCGAGATTTCATAGCGGTTTTGATACAGCCAGCTTCCTTGCGAAAGCAGTCTTTGGGGGCGCTTGCGGTAAACCAGTTCCCCGCGTTTTCAACGATGCAATGTTTCAACAGTTTTCCCGGTGAATGCTTTATCAGTGAGGCGGATCCACAAACAGACGCAAGTTTCCGTGCAAGGCCCGTTCAAGAGTGAACCGTTCTTTGGTAAATTTATGTGCCCTCTTGCCCATTTTTTCCGCTTTCTGCGGGGTGTTCAGTACATCGTCCAGAAACGACAGCGCTTCTTCTATGTCAGGGTTTGAATTCGACCCAAGGCAATATCCCGTGGAACCGTGAACCATTGCCTCGTGCGTCCCCCCTGCCGGAGTTGCAACGACCGGCAGACCAGCAATCTGGGCCTCTATAATTGCATTTGGCAGCCCTTCGTATTCGGCCAAGTGCAAAAGAATATCCGCTTTTTCCAGCCAATAACCGACATGATTCGACCGGCCAACCAAAAATATTCGGTCCTCGCAGCCCATTTCTTTGATTAACGTCGTGCATTTTGCAAAATCGCTGCCCTGACCAACAATAATAAACCGCGTATCAGGATGTTTAGCCAAATAAGCCGCCGCTGTTTTCACCCACAAGATCGGCCGCTTGTTCGGGTCAAAGCGAAACACACCAACAACAGTGTGAATGCAGTCGGCCGAACGGGTTTCGACATCTTGCCAAATCTGTAAATCACGCGCGTCTCCGGCGGTGCTGGCGGGCACAAGCGCGTTATAGATTACATTGTACCGGTCAACGGGATGATCAAGCCACTCGGCATAGGCCCGTGCCGCTGCAATGCAGTTGGAATTCAAAATCACACCGGGAACCTTACTCATGCTTCGATACAGGCCCTCCAACTGCGGACGATAAAGATCGGGGCGCAGGTTGGGTGGCAGGCCCCGATACGAAACAATGACCGACGGCACCTCTGCAATCAGCGCAGCCAGCGCAGCCGCCAGAATGCCGCCGTCCTGCCAAAGATAGGCAACCTCGACATTGTGTTTTCGAAAATAGGGGACCAGCCGCAGGGTGTTGTCCAGTATATCTGCCGGTAAAAAAGTAAGCAGTTTTTCAAAATCCGGGTCGTTCAGGTTCAAGTCCTGAATGGACGGTTTTTCAGTGTCAACGCAAAGAAATGTCTCCACATTGGCATTTTCCAATACAGGCAAAAAGAAATCGGCACCCGATTCAGCATTGGCATGACGCACGGCAACTCGAAACGGCGCGGTCAGTTTTACGCCGTCCATTTCGCCCTTTTCAATCCGGATGGTCTCGAACCCGGCGGCAATCCGCGTCAACTGCCGCTCTGCGCCACCCGCACCAAGTTGACCGGTGTAAAACACCACGCAGCCCAGCGATTTTGGGTCTCGTACCCGTGGCGTGCGATCACTATACCTCTGGACCAACCGCCCAAGCAAACCCACAAGATCATCGGCGCCGTGGGATTTTTGAAATCCTGCCTGCTCCTCGATTTCGGCAATTATATGACGAGGCGCCGCGCTGAGACGAGCCGGGTTGTCGATGGTTTTGACCACCATATGCGCATCAATAAACCGGTTTTGTCGCATCAGGTTTTTGGCGTAAAGGATACGCAATTTACTGTCTGTGGGATGCAAGGGCAGCAGTTCTTCCATCATCACGTCAATTTCGCCAAAGGCTTGTAGTTCGCTATAGGCCAGCAGGGCGGTAACCGCTTGCTCGACATTTTTTGCCCTGTTTGGCAGCGACTGGTTGATGACAATAAAGCCCTCTTCCATGTATTTTCCGCGCCGCAACCAACGTAGACGCATGCGAAGAAGATGGCCGTCCCGAGGGAATTTGGTATGCAGTTCTGTCCATGTTTCGAGCATGCCCGATTTTATCCGTTTGCGCTCCAGCAAATCGGCACCGGTTTTCAGAACTTCCAAACTGCCCGCGTATTCTTCCAGCAGCGGGCGCAGTTTTTCAAAGTTACGCGAGGCAATACCCGGAGTTTGGGATTCTTGGACAAGTTGTTTACACAACTCCAGCACAACCGTGTCAGGTTTGGGGGCAGATTTGATGCGAGGCACCATATAGGCGTCTAATAGGTTCTCAGCCATGGGTTTCCCTCTGAGCTATGCTGATTGAAGCTTTGGAGCGCGATGATAACAGCGCTCCAACTGGAAAAGTGAGGCTTCGTCATCGGGCTGCAAAACGCTCAGTTGTTCCCAATAGGGCAAGGCTTTGTCAAACTGCCGTTGGCTGACATAGTAGCGGCCCAAAGATTGCAGAACGATTTCAAAGTCAGGGATCAGGGCCTCGATCCTCAGGGTGAACTCCAAATAATCCGGATCATTTTCCTTTTGCATTTTCCGCACATGCGCCCCCAGTTTCTTTTTTATCTTGTTCAACTGGTGTCTGGCTTTGGGTGCCAGTGCTTCATTGCGGGTTGCAATTTCTGCCAGTTTCCAGGCTACAATAAAATCAGGCTCGTTTCGCGAGGCCTGCAAGCATAATGCAGGCAGTCGGTCCAATCTTTTTTGCGCTTCTTGAACAGCTGGTAACAGATCCGAATTTCCCAGCTTTATGATCTTTTTGGCCGTTTGATCCACCACTAGATAGGCCTTCAATTTAAACGCACTCCGCATTGCCATAAGGACTGAACCAATGTTGTCAGGGGCCATCTCCATCGCCAATTGTGCGTATTCCAGCGCTTTTTCATTGTTATCCGCCTTATAGTAATGGCGCGATAAAAAAATTGGCGCGTCCAGAATTGGCGGCACGGCCAGTGCTATTTCTTTTTGCAAATCTTCTACTGCCGGAACATCATTGGATTTAATCAGGCTGCGAACTCGCGACAAAGTATCATTGCGCAGCTCTTTACTGGCGATCCGCGCTTCCCTGTTTGTGGTCGAAATAAGTTGAATACGGTTCAGTATCTCGAATTTCTGCTTTACCGAGATGTCATTTTGCAAATCTGTTTTCCACGTTGCCAGAATTCCACAAACAAACGGGTGATCCAGTATTTCTTCTTGTGTGCTAGCATGTTCGGCAATTATTTCTGCAATCAAATTGTCATTTCCGCCGGACTCGAGATAATCCAGCACGGAAAAATAGTCGGCCGGCACTTCCTCGGCCAACAGTTTAAGATAGGCCTTGAACCTGTGTGGCGATACGCCTTGCAACAATACTTCTGCGCTTAATTCAGGGGTCAGCCGCGTTTGCGTTTGCGTCAGCAGTTCGGCACAGTTTGCAATTTCGGTCTGGTCATTCGTAGCCAAAGAAATTCGGGCAATGGCTTCGAGCGTCGAAGGCACATCCGGGTCTTGCGCATATACGTGGCGATACAGCACCAATGCATTGCCTAACCGGCCTTCGGTTTCCAGTTTATCTGCCAGATCCAGAACATGGGATACCGGCGGCACACAATCGAGAGCGCGCAGGCGCTCAAAATACCCAAAGGCTTCCTTCGTGTCGCCTTTAATAGTGGCGCCTTCAAGCAAAGGAATTAACAACGCCGTGTCTGCCGGATTTTTAGCGAGACTCTGTTTTAGGGCTTGCACGGCTTTTTCATGGTCTTTGGACATCATAAGACAGTGTGCGTTCAGGGCCACAAGGTCGGGCATAGGGCCAAAAAGTTCAAGTGCTGTGTCAATACGAGGCTTGGCCTGATCTATCACCCCATCACGGATCTGGTATTTCAGGTCGGCAATCAGGGCATCCATCATGTGTTGGGATTTTTTGGTTTTTGCCAGTGAATCGATAAGTGGAGAAATGGCTTGCGAAAGCCAGTCGTCAAACAAAAGCTTGGAAAATCCGGGCGTAAAGTGGGCCAGACTTGTGCTGTTATCCTCGATCGCGAATTCCTGACCGGTCAGCTCCATCACTTCGGTTGGATCACACAAAACGCCACCAGCATCAGCCACACACGTTTTGACCATATTTATATATTTTTCCCGTGACGCAATAGGCTGGCCGTCTGTCTTCACCGCGTTAACATGGCTGATAAATAGAACCTCCGGCAGATTTTGCAGCAGATAATCCACGTCTTGGCGCAATGCTGTGCGGCTGGTCAGCTGATAGCGAAGTTTGCGTAAAACAGAAAAGCCATCATGGGTGATGACGCCCTGTTCGACAAAACGCGTCAAAAAGCGGTCGATCTCGCTTTGACCGCCAATCTGGGCATAACGCCAAAATTCGACAGCGTTTGGTTTGTCCGAGAAAAAATCACGGTAACGCTGAACTAAATAATTCATTTGAACGCTCTCTTCACCAAGCATTATTTGCTTGGCGGAAGACAGCTCAACAATATACAGATCAGAGGTTTGATGCTTTGTTTGCAAAAGCTCTTTGATAGACTGGCTTGGTGAAATCAGCGGCTCGACATCCTGGCTTGGAGTATAGTCGCCAAACAGGAACTTGACCTGCTGAACGGCTTCAGCGCTACTGTGACAAAACCCGTAAACGCGGTCTAGATTCCGCTTAAGCTTATATTCCTGCGCTGCAATTCTAAGCGGCGTATTAATTCGGCACGACCCAATGGGTGTAATTGTAAACATTCAACAAATAATCACTTGGCGCAGCTTGCACCAATATGCTTTCCCTTTTGGTTCCGACTCCTTGCGGAGGCTCTTAGATAATAAGGATGTCGTCTTGCAAACGGCAGCCCTATAAATTGATATCTGGTTCATATTTCATGCGGATTGGCAAAAATTGCAAGGTCAGATTTCTTATTTCTCACAAGCATTTAGGCAACCAATACGACCACAGCTCAACACGCTGCAATATGCCGCAAGAACTCTGTTGGCATCAAGAACTTTTAATTGATTCAGTGGAAATGCGCTTATTCAGGCATTTGGGTCACAGTAAAGCATGACGGGCTACCTGGGTGGATAATGACTCTGGCATTCGTTATTGTATGTACAAGACACTTAAATTACTTTGCCAGACAATAAGGCTTAGTTTTCCGTATGCTAGTAGAGATTGGATGTATTATCATGATAACCATACCTGATACTCTTGATCTGGATAATGATGAAAATATTGCAATAGTTCGGCAGTCAATCCTTGCGCCGATGATTGCCAAGCAGGATTATGCCTCGGCTATCGAAGTATTGCAGGCAATCCTGAACGCACAACCAGACCGTATCCGCGAGCGATCGGAAATTGCGAGTTACTATGCGCGTCTGGGACGTCAAACCGAGGCCGAGAGCGAGATTCAGACGGCGTTGTCCTATGGCCCGGAAAACCCGGCGATTTGTGCGCAGGCCATCCAGATTTCGCTTCAGTTCAAAAACAACAAACAGGCTGCGGAAATGGCTTTGGGCTATTTGCCTGATTGTCTGTCGGATCCGCGACTGTCCGATCTCTCAACCACCGCACTTTATCGGGATGGTCAACTGGAAAGAGCGGCCGAGGCCGCGCGGATTTCCGTTGCCCTGAACCGCGATGCATTATCCGTTGTTACCCGTGCAGCAGGCGTGTTGACCCGCGCCGGATGTGCCAGCGAAGCCGCATTGGCATTGTCGGATGCAGATGTTCTATTATCCGAAGATGCGGCTGCATTTTTTGAGTATGGCAACGCAAAGTTCCAATTGAACAAACAGGACCCCGCCGCGCTGGAAATTCTGCAAGCCGCATTTGATATGGCGCCTGAAAACGGCCGGGCTGCTGATTTGCTGCTGCGGGCCTTGCTGGCGAATGGGAAAAACCGTGCTGCGGTCGAAGTGGTGGAAAATTCGGGTATTACCTTTTCCAAATCCTCCAGTTTCAAATTACAGTTCGCCCGCGCCCTGCGTTCCGTGCGGCGATATGACGAGGCCGCAGATATTATGGTCGAGTTATCAAACGCAGACCCTGATAATTCCATATTGCGACGCCAATGTGCCAGCGCCTTGGCGATGGCCGGACGGCAGCAAGAGGCTTTGGGCGCGTATCAGCACGATCTTGATGTTCGCGCAGAGGGGCTTCCTGAAACGCTAGTCGAGGGTCTGGAAAAAATTTCTGCCCGTCTGGAGGATGCCAATATCCCGACTGCGCGGTTTGAGTGGGCATATCAACGCCTGAAAGACCTTGGCGTCGAACCTGTAGACCGGGACGCGTGGGAAAAGCGGGTGCGCTGGATCAACCTTGCCGATTATCTCATTCTGGATTGGCTGGAATGCAATCCCGAGCAAGGGGATCAGGTGATGGCGTTAATTGATGGCGTTGAGGCCGGTGCCAAAAAAATCCGTGATAATATGACCGCCGACAAAGGTGCTTTTCTGGTTACCGGCCATATCGGTGCTTTGTTTGCCGGACCTGCCGCATTTGTTGCCTCCGGGCTGGACGGGGTCTGGGTCGCCTCAACACCGGTGATAGACTCCGGCCCTGCCGCCGGGCGTATCCTGTCCACCTCCAGTACCGACGAAATGGGTTTGGCTCGCGCCATCATGTCAGCCGTTAAGGGCGGGCGCATTGTTACAATCGCTATTGATGGGGCTGGTGTTCCAAATTTACCCCGCCGCACCCTGTTCAACCGGCAGGTTGGCCTATCCGATTATGTTCCCAGAACCTGTTATCGCACCGGCATCAAATCGTTCTTTTCTATTTCTCTGTGGGACGCAGACCGCATAAAAACCGATGTGATTGCGCTGCCTACACCGAATGCCGGCGAAACCCGCGATGCCTTTGTTGATCGCTGGTTTGATGCGTATATCAACGAAATCAAGGCCGTTTTCATAAACCACGCCGACAACCTACGCATGAGCGGCGGCTTTTGGTCCGGAATATCAACCTGATCCCGAGGGCCGCCAAATTGACGATGGCGGCCTTAGGTATTTCTGGTTTCATTTACCCAACAGCCGCAAACTCTTGTGCGGTACCCTGCCAGATTGAAAAAAGCATCTGATCCAATCAGCAAGCATGAAACGTGGCGAGCTGATTGCGCCCTGCCAAATGCCTTATAGACACCCAACTAAAACACGCAGCTATAGATGCCCATCCGTCAACTTCCGGTCAAACAGGCCCTTAAGGTCGTAAAAGAAGTGGGATTTTTTCCCAAAAGACCGGATTTTTTCCGGACCCATTTTCTTGAACTCGTCGTGACCGACAGCAAGCAGAATACAGTCATAGCTACCCGCCTCCGGAGCCTTGATCGGGTGTATGTCATATTCATCAGCGGCCTCTTTTGGGTCCACCCAGGGATCGTATACATCCACCGAAAATTTGTAGGTTTCCAGTTCGTCAATAATATCTGTTACACGGGTGTTGCGTAAATCAGGGCAGTTTTCTTTAAACGTCAGCCCCATAATTAAAACACGCGTCCCTTTTGTTACGGGAATATCTTTTTCCAGCATCTGCCGCACCAACAGGTTTGCAACATAACTCCCCATCCCGTCGTTTATGCGACGGCCTGATAGCACTACCTCCGGGTGATATCCAACGGACTGGGCTTTGTGGGTCAGATAGTACGGATCGACACCAATACAATGCCCCCCGACCAATCCGGGTTTGAACGGTAAAAAGTTCCACTTTGTGCCCGCAGCCTCTAACACGTCCAGTGTATCAATATCCAGTTTGTGGAATATCAGCGCCAGCTCGTTTACAAGCGCGATATTCACATCCCGCTGGGTGTTTTCAATCACCTTAGCGGCTTCAGCCACCTTGATCGTCGGGGCCATATGTGTGCCCGCAGTGACAATCGTTTGATAAAGCGCGTTTACAAACATTGCTGTGTCGGGTGTCGATCCGGAAGTCACTTTTTTTATATCAGGTAGTCGCCGTGTTTTGTCACCAGGGTTAATCCGCTCGGGACTGTAACCTGCGAAGAAATCGACATTGAACTTTAATCCTGAAACTTGCTCGACGACAGGGATGCAGTCATCTTCGGTTGCACCGGGATAAACGGTGCTCTCATAAATGACGATGTCACCTTTGCTGATGACGCTGCCAACGGTTTGAGATGCTTTGATCAATGGCGAAATGTCTGGCCGTTTGTGGATGTCCACAGGCGTGGGAACCGTGACAATGTAAACATTACATTCCCGAATATCGTCACTGTCTGTCGTATAGCTAAGATGGGTTGCCTCTTGCAATTCTTGGGGGCTTACCTCGAATGTGGCGTCATGGCCTTTGCCCAAGGCGTTGATCCGGGATGAATCAACATCAAGACCAATAGTTTTTCGTTGCTTGCCAAATTCGACAGCCAAAGGCAGGCCAACATATCCAAGGCCAATTACGGCCACTTTCACAGAGGTTAAATCAACCATACTAACTACTTTCTATAATAGTCCCTATACCATCGTACAAACAGTTGTACTCCTTCACGGATATGGGTTTGGGGACAATACCCTGTAAGTTCTTTCAGAAGATCGGCGTTTGCCCATGTTGCCGGAACATCGCCTTTTTGCATGCCCATATAATTTCGGATCGCCGGTTTCCCCAGCTCTTCCTCAATGGCCTCAATATAGTCTAGCAACCTCACCTTGTCCGAGTTGCCGATGTTAACCACACGATATGGTGCTACTGGGCTTAGGCTGTCACCTTCCGGCACATCTTGCGGTGTCTTTGGGCGCACTGGCACAGCATCAATAAGCAGACGAATGCCTTTTACCAAATCCTCGACATAGGTGAAATCGCGATACATATCGCCGTTATTGTAAATATCGATCGGTGTATCTTCGAGTATCCCTTTGGTGAATTTGAACAATGCCATATCGGGCCGACCCCAAGGGCCGTAGACAGTAAAGAACCGGAACATTGTAGTCGGCAAATCCCAAAGATGGGCATAAGAGTGCCCCATCGTTTCCATCGCCTTTTTGGTCGATGCGTAAATTGTAAGTTGCGTATCAGCTTTTTCGGTTTCAACGAATGGCATCTCTTCGTTGGCCCCGTATACCGACGACGTCGAGGCCATCAAAAGGTGGTCAACTTTTAACTCGCGGGCACATTCCATGACGTTGAAAGTGCCGACAATGTTTGATTCAATATACGCACGCGGATTTTCCAGACTGTAACGCACACCCGCCTGCGCCGCGAGGTGGACAATGATATCCGGTTTTTCAGTATCACACAGGGTTTTGAGGGTTTCATAATCCTCAAGCATCCCGATCTTGCATGAAAACGCCTGATTTTGGAGCAACATTTGATGGCGGCGTTCTTTTAGGCGCACATCATAGTAATCCGTCATGCCATCATAGCCAACGACTCTAAAACCCTCTTTTAATAATAGCGTCGCCAGATGAAATCCGATGAAACCAGCAGTGCCGGTTACTAATACTGTACGCATTTTTTTCATCTCACTGTTTCCGATTACTCTGCCAAACTTTTACACTTTTCAAGTTTGCCACTTACACACGCTTGTGCTCTGTAGCAAAGTCTATCTGGCTTTGAAAGACTGTTATCACGTTCCCTACGGAATGCATCTGGTACCTACGCCTAGGGAGCATAATTCCGCCGAGTAGCCCCAAGTTTCTTATGTTTGCATCGGGAACTGGCAACCGTATCTTCACACAATCTGCCACTCAGGGCATTTGCCAAACGGCCAAAGGAGAAAAGAGAAAGGAAAACCGCGCAATCCGGTTTTCATCGCCTGCGCCAGAAATTCGTTTTCTACTTTTAATTGCGACCTATGCCGTCTGTATCAATCTTGTTTCAAAATGTGCAGCGCTAGTGTTGAGTATATTTTGGCCGAACAAGGTTCTATTACCAGACGTAAAGCAGTCCAAATATGGGCACCATTTCTGAAAGAATTTACCGGGCTGTATCATAGCCCCAAACAAGCCTTAACCCCTCTAGGATCGGGATCCATATCGCGGATGGGTTGAAACGGGTAATAAACCTTGACCGCCTGCTTGTTTTGTTAGTTTAAAATAACTAACATCCAGCAGTTCTTGAAAACGGGCACGGGTAATGATTTTCTCTGCGATACACGACAAAGCCGACCCCAGAATTTCTGTGTTGAAATCTGATCTTCAACCAGCCTTGCCAACCGGTATTGCCCGGTCAATAGAACACGCAAAATCCTTGCTTTCAAACCTGCTTCAATTTGCGACAGGCCGTCATTCCTGCAGTTACCTACCCTGTTTTGGGGCTGCACTGATCAATCAGAAATCCATCATTCGTTAGGGAGTCTATTATGATGAAAATGAACCGCCGTAAGGCAATAACCGTACTGGGTGCCGCAACCGCGACCGCAGCACTGTCAACGCCGGCACTGGCGCAGAACAAAAAGATTACGGTTGGCGCGTTGCGTTTCACCAGCCATTCGGCCAGCTTCATCGGTGTCGAAAAGGGTTATTTTCAGGACGCCGGACTTGATGTCGAGTTGAAGTTCTTTCAGGCAGCAACTCCGATGGCCGTCGCCATTGCCTCGGGCGATGTGGATTACGCTGTGACCGCAATTTCCGGCGGGCTGGTTTCATTGGCCGACAAAGGCGCGATCAAGGTGATCGGCGGCGCCCTGACCGAAGAAGCCGGCATCGATGGGCAGAAAATTCTGGCATCAAACGCCGCTTTTGATGCGGGCCTGACATCGCCTGCGGGACTGGATGGCAAGACCTATGGCATGACAACCGCCGGATCGTCCTTTCACTATATGGGGTCGAAAATCAGCGCCAAAGAAGGCGTTTCGGTAAAATACAAACCATTGCAAAAAGTCGGGGCCATCATCGGGGCGCTAAAATCCGGCCAGATCGATGCATGGTCGATTGTTCCGCACCTTGCCAAGGCGCTGGCCGGTGGCGGTGCTGTCAAAATCATTGGCAACGTGTCCGACTATATTCCCGATTATCAGGTCACAACCGTCTTTACCTCGACCAAGAACGCTGCGGAAGAACGGGCAATGACACAGGATTTCCTGACGGCATTTTCCAAAGGCGCAGGTGATTTCAACGCCGCGATGGTCGACAAAACCATGGGCGAGGATGCGATGAACGAAATGGTCGATCTGATCCATAAATATGTCTATGCGGATCGCCCGCGCGAAAAGGCGGCCCCGTCTATCATCAACGGCTCGATGCGTCTGAATCCCGGTGCAGCGCTAAAGGTGGCTTCGGTCAAGGATCAGCTGGGATGGTTCAAATCCGAAGGTCTGGTCGATAGCGGCATCGGTTTTGATACGCTGGTCGACACCAGCTATGTTAAACAGATCTAGGGCATAAAACCCGCAAAACTGCAAACGGGCCAGAGCAAATTGCGCTCTGGCCCAAAGCACATTCCATGCCAACAAACGCCCCAGCAAAAGGATCACATGATGGACATTCTGCTGTCCAAAATCACGCATTACTACGGGGATTTCAAAGTCCTTCAGGATATCACACTGGATATTCCCAGCGGTAAAATCGTGTGCATTGTTGGCCCGTCCGGCTGTGGAAAATCCACCCTGTTGCGGTTTATCGGCGGGCTGGAAAAACCGACCGAAGGTCAGGTGCTGCAACTGGGCGAACCCGCGCCCGACTGCCTGAACCCGCTGACCTATATCTTTCAGGATTTCGCGTTGCTGCCGTGGCGCACGGTGCGGGGCAATATCTCGCTTGTGCTGGAAGATCACGGTATCAAACGCAACGAGGCCCGGCAGATTATCGACGATGTTCTGGCCCGTACCAAACTGACAGATTTCGCCGACGCCCTGCCAAAACAATTGTCGGGCGGTATGAAACAGCGCGTGGCCATTGCCCGTGCGCTGGCCGTCAACCCCGCCGTGATGCTGATGGACGAACCGCTTTCCGCGCTGGACAGCCAGACCCGTGAATTGCTGATGGATGATTTGATCACGCTGTGGACCCGCACGCCGTTTACAGCCGTCTACGTCACCCACAATCTGGCCGAGGCCGTCCGGCTGGGGCACCAGATTGTCGTTTTGTCGCGTCGCCCTGGCAAAATCAGGGAAATTGTAAACATCGACAAGCCATTGTCGGAACGTGGCTATGCCGATCCCGATCTGGATATCCAACAAAAACGTCTGTGGGATTTGATGCGCGAAGAAGCGATGGCGGCAGATGCGGAGTTGTTGAATGTCTAACGATACCCCGAATACGGACAAACCCCGCGCCGTTGTATTTCGCGGCGGCGGATTTGCACCCACAAGCCACCGCTGGGTCGGTGTTCTGGTGTTCATTGTGCTGATTGCTCTGGCCGAAATCGCAACCCGCACGGGTTGGGTGACAAGCCTGACTTTGCCGCGCCCCTCGGATGTTCTGGCCACCTTTCAGGAACTCTATGCCTCGGGGTTGCTGTGGAAACATCTGGCGCCCAGCCTGACCCGTCTGTTATTCGGCGCCACCATGGGCATCATCACGGGCGTCTGGATCGGCGTTATGATCGGACTGTTTTCCTATGCGCGCGCCGGACTTGTTCCGGTGGTCGCCGCAATCTTTCCGATCCCGAAAATCGCGCTTTTGCCGCTGTTCGTGATCTGGTTCGGCATCGACGAAGGATCAAAATACGCGCTGATTGCCTTTGGCACCTTCACCCCGACCGTTGTCGCCACCTATGGCGCGGTTGATAATGTTGACCGTACCCTGATCCGGATGGGGCAGAGTTTCGGGCTGACCTGGGCCTCGATCGTGCGCAAAATTGTTTTGCCCGGGGCGATGCCGGGGATCCTTTCGGGGCTGCGCATATCTATGGCGATTGCCATCATCCTGCTGGTCGCCGCCGAAATGCTGGGCGCGGAATACGGCATCGGCGCCTATATTCTAGAGGCCGGATCACTATATGATCTGGAACGCCTGTTTGTTGGCGTGACGATCCTGTCAGTGCTGGGCGTAATCGTCAGCACCGGCATTGG
>CAYSAZ010000050.1:0-3903 GCA_964429065.1 uncultured Rhodobacterales bacterium
ACAAATCGTTCGGCGCCCCGCGCATCACCAAAGACGGCGTGACCGTTGCCAAAGAAATCGAACTGGAAGACAAGTTCGAAAACATGGGCGCACAAATGGTCAAAGAAGTGGCCTCGCGCACCAATGACACTGCCGGTGACGGCACCACGACGGCAACAGTTCTGGCACAAGCGATCGTGCGTGAAGGCATGAAATCGGTTGCCGCTGGCATGAACCCGATGGATCTGAAACGCGGCATTGATCTGGCTGTTAGCAACGTGGTCGAGGCCATCAAAAGCATGGCCCGTGAAGTTAAAGACAGTGACGAAGTAGCCCAAGTGGGCACAATTTCGGCCAATGGCGAAGCCGCTATCGGTGAGCAAATCGCCGGTGCTATGCAACGTGTTGGCAACGAAGGTGTGATCACCGTTGAAGAAAACAAAGGTCTGGAAACAGAAACCGACGTTGTTGAAGGCATGCAGTTTGACCGCGGATATCTGTCCCCGTATTTCATCACTAACCCTGATAAAATGATTGCCGATATGGATGATTGTCTGGTGCTGTTGCATGAGAAAAAGCTTTCCAGCCTTCAGCCCATGGTTCCGCTTTTGGAAACTGTTATCCAATCGGGCAAACCACTGTTGATCATTGCTGAAGATGTTGATGGCGAAGCGCTGGCAACATTGGTGGTGAACAAGTTGCGTGGCGGTCTGAAAATCGCGGCTGTTAAGGCTCCGGGCTTTGGCGATCGTCGTAAAGCCATGTTGCAAGACATCGCGATCCTGACCGGTGGCCAGGTTATTTCCGAAGATCTAGGCATGAAGCTTGAGTCCGTGACCATCGATATGCTGGGCACTGCCAAGAAAATCAACATCACCAAAGATGAAACAACAATCATTGATGGTAATGGCGAAAAAGCCGAAATCGAGGCGCGTGTTGCCCAAATTCGCACCCAGATTGAGGAAACAACTTCAGACTACGATCGTGAAAAACTGCAAGAACGTGTGGCCAAACTGGCTGGCGGTGTTGCTGTTATCCGTGTTGGCGGTGCGACCGAAGTTGAAGTGAAAGAGCGTAAAGACCGTGTGGATGACGCGCTGAACGCAACCCGCGCCGCCGTGCAAGAAGGCGTCGTTGTTGGTGGCGGTGTTTCCTTGATGCAGGGGGCCAAAGGTCTGGTTGATCTGGAAGGCGAAAACGCTGATCAAACAGCAGGTATCGCGATTGTACGTCGCGCTCTAGAGGCTCCGTTGCGTCAGATTGCTGACAATGCCGGTGTTGATGGTGCTGTTGTTGCGGGCAAAATTCGCGAAAGCGATGATGCAAACTTTGGTTTCAACGCACAGACCGAGGAATATGGCAACATGTTCGATTTCGGCGTGATTGACCCCGCTAAAGTTGTGCGCACAGCCCTTGAAGACGCGGCCTCAATCGCTGGTCTGTTGATCACAACCGAGGCCATGGTTGCCGACAAACCTGCCCCTGCATCCTCAGCAGGCGGTGGCATGCCTGACATGGGCGGCATGGGTGGCATGGGCGGTATGATGTAAGGTTAAATCCTGTAAGGATTTGACCGTAAGGCGACAGGTGTTTGGCCCTTGGGTTGAACACCGAGAGCCTATCGCTCAGAAATTAAAACGGGGGGCTGCGGCCTCCCGTTTTATTATTGATAAGTTAAATATTTAGCGTGTACTTCATACTTTCAACTCAACGACAGGTAGTTTTATGCGGTTTTTTGGAAATGTCTTCTGGTTTATTTTCGGCGGTGCCGTCTTGGCTCTGATATGGCTTATTGGTGCTGCTCTATTTGCACTTAGTATTATTGGTTTACCGTTAACGCGTGCCGCGCTGGAAATGGCCAAGATGTCAGCATGGCCTTTTGGCAAAGATGTAGTGCATATCCGTGAACTTGATCAAAAAAATGTTTCAGGGACTTCAGCTATGGTTGGCACAATTGGTTTTATTGCAAATATCGTGTGGGCATGCACGTTTGGTGTTATACTCTTTATTATGTATATTTTTGTAGGTATACTAAACTGTATCACAATTATTGGTATTCCGTTTGGCTTACAGGCATTTAAACTTGCAGGTATTTCCTTTTGGCCTGTTGGTCGAAGGGTGGTATCGTCGGAACTTGCACAAGCTGCGCGTAAGGCTAACGCAGAAAAAAAATTGAAAAAAATGCGTGCTGAAACGTAAAAAAGGTGCTTAGTATGATCTAAACGGCTTTGCCATTAGGATTGTGAAACGGGGGGCTTTGGCCTCCCGTTTTTTATTGATGTATCCAATTTTACGCAGTTGTTGCGCAAATCAAAAACATATCCTAAGCTTGGCATGTGTTTACAATAATGGGCAGGTGCCCTCTAACATAAGGATTAATGGTATGAGCAAACGTGACGAACTGATCGCGGTTTACGCGGCTGATTTGAAAGACAAGTGCGGCATGACGCCTGATATGGATCTGCTGACCAAGGTTACCATCGGTTGCGGCCCGGCGATTTATAATGCCGATGCATCGACCGTTGCGGGCACGCAGGATCATGAGCTGGAAACCGTGAAAAACAATTTCCTGATCAAGAAACTCGGCCTTGCCGACAGCCCGGCACTGATGGAGGCGATCAAGTCAGTGCTAAACACATACGGCATGTCCAACCGCAACAAATACCGCGCGGTTGTGTATTACATGCTGGTCAAGGAATTTGGCAAAGAGTCCAAGTACTGAACCCACCGATATTTTGATGCAAAAGCGTCGCCAAACGGCGGCGTTTTTACGTTTTCGGGCTGATTTTATTCACATGCCCCATCTTGCGACCGGCTTTGATGTCGGCCTTGCCATAAAGGTGCAGCCCGACGTCTGTGCTATGGGCATATTCCAGAACATCCTCGCCGATCAAGTTGGTCATCACAGCATCAGAATGGCGCTGCCCATCACCAAGCGGCCAGCCAGCAATGGCGCGGATATGTTGTTCAAACTGGTCGATCAAACAGGCGTTTTGGGTCCAGTGACCAGAATTATGCACCCGCGGGGCAAATTCGTTAACGATCAGCGCACTTGGCGTCACAAACAGTTCCACCCCCATAACACCAACGTAATCGAGGGCGTTAAGGATTTTTCCTGCCAGTAAAACGGCGTCCATATGTTGCCCGGCGGCGAGGGTTGCAGGGATGGTCGTGGTATGCAAAATGCCATCTTTATGCACATTTTCCCCGGGATCAAAACACACAACCGCCCCATCGAGACCGCGCGCGGCAATCACCGACACCTCTCGTTGGAAATCAATATATCCTTCCAGAACGGCCGGGGCACCGTTTAGGGCGGCAAAAGCCTCCGCTGCCTGCCCCGGTTCTGTGATCCGCACCTGCCCTTTGCCATCATAACCAAACCGGCGTGTTTTCAAAATTGCAGGGGTGCCAATGGTTTTCAGTGCGGCAATAAGGTCATCAAGGCGATCAATTTGCGCATAGGGTGCGATATTTAGCCCAAGCCCCGACAGAAAGATTTTTTCATCAATGCGGTCTTGCGCGATCGACAAGGCCTTGCGGCCGGGGCGCACGGGCCGGATGGCTTGCACGATGTTCAAAGCCTCGGCAGGGATGTTTTCAAACTCATAAGTTATGATATCCACGGCACTGGCAAAGCGCACCAGCGCCTCGGTATTGGAATATTCTGCCATGGTCACAAGATGCGCGACATGCCCGGCAGGTGGATTTTGCGCCGGTTCAAATATATGGGTTTTCAGACCCAACCGCGCCGCAGCAACAGACAGCATGCGGCCCAGTTGGCCACCGCCCATAATGCCGATTGTTGCGCCGCGGGACAGGTGATCAGTCATGGGGTTTTTGCGCGATTGAGGCCGAAAGCTCGGCGCGCCATGTGTCCAGACGGGTTGCCAGAGCAGCGTCGGTATTGGCTAGAATTGCCGC
>CAYSAZ010000050.1:3913-17244 GCA_964429065.1 uncultured Rhodobacterales bacterium
GGCATTAGCCGCTCCGGGCGCCCCGATGGCCATGGTGCCAACCGGAAAACCTTTGGGCATCTGCACGATGGAATAGAGCGAATCAAGACCCGATAAAGCCTTGGTTTCAATGGGAACACCCAAGACCGGCACCCGGGTTTTGGAGGCCATCATGCCGGGCAAATGCGCCGCCCCGCCCGCCCCGGCAATGATCACCTGCAAACCGCGCGAAACAGCAGTTTTACCGTACTCCCACAAACGATCCGGCGTGCGGTGGGCGGAAACGATCCGGGTTTCGTAGGCAATATCAAGTGCGTCAAGAATATCCGTGGCGCCTTTCATGGTTGGCCAGTCTGATTGGCTGCCCATTATAATGCCGATTTTGGGTTGGGTCATGTTCTGGCTCCGCCCGTTTCAGAAAGGCTGCACTATAGTCAATAGGCGGCGCAGTTCAAGCGTCTGTTAGGCAACGATATCGCGATCAGCGGGCTAACATACCGTAATGCAACCTATAATTGCATTTTATGCATAAAACGCTTCAGGAATTTTGCGCCAGTCAAAATTCATATTGTCGGATAACGGACAGTCGTTCAGGTAAATTGAAGGTGGAAGATTAATTTTAGCGATTACATCGAATTCACTGAATGAAATAGACTTTTCATCAAATTCTTTTCGATAAATTAGACCAAATTTTATAAATTGGGGCACATTAAGTAACGAGTAGCGGAAAACCAGAAGGTTTGATCAGGTTTATGTTGTATTTGATGATACAATATAGGCGATGTTGGCCAGATTAGGAACCAGAACAAAGAATGCAACTTGCTGATTTGCTGTGGAATTATGATTAATAGGGCATGTGGATTTGGTTTTACGTATTTAGTGTGTTTCGCGTATGTAAGTGTAAACAGTGGCTGAATTTGTGCAAGAATGCATCGTTTCAAGTAGAAAACATGGGTTCTCCCTACGGGGCCCATGTTTTTTTATTATCCGACGATCAGTCCTAGCTGCTCCAGCTTCAAAATCACCTGATGGGCGCAATTATCGACCTCTTCTTTTTCGGTTTCCAAGCGTAATTCCGGCTTTTGGGGTTCCTCGTAAGGGTCTGAAATACCTGTGAATTCTTTGATTTTTCCTGCACGTGCCAGTTTATACAAACCTTTGCGGTCCCGGCGTTCACACTCTGCAAGGCTGGTGGCGACATGCACCTCGATAAAGCTGCCAAAGGCCTCGATATCTTCGCGCACCGCACGGCGGGTAGCGGTGTAGGGCGCGATGGGTGCGCAGAGGGCGATACCGCCGTTTTTGGTGATTTCGGAGGCAACATAGCCAATGCGCCGGATGTTTAAATCCCGATGTTGTTTGGAAAAACCAAGTTCAGAGGATAGGTTCTTGCGCACAATATCCCCGTCCAGCAAGGTCACAGGACGTCCGCCCATTTCCATTAATTTTACCATCAAAGCGTTGGCAATTGTGGATTTTCCTGACCCCGAAAGGCCTGTGAAAAATACGGTAAACCCTTGTTTTGACTTGGCAGGACGGGTGCGACGCAATTCTGTTACGACGTTGGGAAAGGAAAACCAATCGGGAATTTCTAGCCCCTCGACAAGCCGACGGCGCAATTCTGTGCCCGAAATATTAAGAATGGTTAAACCTTTGGCAACCTCGTCAATCGGTTCGTATTGCGCTTTTTCCTGCACGTACACCATATGTTTGAAATCCACCATTTCAACGCCGATTTCGTGTTCATACTTTTTAAACAGCTCTTGGGCATCGTAGGGACCGTAGAAATCCTCCCCTGCGGAATTTTTACCGGGGCCGGCATGATCGCGCCCAACGATAAAATGGGTGCAGCCGTGATTAGCACGGATCAACCCGTGCCAGACGGCTTCGCGTGGGCCACCCATGCGCATGGCCAGATTAAGCAAGCTAAGGGATGTGGTTGATGACGGGTATTTATCAAGCACCGCCTCATAGCAGCGCACGCGGGTAAAATGGTCAATATCCCCGGGTTTGGTCAGGCCAACGACCGGATGGATCAGCAGATTTGCCTGCGCTTCGCGCGCGGCACGAAAGGTTAATTCCTGATGCGCGCGGTGCAATGGATTGCGGGTTTGAAACGCCACAACGCGGCGCCAGCCCATTTTGCGAAAATACGCCCGCAGCTCGTTTGGTGTGTCGCGCCGACCACGATAATCGTAATGCACCGGGGCCTGAATGCCGATAACTGGCCCGCCAAGATAGACAGAACCGGCAGTATTATGCAGGTAGTTTACCGCCGGATGGGCGATATCGTTAGCGCCAAAAACGGCCGTGGCTTCATGGGGTTTATCCGGGGTCCATTTGTCGCTGATCGACAGGATCGCCAAGATTACCCCCTCGGGATCACGCAGCGCAATATCTTGCCCCGGTTCAACAGTTTTCGCAAAATCTGCATCCACATCCAGATTGATCGGCATTGGCCAAAGCGTGCCATCTGCCAGATGCATGGTGTCAAGAACGGCCTCGTAATCGGCCTGTGTCAGAAAACCCTTGAGCGGGGCAAACCCGCCGTTCATCAGCAGTTCCAGATCGCAAAGCTGACGTGCGGTTAGATCCCAACTGGGCAGCTCGGCAGCTTCAAGCTTTAGCTTGGCGGCGCTGTCATATGATACATAAAGTTCCGGGATCGGGGAAAGGTTGTCGTGGGGCATATGGTTCTCAATACTATGGAAGGCGGGGTGCTGCCCCACGTTTATCGTTACTCTATATGAATATTCAATGAAAACGCGAAAAAAGACGGTTTTTCGCGTTTTCGGGGGTGTTTTACGTTTCAGCGGCCAAAAACCGTTCGGCCTCTAGTGCGGCCATGCAGCCCATGCCTGCCGATGTTACGGCTTGGCGGTATTTGTAATCGGTCAGATCACCGGCGGCAAAAACGCCCGGAATTGAAGTTTCGGTGCTGTCAGGTTTGGTTACAACATAGCCGCCCATATGGGTTTCCAGGCTATCTTTCACCAATTCCGAGGCCGGCGCGTGGCCAATCGCAATGAACACACCTTTGCAAGGGGTGTCCGTGATTTCGCCGGTTTTGACGTTTTTAGTGCGCACCCCTTCGACGCCAAGTGGATCATCCGTGCCATAAACCTCAACCAGTTCGTTAAACCAGAGCGGTTCGATCTTGGGGTTTTTCAACAGGCGGTCCTCAAGGATTTTTTCGCTGCGCAATTCATCACGGCGATGGATCAAGGTAACTTTTGCGGCAAAATTTGTTAAAAACAATGCTTCTTCTACGGCCGAATTTCCACCACCAATCACGACGACGTCTTGGCCGCGATAAAAGAAACCATCGCATGTGGCACAGGCCGATACGCCGAACCCTTTGAATTTTTCTTCCGAGGGCAGGCCCAGCCATTTTGCTTGCGCACCTGTGGCAAGGATCACAGCATCGGCGGTATAGGTCGTGCCGGTATCACCTTTGGCAGTAAATGGACGTTTGGAGAGGTCCAGATCGCTGATGTGATCGGCGATGATTTCAGTGCCGGCGGCGCGGGCATGTTCTTGCATTTCTACCATTAAATCAGGGCCTTGGACCTCTTTTCGCCCGGGCCAGTTTTCAACATCCGTAGTAATGGTCAACTGGCCGCCGGGCTGGATGCCCTGAACCAAAATCGGGTTAAGCATGGCGCGGGATCCGTAAACGCCGGCGGTATATCCAGCGGGTCCAGAACCGATGATCAACAGGCGGGTGTGGCGATTTTCAGTCATTGTCGTTGCCTCATAAATTTACAGTTGCGAGACATATAGGCCTTGTGTGCGCCGGTGTGAAGGTGCAAGGGGTGCGAATTATTATTGCTGGATTGTGAAATATTATTGCGCAATCTTGGCTATATCCCTAATAAGGGGAAAATTGCATAGGAAAAAACATGCCAATCAGCAAACTTGATCCAATTGATCGTAAAATTCTTGCCGAATTACAGGCAGATGGGCGGATGACCAATGTTGAGCTGTCGACCCGCGTTGGCATATCGGCACCACCCTGTTTGCGCCGGGTACGAGGGTTAGAGGAAAGCGGGTTGATCACGCGCTACCATGCAAAGGTTAATGCGCGAGATCTTGGGTTTGAGGTGCAGGTTTTTGCGCTGGTGGGCCTGCATTCACAAGCCGAGGCTGATCTGTCTGCATTCGAGGATAAAGTCAAAACCTGGCCGTTTGTGCGTGAATGCCACATGTTGAACGGCGAGATTGATTTCATGCTGAAATGTATCGCCCCCGATCTTTCCACGTTTCAGCGTTTTTTGACCGAGGATCTGACATCGGCAAAAAATGTTGCCAGCGTCAAAACCTCCCTTGTGATCCGCTGCGCCAAGGACGAACCGGGGGTGCCCTTTTCGGTGCTCGAAGAACGCGCAGCGGCCTTGGATTAAAGGCAAATCGCCGAAATTTGCCGCCCATAATCCGGCGCGTTTTCGTGGGTTGAACGCCGGTAGGAATAAAATGTTTCTGGGGCACTATAGGTACATTGCCCGGTCCAGCTTGCAGTTTTTATCCCGGCTTTTCGTAAAGCTGCCAGCAGGAACATCGGTAAATCAAACAGCATTTTGCCAGCAGGCGCATTGATGAAGAATCGACTGTAATCGGGATTTTCGACAAGGAATGCCTCAAAAAAATCCGGGCCGACCTCATAGGCGCGCTGGCTGATGCACGGACCAATGACGGCAGAGATATTTTCGCGCCCCCCCCCAAGCCTCTGCATTGCCGCAATCGTCGCCTCGGGAATTGCACCAAGTGCGCCTTTCCAGCCAGCATGTGCAGCGCCAATCACCTTGGCTTGCGGGTCGCAAAACAGCACCGGCGCGCAATCCGCCGTCAAGATGCCAAGCGCCACGCCGGGGCAGTTTGTTACCATGGCATCGGCCTTTGGCGGGGGCTGGGAAACGGGGCCGTCAAGCGTTACCACATTACATGAATGCACCTGCTGCACGCTGGTTAAGGCACCGGGTTTGCACGATAGATGTGCGGCAACCAATGCTCTGTTTTTTTCAATATGTGCAGGCAGATCACTGGCACTGCGGCCACAGTTCAGGCTTGCGTAAATACCTGTCGAGCAGCCGCCGGTACGCGTGAAAAACCCGTGTGCGACCGGGGCAAGGGCGGGGTCAGTCAGGGGTTTCAGCATTGTCATCAAATCCGGGGGCATGGGGCGCGTCGGGGTGGACAATCGCCATGACTTTAAAGAGGCTGCCCATCTCGTCTGGATGGGTCAGGCGGTGGTGCGCCGAGGCGATTTCCTCTACCACTTCTTTTTCAGCATTCCCGGCAAGGGTCTGGGCGCGGGTGTTGATGCCGATGCGTTCCAAAAACGTGCCTTGGGGGGCCAAACCTTCGGTGCGTGCGGCCCCTGCGGCGCGGGCAAGAGCGGCGAAATTTACGTGGGCGGTTACATCCGCCAGCCCGTGTTCGTGCGCCAGCGCATCAACCGGATCATGGTTTTGCACCGCTTGCAACGTATCCCCGGCCCCGTCCCAATCGCCGTAATCAATGATCAAGGCAGCCCCTCCGTGGGCAGCGATACGCCCGCCGATTTTGGCGGCAATATCTTCGCCCTCGGGGGAAATTTCGGCCAGCAGGTTTTCGGGCAGTCCGGTGAAAAATTCGTCAAGATCACTGTTGGCAGCGGGGTGTGAAAAATCTTCACATAAAGTGCCGTCTTTTGACGTGATAAGCCGTTCCTGCCAGCCGGTATCAGTGCGGCGAAACTGGTGTATGGGCAGGGCATCGAAAAACTCGTTGGCCACCAGAAATAGCGGTATTTCAGGAATTTCATCAAGGTTTTTTGCCCAGTTCGGCGTATTGTGCAGAATCAATGTCGCCCCTTGTTTGCGTGCCATAGCGGGGCTTGTTTCAACCAGCCAAACCTCGGCCGCTGCCAGAAAACTGGGCAGGGTTTCTGCGGTGCGCAAAATATCGGCCATCAAGGTGCCCCGCCCGGGGCCAAGTTCAACCAGCGCGAATTTATCAGGCCGCCCCTGATCCACCCACGCCTGCATCAACCACAACCCCAGCATTTCACCAAACATCTGGCTGACCTCGGGGGCTGTGATAAAATCCCCGTCCGGGCCAAACGGGTCACGGGTGGTGTAATACCCGTGCGCGGGGTCCGATAGACATGCGTGCATATATTGCGCAATGCTGATCGGGCCGTTTTGAGTAATGCGGGATTTGAGGATGTCGGTTAAAGCACTCATGTGCGGCGGCTCCAAATGATCAGGGCGATGCCGGCTAGGACCATGGGCAGTGACAGGATTTGCCCCTGCGTGAGGCCCGTATGGCCCAAGTGGAGGACATAGCCAAATGGATTGTCCGGTGACAGGAATTGCAGGTCGGCTTGGCGAAACATTTCAACGAACATCCGCGCCAACCCATAGCCAAGGAAGAACACACCTGTGATGCGCCCCGGATAGTGCAGGGCCTTGCCCCGCCAGATGAGCCACATGATAACCAGCCCCAGCACTATCCCTTCAAGGCCGGCCTCATAAAGCTGGCTGGGGTGGCGGGTGCATGGCAACAACCATGTGTCAGGGCAGGTGACACCGGGAAATTCGACGCCCCAGGCCTGGCTGGTTGGGCGACCCCATAGTTCAGGCTTGATGAAATTGGCGATGCGACCCAGAAACAACCCGATCGGGGTGACGGCGGCGATGGAATCTCCGATAGACAGGGCAGGCAATTTATAGCGCCAGCTGAACAATATAGCCGCAGCGACCACCCCCAGAAATCCACCATGAAAGGACATGCCGCCCTGCCAGACTTTCAGGATTTCGCCGGGGTGGGCAAGGTAGTATTCCGGCTGGTAAAATAGAACAAACCCCAGGCGCCCGCCAAGAACAACGCCAAGCACCAGCCATGTCAGCAGGTCTTCGGCAAGGGCAGGGGACATGGGCGCGCGCCTGCTCCAAAACCTGTCGTGGCGCATCATGCGTGTGATCAACCGCCAACCAATAAGCAACCCGGTGATATAAGCCAGCGCATACCAGCGCAGCGCCAGCGTAAAGCCAAATACCTCAAACGAGAAAATCTCTGGGGCGATATTGGGAAAGGGAATTGCGTATATCATAGGGCCTCCGTTACCTGATAAATCGCGATGGTAGTGGATAATGTCAAGGCAATGCTTGGCAAAATGTCTTTGAGCGCCCATATAAGGTGTACGCGCAACCCAAAGGAGGGCGACCATGCAAAGCCGAAATCGCATTTTTGATGATGTATCCCAACTAATGAGCAACGCCATGGGGGTTGCGCAAGGGGCCAAGGATGAGGCCGGGGTTGCCATGAACTCTATGATTGAGCGTTGGCTGGCGGATCGGGATTTCGTGTCACGAGATGAATTCGATGCGGTCAAAGCCATGGCAGCGAAGGCGCGTGCGGAAAATGCGGCGCTGTTGGCGCGTATCGAGGCGTTGGAGAGCAAACCCAAGCCCAAGCCGCGCAGCAGAAAACCGGCTGCGAAAAAATAACTCTCAGCTATCTGATCCACTAACAGATTTCAGCCCGATTTCGTATGCCGTTACGGATATGGAATGCGGCTTTGCAACTGACACTACTAACCTAGTTTAGTAGTTTAGCGAGATACTATGCAACATATTGATATTGCTGAATAATCCCGACTTATCAGGCTGCCATGTGTTTGGTTTTTACGCGGATAAAACCTCGGCCTTGGGATTTGCTGTGGATAAGTACAAAAAATGTCTTTACTACTATCCCATTTCCAGACACCATATGTCGTATAGGCGTGTTAGATAGCCACGACCAACAGTGTTACTCGGCTGCTTATGGTAGGTCTTTCTGCCACAGGCGCAAACCAAAGAGGGGCCGCATATGGGCGCAGTTGCACATCACCTGACCACAGATGATCACCATCCCATTGATATTGTTCAGCATTTGGCCCAACACCATGCTTGGGATTTTGATCGGATCGAGGATGACCAAATTGCGGTTGTGATCGAGGGGCTGTGGGCGAATTACGCGCTGTCACTGGCCTGGTCGCCCCGGGATGAAACGCTTCGCATGATCTGCACCTTTGATTTGGACACGCCTGCGGATAAGCTGGGCGGGCTATATGATGTGCTTAATCGTGCGAATGATAAAATCTGGTCTGGCGCGTTCGGCTTATGGTCTGCACAAAAAATGATGGTTTTTCGCTATGGCCTTAATTTATGCGGTGATGCGACGGCCTCGGCGGTGCAGATAGATGATATCGTCGCCTCGGCTGTGCGGGAATGCGAGCGGTTTTATCCGGCATTTCAACTGGTTTGCTGGGGCGATAATTCTCCAGCTGAGGCTATGAAAATGGCGATTGAGGAAGCCGCTGGTTGGGCCTGAGATGTCATTTGACGCCATAAAACAAAATGCAATGTTGCTGCTTGGCTGCGGAAAAATGGGCACGGCAATGCTGGAGGGTTGGCTAAAGGGCGGCATTTCCCCGGGCAATGTTTGGGTGCTTGACCCATTTCCCACCCCGCGATTGCAAGCGCTTTCAACTGAGGGTCTGCATCTGAACGCCGGTTCGCCCGCAGCACCTGCCATTTGTATCATCGCGCTTAAGCCGCAGATGGTCTCGGAGGCTTTGCCGCAAATCGCGAGGTTTGGCACTGGTGAGACGGTGTTTTTGTCGGTGGCGGCGGGCGTCTCGATTGCGACGTTTGAGGCAGCTTTGGGGGCAAACACCCCGATTATTCGCGCCATGCCCAACACCCCGGCAGCCATAGGGCACGGGATTACGGCGCTCTTTGGCAACGCGCCTGTTGAAGCCGCTCAGATGCAGATGGCCGAAGCTTTGTTGCAGGCGGTCGGGCAAACCGTGCAGTTGGAAATCGAGGATCAGATGGATGCGGTGACGGCCGTATCCGGCTCTGGTCCGGCATATGTTTTTCACCTGATTGAGACGTTGGCCGCGGCAGGTGTGGCTGAGGGTTTGGCGCCTGAACTGGCCATGAAGCTGGCTAAAGCCACGGTTGCGGGGGCGGGTGCTTTGGCCCAACAGGCAGATGAGGATCCTACGCAATTGCGTATAAATGTCACCAGCCCCGGCGGAACTACGGCGGCGGCGTTAGAGGTTTTGATGGACCCTAAACAAGGCTTCCCCGATCTGTTGCGCCGCGCCGTTCATGGGGCGGCTAAACGCAGCAAGGAACTGGGGGCATAGATGGGTGATTTGGATTTTGAGATATTCCTGAAAACCGACATCCGCGTGGGCCGGGTGCTGCGCGCCGAGCCCTATCCCGAGGCCCGCAAACCTGCGATCAAGCTCTGGGTGGATTTCGGGGCTGAAATTGGCGAGAAAAAGACCTCGGCGCAGATCACGGCCCATTACAGCCCCGAGGATATCGTCGGGCGGCTGGTGCTGGGCGTGGTGAATTTTCCGCCCCGCCAGATCGGGAAATTCATGTCAGAATTTCTGGTTTTGGGCCTGCCGGATGCAACCGGCGGGATTGTGTTAATTACGCCGGATCAAGACGTGCCGCTTGGTGGGCGGATGCATTAAGCACTGTCATCAACCGCCGCGCGCCAGTGGCGGCGACACAGGCTGACATAGGTTTCATTACCGCCGATCTGCACTTGTGCACCTGCGGTTAAAGTATTGCCCTGATCGTCCTGGCGCACCACCATCGTTGCCTTTTTACCGCAATGACAAATCGTACGGATCTCGCGCATCTCATCGGCCAGTGCCAGTAAAGTCGCAGACCCGGGGAACAGTTTACCCATGAAATCGACCCGCAGACCGTAGGCCATAACCGGCAGTTTCAGATCGTCAACTACCTGTGCCAGTTGCCAGACCTGTGTGTCCGTTAAAAACTGCGCCTCATCAATCAGCACACAAACAAAAGGCTGTGCGGCATGTGCGGCGTTTATCATCGTGAACAGGTTGCTGCCCTCATCAAACATATCCGCATCCGCACCAATGCCGATACGGCTGCCGATCCGCCCTGTTCCGGCGCGGTTATCGAGGCGCGCCGTCAAAAGATAGGTTTTCATCCCGCGTTCGCGGTAATTATGCGCAGCCTGCAACAGGATCGTGCTTTTGCCCGCATTCATGGTCGCGTAGTTAAAATAGAGTTTTGCCATTTTTTACCTTTAAGCGCCACGTTTCAACAGCACTGACCCCACGGAATACCCCGCCCCGAACGAACAAATCACGCCCAGATCACCAGGGGCAATATCGTCGGAATGTTTGGCAAACGCAATGATCGATCCGGCCGAGGAGGTATTGGCGTAATCTTGCAAAATATTGGGTTGTTCATGGGGTTCCGGCACCCGTCCGAGCACCTTTTTCCCGATAAAATCATTCATTGCCTTATTGGCCTGATGCAGCCAGAGGCGACGCAGTTGATCGGGCTTTACCCCTTCGGATTCGATGTGTGACAAGATATGTCTTGAGACGATCGGCAACACCTCCTTAAAGACTTTGCGCCCGTTTTGCATGAACTGCATATCACGCCGATCCTGCATGCCACCCGGGCGTGAGCGGCGCAAAAAACCGTTGTTATTGCGAATATTATTGGAAAATTGCGTTAGGCATTTTGTCGAGAGCACCTCAAAATGCGGGGTCGTTACATCGGATTTCCGCTCCAGTACTGTCGCTGTGCAGACATCCCCGAAAATGAAATGACAATCGCGGTCACGCCATTCCAAATGCGCGGAACATATCTCGGGATTAACCACCAGAGCTGCGCGCACAGATCCCGCGCGGATCATGTCGCTGGCGGTTTGAATACCAAAAGTTGCCGAAGAACAGGCGACGTTCATGTCAAATGCAAAACCATTCGCGCCCAGCAACGCCTGCACCTCGATGGCGACAGCGGGGTAGGCACGCTCAAGGTTAGAGGCAGCGACGATTACCAAATCGATATCTGCGGCAGTTTTCCCGGCTTTTTCAAGGGCCTTTGTGCAAGCCTCCTGCGCCATTTCCGCCATGATCGAGGGGGTCTCATCATCGCGTTGTGGCAGGATCGGGTGCATGATGCCGGGGTCAAGAATGCCGGTTTTATCCATCACGAAACGCTGGTGAATGCCACTGGCAGCGACGATGAAATCACTGCTGGAATGGGCCTTTTCAGGCAGATCTCCAGCTGATATTTCGCTAGCATTTTCAAGGTTATACCTATCAGCATAAGCGTTAAACGCCACAACGAGTTCATCATTTGTGATAACATGCGCAGGCGTAAAAACGCCGCTGCCGGATATGACGGGTGTATGCATTTAGGTTCCTCATTCCGATGGAATACGCCGAACCTTAAGCCGAAATATGGTCTGGGGTAAAGTAGATGCGTCCCTAACGATAGAAGATATTGCCGCCGAACTGCCCCAGCCGGGTAAGCGTGCCAAACCAGCCCGGCGCAATGGTGGCGGCGTGAAAAAACAGCGCGCCGTTGCTCAGATTGCTGTGCGCGCCGCCTAACAACTGCCGCGCGGTTTCTTGTGCAAGGGCCAGCCTGTCTGGATTTTTGGGAGCAGAGATGCGCCCGTCACAACGATAGGAAAACTGGCACATGCCGTTTGTGCGTTCATCCACAACGTCGCAGACACTGGCGGGAAACCGGGCGTCGGCGGCGCGATTGAGGATAACCTCGCCAACAGCTATGCGCCCGTCATCGGTGTTTCCGGCCTCAAAATATATGGTCTCGGAAAGGCAGGCATGGGCGTTTGCATCAACATATGTTGGTGAGGGGGTGCTGCGCGACCCACAAGCTGCAAGTAGGGTTAGGATCGCTAAAAGCACTATTTTCAAGAATGGCATGGCTGACCTTTTATGGCGTGGGAATGTCCAGGAATTTTATCAGGGCATCCGTAAAAGCCCGGGGTTGTTCGGCATGCAGCCAGTGGCCGGCATTTGGGATTGTCTTAATTTGCGCGTTTGGGAATAAAGTATCAATAGCAGGTTGATGTGCGACTAACAGATAGGCGGAATTACCTCCGCGCAAAAATAAAGTTGGCCCGGAAAACTGCGTGTTAAACGTCGGAAAAGACATGATTTCAGGCATCGCGGTCCCAAGTGTAGCAAGGTTGAGCTTCCAGCGTGCGCCGCCCTCAAGCGCCAGGCTTTGCAGCAAAAAGGCACGTAACTGCGGGTCGGAAATGGCGTCATGCAGTTGATCCTCGGCATCGCGGCGGCGGGTGACGCGGCTTAGATCAACAGCCTGCATCGCGGTGATTTTATCACTGTGTTCGTGCGTATAGGTGACGGGCGCGATATCAGCCACGATCAACTTGCGGATCAAATCGGGGCGGCTGAGGGCCAGCGCCATCGCAGCCTTACCGCCCATGGAATGCCCCAGCACATCAGCTCGCCCGCCGTGCGCAATAATGACATTTGCAAGATCGTCAGCCATATCCGCATAGCTGTGGGTGTCCGCATGAAAGGAATCACCATGGTTACGCATGTCAACGGCGATCACCGGGCGGGTTTCAGCCAGACGTTTGGCGATAACATTCCAGTTTCGCGCACTGCCATAAAGCCCGGGCGCAATGACCAGCGGGATGCCGTTTGTGTCGCCGTGACGGGTGGTGTGCAGAATTTCGGTCATATCAGGCTCCATTTCGGACACTTATAAAGCACCCCCGCAAACTGTCACCCGATTTGACGTCTTTCGACGATATAGCCGTATAAGGTGGTTAATATGCTGATATTCAAGATGGAGGTGAACCAGGTGAATGTGACAGAGATTACCATATATAGGATATAACTGACCCCCGTTAATACTGTCGTGGCATTGGGGTCAAATGATGACGTATCCGTTTTAGCGGGCAATTCAAAAATAACACCGATCATTATGTTAATTGCTATGTTTGCAAGGACAACTAAAATCACCATCACGGTGATATCCCATGTAAAACCCCGCGATTCCCTAAATGCATCTGCTAAGCTTAGGGTCTCGTCTATCGCAACCGAGGGTAAGATCAACGCTATCCGGTAAAATATTACCATCATGATAATGAATGTAATAATAGGGAGTAACACTAGACTTATCGGCGCAATTTGAGAGAATATTACGGTAAGAATGAAACCCAAAACCATGCCTATTAATATTAATAGCAATCCGATTCCAAGGCCATGCCAGAAATACCTCCAGATACTCAAACCTTTGCGATAAGGAAAAATTCCTTTGGGTATTTCGGCAAGCAATATGTATCGATGCCAAACCACTGCAATCAAAGATATGGACCATATGAAAAATGGAACCAGGGCAATGGCGAGCATTACAAACACTGGATACATATCACTTTCTATTAGAGCGACCATCAAAATAATGGCTATAAGTATGGCTGGCCCAAGCCACCAGCTGATGCGTATAGCCATGCCGATATTACCTGTGACTAGG
>CAYSAZ010000051.1:0-8930 GCA_964429065.1 uncultured Rhodobacterales bacterium
AGATTGAATCAGCCAAGCCAACCTAAATCAAGTGGAGTTTTTCAACAGAATAGGCTCAAACCCGTCATTCGATACCAAGCCGTTTATAGATCTGACCTCAGGGCATAGTACTCGCTATCAAGGACAAACTTTTGTCCATGAATAGCCCCTAATCCTTGAGATCTGTGATTGCACAATATCAATAATCAGCATGCACCCTCAAGTGTTCCGGCCTGAAACCAGCATGCTTGAGGGGCATATTTTAGACATATATGACAATACCAAACGGTGTCTAAACCCCTTAGCGGTGGGGATTGAACAGGAAAGGGCCTGCGGTCTTTTCCACCCTCCCTATTGCGTAGCTTCCCAGTTGATTTCCAGCGGCTCGGATTCATGGGCCGCGCGGGCCAGACGGCGGTCGCGGCGTTCAGGGTGATCTTTGCCCAGGAAAATATACGCCAGCATACCACGGATCGAATAGCCACCCTTGCCAAACCAGATTGGCAGGGACAATAGCGACGGGGTTACGATCAGGGTCAGCACGGTTGCAAACCCCAGCCCGAACACCACCGCCGTTGCCAGTTGCTTCCACCACAGCGCCGTGGGGGTGTCGATGGTATAGCCGCCATTAATAAAGTCGATTGACAGTCCGAACATCATCGGTGCAAGCCCCGCCATCGTGGTGATGGTGGTCAGCAGCACGGGGCGAATACGGGCCTCGGCGGTGCGGGTGATGGCTTCTATGCGGGGCATATATTTGGAAAACTCCTGATAGGTGTCGATCAAGACAATGTTGTTGTTCACCACAATCCCCGCCAGCGCCACAATCCCGGTGCCAGTCATGATAACCGAGAAAGCCTGATCCATCACCAGCATCCCCACCAGCACCCCGGCGGTGGACAGGATCACGGCGATCAGCACCAGAATGGCATAATAAAGCGAGTTGAACTGTGCCAGCAAAATAACAAACATCAAAGCCATGGCCGCAATACCGGCGGCTTTCAGAAACGTCAGGGATTCCGCTTGATCTTCGGCATCGCCGGTGAATTCCCAATTTACGGATGTCGGCAAAGGCTCCTCGGTTTCCAGCCACTTTGTAATCATCTCGATCCGCTCTGTGGGCGTGATCAGAACCTCAGTTTCTGTGCCATCCTCGGCAGTATTCATATAGGATAACCCGCTCTGGACGCCGGATTTTATGTCGAAATACCGCTTACCATCGATGCGGTTGATATGGGCAACCCTTGGCACGGCTTCACGGGTGACGAAGTTCGATAGCGGAATCAGGCCTTGAGCGGTGCGTACCCGCAGCGTGTCGATGGTGGACAGCATGCGGTCGTCCTCGGGGAAGCGCACGCGGATGGATACTTCTTCATCCGAGCTGTCTGTGCGCATGGTGCCAAGCTGCAAACCGCGGGTCACAAGCTGGATCATGCCGCCGATATTGGTAACATCGGTGCCATAGCGCCCGGCTTGTTGGACATCGACGTTGATCTGCCAGTCTATGCCGGGCAGGGGCAGGGTGTCATCCTGGCCTATCAGCCCTTCGATAGTGTCAAACTTGGCGCGTGCAATGCGGGTGGCGGTTAGCAGTTCCTGCCGGTCATTCCCTGTCAGGCGCAGCTTTATCGGTTTGGCCGAGGCCGGGCCTTTGGCTTGTTCAAAAATTTCGACTTTGATACCGGGCAGGGCCTCCAGCTTTTCGTTGACGCGGGCCAAAATGTAGTTGCCATTACCCTCTTCGCCCCAAGAGTTGCGTTCTGCCCAGGGCAGCAGCTCAATCTGCACCTGCCCGACTGTATCGGCAGGGGATCCGGCGCCACCGTCATTCTGGCTTAGGCTGCCACCGCCGCCAAAGGCAAAAATCGACTGCACGCCGGGTACGTTTTTGATGGCGTTTTCGACTTCGCGCACCATGCGGTCTTTTTCTATCAGCGAAAGATTGCCGCGCGCACGCACGAATGCAACTGCGCGTTCCGGTTCAATTTCGACGAAAAATTCGGTGCCTTTGTTGTTGGTCTGAAACGTTATGAAAATCCCGAAAACCAGCGCGGACGTCAAGCCAAGCGCCACCAGTGGCATCACCGGATTACCGGCAATGAAATGGATGAAATGCCCAAAGGCCGTGCGTTTATACCCGGCGGATTTAACTGGCTGGATGGTATGGCTTTTAAAGGCGCTGATCGCGACAGAAATGGTGGTCATGGCGATAATGGTAATCAGGGCACCGAACAGGATGTTACCTTGCAAACCGATATAAATACCCGTCGCGGCCATCGCCGTTGCGCCCAGCAAAAGCACGATGCGGAACGACCAGTGTAGACGCGCATACAATGCTGCGGCCCAGTGATCAAGCTTGCGCGATATACGCCCCGCAATACCACCGACAACCGGCAGGAAGATCAGCGCCACCACCAGCGAGGCTGACAGCACAAAGATCAGCGTAATGGGTAGATTCCGCATGAACTGCCCCGGAATACCCGGCCAGAACAGCATCGGCAAAAACGCGCAAAGCGTGGTGGCAGTCGATGAAATAATCGGCCAGAACATCCGCTTGGCAGCAAACTCATAGGCCTTCATCGGGCCGATACCACCCTTGATGGTTTTATCCGCCAGCTCAACCACGACAATCGCGCCGTCTACCAGCATACCTACGGCCAAAATCAGGCCGAACATCACGATATTGGAAATCGAGATATCAAACAGGGACAGCATGGCGAATGTCAGCATAAATGACGTCGGAATAGCAAAGCCCACCAGCAACGCCGATCTGATCCCCAGCGAGGCCAACACCACGATCATCACCAGCGCAATCGCGGTCATCACCGAGGCTTCCAGCTGGCTGACCATGCTTTTCACCTCCGTGGAATTATCCATGGAAATATTAACATCCACCGCCTGGCTAAGGTTTTCAGACCAGTTGGCGGTATGTGCATTAACAGCTGTGCGCACATCGGCCACCGTACTGATCAGATTGGCGCCCTTGCGCAGCACAATCTGCAAGGCAACGGTTGTGTCAGAATTATAGCGCGCCGTTCCTCGACGATCTTCAAAGGTCAGGCGAATATCAGCCAGTTGCCCCAGCGTGATCATACTGTCGCCGTTGCGTTTCACCGGCAGCCCGTAGACATCCTGGGGATCATCGAAAGCCGAAGGAATTTTGATGGCATAGGAGCCGGAACCAACCTCGATCGCACCGGCGGGGATCAGACGGTTATTGTTTTGCACAACTGACAGCAATTCCCCGGCGGTGACGTTGTAAGCTTCCATTTTCAAGGGGTCGATCAGCACCTCAAGCATTTGATCGCGCTGGCCCGAGATACCCGCCTCAAGCACGCCGTTCAGGCTTTCAAGGTCGGCTTGCAGGTCTTTGGCAACCCGCAGCATTGTGCGTTCAGGAATGGTGCCTGACAGGGATATCACCAAAACTGGAAATTCCGACAAGTTAATCTCATTAATTGAATATTGTCCGGCATCTTCAGGCAATGAGGAGGCGGCCGTTGACATCTTGTCGCGCACATCGGCCAGAACCTCGCTGCGGTTCCAATCCAGTTCAAATTCCAGTGCAATGCCTGCATAACCTTCGGAGGCGGTAGCAGACATGCGTTTCAGGCCGGTAATTTCCCCCAACGCCGTTTCCAGCGGGCGTACCAGCATTTTTTCGGAATCTTCGGCCGAGATACCGGCATAAGGTACCGAGACAAAAATAACCGGAATAGAGATATCCGGCTCGCCCTCTTTGGGCAGGGTGGCATAGGCGTAAACTCCGGCGATAATTGACATTATCACCAGGGCCAAAATCATGCGGGCACTTCTGGTGGCCCAGCTTACCAGAGCGATCATTCGTCTGACCCTTGCATGGTCACGGTTATCAAGCTGCCGTCGATCACATATTCCTGACCCACAACGATCACATCAACCGATTCCGGCAGGCCTTGCAGCCAGATACCCTCGGGCGTATCGCGTAAAACCTGCACGGGAATAAAGCGGGCAAGATCACCCTCAGCCGTGCGCACACCAAGGCGCCCTTCATTATTGAGGGTCAGTACATGCTGGGGCAACAGATGCCCTTTGTCGCCGGCAATGGCGATGAAAATATCGGCGGTTTCCCCGTCGCGGATCGAGGTGTCAGCATTCGGCACGGTGATTTCCACCTGAAATGTGCGCGAAACCGGATCGGAGGCGCGCGACAGAAACGTGACCTCACCAACCACTTCGCGCCCCGAAACCAGCCGCCCACCGGCCATAGAGCCAAGTTCGATGCGGTTGATATCCTGTTCTGTGGCAAAGCCTACCAGCTTGATCGTATCAAGGGCGATCACCGTCGCGCACAGCCCACCTTGCTGCATCAACGAGCCAATCTCAGCCGTGTCCGTTTCCAAAAAACCCGCGAAAGGCGCGTGGATCCTCAGATTTGCAACATTTCGTTCAATGCGCAAAACCCCGGCTTTGGCCGATTCCAGTGCCGCATGGGCTGTAATTACAGCAGTTTCAGGGCCAAACCCGCGCTTCGCCAGATCAGCGGCGTTGCTGGCGTTTACTTCGGCATCTTTCAGGCGCGCTTTGGCTTCGGCCAGTTGTGCGTCAATCGTACCGGCATCCAGCGCACATAAAAGCTGTCCTTTTTCCACATGCGCGCCCTTGCGCAATGGTTCCGAGACCACCAGCCCCGACGCCTCGGCGCGCACATCAACGCGGCGCGCGGCTTGGGTTCGACCGCGTAGCAGAATGCCGTTCTGGATGGTTTGCGCCTTGGAGTGCAGTGCTACAACAGATACCCCTTCGACATCCGCAGATACTTCGGGGGTTTCATCACTTACGGGGATCTCATCACTGGTATCTTTTGAAAAAGCCAAAAGTGTGTCGCGCTCAAGGACAAAAAAGTATAAGGCGATCATAACGATTATTGAGGTGATAATAGGGAATATCCGCACGTGTTCTCTCCAAAACCAAAAGCGTATCGCAGCATGAAAGCATATTGCACGAATAAATAAGGGCGCTGGGCGCTAAGCACAAGGCGGCGGGCGGTATTAAGTTTATAAACTTGGCGCAATACCCCAGGTGACGGGGCATGCAGATGCGGGTTTACCCTTGTTGCATAGCGTTTCAGGGATATAAAATTGCCATGAAGTATATGTTAAATCTATAAATAACCGTTTTATATCAGTGTGTTGTTTGGATTTTACTAAACTACTAACCTAGTTTAATAGTTTAATAAAAGTCACACGTTTTTGTGTTTGATAAGCAATCAACGCGCCCTTCAAGTTTACCCCCCAGAATTTATCGGCAAATTGCAGGGTTTTGGGTTTGCCCCCGACTTGTCGGACAAACAGGGCGCCAACCAACAGCGCGCCACATATAGTTTTGTGCGAAAAATGGCCGTAATGCCTATTGCCCCTTGGCTTGTCAGGGTGTTGGCGCTAGGGTCCGCGCAACAAAAAACGGAGAAATGCATTGAGCGAAACCGATTCCTTTATTGAAGAAGTATCCGAAGAAGTGCGGCGCGACCGTCTGTTCGGGTTTTTTAAAAAATACGCCTGGGTCTTTGCGCTTTTAGTCGTTTTGATCGTCGGCGGCGCGGCTTGGAGCGAATATCAAAAGAGCCAGACAGAAATGGCGGCACAGGCAATCGGTGAGGCGCTGCTGAGCGCTCAAGCGACGGCCAGTGCGGCGGCATTCGCGCCTTTGGCCGATAATACTATGCCCTCAGGGGTGCTGGCCAAGATGGAGCTAGCAGCGGCTTTATTCGATGAAGGTCAGGCAGGGGCGGCGGCTGATGTGCTCGATGAGATTGCTATTAATCCTGATGTTCCAATGCTTTACCGTGATCTGGCGCTGCTGAAGTCTGTGATGATTAACGGCCCCGCGATGCAGGAAAATGCCCGTGCAGAGCTGTTTGACAAAATAACATTACCGGGCGCGCCGTTTCGCCTGCTTGGGCTGGAACAGCGGGCAATTGCACATGTTCAGGCCGGTGATATACAAGCTGCATTGCGCGATCTGGCGGAAATAATTCTTGACCCGAATGCAACACAAAGCTTGCGTAATCGTGCGCAAGAGTTGACGGTGGCCTTGGGTGGTGATCTTTCGGTGCCACAAAATATAGTCGAAACATCGGATGGGTAATGTAGCTTAGGTTTTTTTGAGGCAGTAGATATGAGCGATTTACAACGGTATTTTTCACGCAAATATATGGCTTTGATGGCCGTGGTTGCCATGACCCTCGTGGCTTGTGGTGACAATGAAACGCCGCTGCCGGGGGAACGCTTGTCGATCCGGCCGGGCGATGCAACCGAGGTGGAAAATCGCATTGCCGCCATTTCTTTCCCGCCTGCGACACATAATACTGAATGGACCCATAAGAACGGCGCGCCGAACCACGTTATTGGGCATCTAGCATTTAACGCGGCACCTGCACTGGTCTGGTCGGCGGATATCGGCAACGGCGTCAGTCGGGGTACGCGTATTTCAGCCGCACCGATCGGGGCGGATGGTATGGTATTTGTGCTGGACGGCGCGGCGCAAATTTCTGCGCTTGATGGGGCAGGAGCGATTTTATGGTCGCTCGATGTTACCCCTGCGGGCGAAAACCCGGGGGATGGCTCTGGCGGTGGGTTGTCCTACAGTGGTGGCGTTTTATACGCTGCAACCGGGTTTGGCGAGATTTTGGCGATCACACCGACAACGGGTGGCGTGATTTGGCGGCGGGGCTTCGATGCACCGTTTCGGGCCGCCCCGAGCGTCGTTGGCAACACGATTTTTGCGGTGACCCGCGCCGATGTTGCCTATGCGATCAGCACCAAAGACGGCAAACTGGCCTGGCTGCAACGCGGGGCCGGGGCCATTGGCAGTGCCTATAATGGCGGGGCCAGCCCGGCGGTTAGCAACGGGCAGGTGATCCTGCCGTTCTCAACCGGGGATTTGGTGATGGTGCGGGCTAATTCTGGCCAACCACGCTGGCGTAGCGCACTTGATGGGGGGCGTGCCTCGGCGGCTATAAACGTTATTGGCGATATTTCCGGCGATCCGGTGATCGATGGTAACAAGGTATACGCCGCCAATCTTGCCGGGCAAACCGTGCAGATCAACCTGCAAAACGGCAAACGCAACTGGGCGTTGCCTGTCGGGGCGATGGGGCCGGTCTGGCCGGTTGCCGGCGCAGTATTTCTGGTTTCCGATCACGCCCGCATGATGCGCATCGATGCGCGCAACGGGCAGGTGATCTGGGCGCAACAACTGCCGCAATTCAGTGATCCCGAGGATCGCGAAGGCGTAATCCGCTATCACGGGCCGGTGCTGGCAGGCGGCGCGATGTGGGTAACCTCGCATGACGGACATCTGCGCGCCTTTGCCCCCGAAAGCGGTGAAATCATCACCGATATAGCGGTGCCGGGCGGGGCAGCTAGCGCGCCGATTGTCATTGGCGGCGTACTTTATATCCTGTCGCTCGATGGAAAATTGCACGCTTTCCAATAGGACAAAATGCAGCTATGAGACTTGCAGCGGGGCTCGACCTCGCTGTTTGCTTTTCTGCCAGGGGAAAATATGTCGTTTACACTTGCCATTGTTGGCCGCCCGAATGTCGGGAAATCGACGCTGTTCAACCGTATGGTTAAACAAAAACTGGCGCTGGTTGATGATACTCCTGGCGTGACCCGTGATCTGCGCGAGGGGGCCGCGCGCCTTGGCGATCTGCGTTTCACAGTGATTGACACCGCCGGTCTGGAAGAAGCCACTGACGACAGCCTGCAAGGCCGCATGCGGGCGTTGACGGAACGTGCGATCGACATGGCCGATATCTGCCTGTTCTTGATCGACGGGCGTGTCGGGGTGACCACGGCCGATCAGGTGCTGGCCGGAATTTTGCGCAAACGTGCGGGTCGGGTGATTTTGGGGGTCAACAAAGCCGAGGGCAAAGCTGCGGATGAGGGGTTTTATGACGCCTTCAACCTTGGTCTTGGTGAACCATTGCGCTTGTCGGCTGAACATGGCGAAGGCATGGACGAACTCTATCATATTCTGCGCCCGATCGACGCTGAATTTGCCGGGCAATCTTATGAGGCGATCACGGATGTTGATGTCTCTGATGATGTGGACGAAGAGGGCATCGCCCTTGAAATCCCCAGCGATAAACCTCTGCAAATTGCCGTGGTTGGCCGCCCGAATGCCGGAAAATCGACCCTGATCAACAAAATCCTTGGCGAGGACCGTCTGCTGACCGGCCCCGAGGCTGGCATCACCCGTGACGCCATTTCGGTCAATACCGAATGGGAAGGGCAAAATTTCCGGATTTTTGACACAGCCGGCATGCGCAAAAAGGCAAAAGTCCAGCAAAAACTTGAGAAACTCTCGGTTTCTGATGGTTTACGGGCGGTAAAATTTGCCGAGGTGGTCGTGGTGCTGCTCGATGCGGCAATCCCGTTTGAACAACAGGATTTACGCATCGCTGATCTGGCAGAACGCGAGGGTCGTGCGGTGGTACTTGCGGTCAATAAATGGGATCTGGAAGAAGATAAATCCAAAAAACTCAAAGATTTACGTGAGGCCTTCACCCGTTTGCTACCCCAACTACGCGGCGCTCCTATGGTGATGGTCTCGGCGAAAAACGGTAAAGGCATTGATCGTCTGCACGCGGCGATTATGTCCGCCTACAGCGTCTGGAATACCCGGATTTCCACCGCGAAACTGAACCGTTGGCTGGCCGTGCAGGTTGACAGCCACCCGCCACCAGCCCCGGCCGGGCGCCGTATCCGCATGCGGTATATGACCCAGGTAAAAACCCGCCCGCCGACGTTTGTGGTGTTTTGCTCAATCCCAGATAAGTTACCTACCAGCTATACAAGGTTTCTGGTCAACGGCATGCGCCGTGATTTCGACATGCCCGGCAGCCCGATCCGTCTGCACTTGCGCGGTGGCGAAAACCCGTATGAAGCCAAGGCAAAGAAACGTAA
>CAYSAZ010000051.1:9030-17162 GCA_964429065.1 uncultured Rhodobacterales bacterium
GAAACGTAAAATTCATTAGAATTCACCTCGCAACACTATAAAAACACGCCTTGACCTTGGGGCATGGCGCGCGCACTCTTTTCTTTTATGGGGCGGGTGTTAAATTGACCAAATAGTAAAAAGAGGAATCGTCATGGAACAGCCGTGGAAACAGGCCGCCAAAGTTATTAGCAATCGTGCCGGAGGCGTGGCGCCAAAACTTGCGATCACGCTGGGTTCGGGGCTGGGCACCTTAAGCGAAGAGATGCAGGACAGGGTAGAAATCTCCTTTGCCGATCTACCGGGGTTTGCGGTTTCAACCGTCTCTGGGCATGCGGGATCTATCATTATAGGCGATTTGCGTGGCACGCGCGTGGCGCTTTTAGCGGGGCGCGCACATTATTATGAGCGCGGTGATGCGGGGGCCATGGCAACGCCGGTGCGCACGATTGCTACCCTTGGCTGCGAGGTGCTGGCGCAATCAAACGCGGCCGGTTCAACGCAGCGGCATATGGGGCCGGGGTCTTTGATGGTGTTAAATGACCACATTAATTTCTCGGGGCGTGACCCGCTGATCGGGTATCCTGATGACAGCCGGTTTATTGATATGTCGAATGCCTATGACCCGGAATTGCGCGGGGTGCTGCACGATGTTGCAAGCGCGCAAGGTACCAAATTGAACGAGGGCGTTTACGCGTGGTTTTCCGGGCCATCTTTTGAAACCCCGGCCGAAATTCGGGCAGTTTCGATGCTGGGTGCAGATGCCGTGGGCATGTCGACGGTGCCCGAAACCATCCTTGCGCGCCATGCGGGTTTGCGTGTGGCAGCCGTGTCCGTGATCACTAATTTTGCGGCAGGCATGCAGGCTGAACCTTTGTCCCATGAACAAACAAAACGCGAATCCGCGCTGGCCTCGGAGCGGTTCAAAAACCTGTTTGCGGGCTTTGCCCAAAGGCTGGGCTGATGCTGGCGCAGGAGCTTATCCGCATCAAACGTGACGGCGGGGCGCTGGATGGCGACCAGTTGCAATTCCTGATGCGGGGTCTGGTGGATGGCAGAGTTTCAAATGCACAAGCCGCGGCTTTTGCGATGGCCGTTTTTTTCAAAGGTATGGCTGTGCCGGAACGGGTCGCGCTGACCAAAGCCATGCGGGATAGCGGCGATGTGCTGACATGGGATCTGAACGGTCCGGTGGTGGATAAACATTCCACTGGCGGGGTTGGTGATAACGTGTCCCTGATGCTGGCACCAGCGCTTGCGGCGTGTGGGGCCTATGTGCCGATGATCTCGGGGCGCGGACTTGGTCATACCGGGGGCACGCTTGATAAATTTGATTCCATCCCCGGGTACACCACGCAGCCCGGCATTGATTTACTGCGCAAAGTCACCCGCGAGGTTGGCTGTGCGATCATCGGTCAAACCGGTGATATCGCCCCGGCCGACAAGATATTATACGGCATTCGTGATGTAACGGCGACGGTGGAATCGATTGATCTGATTACCGCTTCGATCCTGTCGAAAAAGCTGGCGGCAGGGCTGGATGCATTGGTTTTGGATGTGAAATGCGGCAATGGTGCGTTCATGGCAACACCCGATGATGCCCGCGCGTTGGCGCAATCGCTGGTGCATGTGGCAAACGGGGCGGGGTGCAAAACCACGGCGATCATGACGGATATGAATGAACCCTTGGCCAGCGCTGCGGGCAATGCGGTCGAGGTGCGCAATGCGGTGGATTTCCTGACTGGCAGGCATACGGATAACCGTCTCTGGGATGTGAGCGTCGATCTTGGGGCATCCCTGTTGATGCAGGCTAATCTGGTGCCGAATCTGGGGCAGGGGCGTGATCGGATCGGCGCGGCGTTCAGCTCTGGGCGGGCTGCGGAGCGGTTTGGTATGATGGTTTCGGCCCTTGGCGGCCCTGCGGATTTTGTCGAAAACATGCTGAAATACTTGCCAAATTCCGGGGTTTCGCGCGAGGTTTACGCAAAAAATACGGGTTTTGTGCAGAAAGTAAACACGCGCGCTATTGGCATGGCTGTGATTGAACTGGGTGGTGGGCGGCGGATTGCCAGCGATAAGATTGACCACTCGGTGGGGTTTTCGGAACTGGCCAGCATCGGTGACAGCGTTGATAACGATACGCCAATCGGGGTTGTGCATGCCCAAAATGCGGCGGCTGCCGATGCGGCAGAGCTGGCCTTGCAACAGGCTATGGAAATCGGCGATACTGTGCTTAGAGCACTGCCGCTTATACGGGAAACCATTACATAATGACCGATTTAAAACGAAACCCGGGCATGGAACTGGACCTTGATTGGGTGCTGTGCGCACGCGCCAATCGATCGGCAATTGAACGGCGCGCCGCCAGCATCGGTACCCGGCGTTCGGTCAAGAAAAACTGGCAAGCGGCATGGTTGCTTAAGGCAATATCCTGCATTGATTTGACCACACTTTCTGGCGACGACACTGCCGCCCGCGTGCGGCGCTTGTGTGCCAAGGCACGCCAACCGGTGCGTCAGGATTTGCTGGATGCGCTGGGCATGGGGGACGTCAAATTGCACACCGGCGCGATTTGTGTCTACCACGAAATGGTGGAAACAGCCGTGGCGGCGCTGGCGGGCACGGGTATTCCGGTGGCGGCTGTGTCCACCGGATTTCCCGCCGGTCTATCGCCATTTCATTTGCGTATTCGCGAAATTGAAGAATCGGTAAAAACCGGGGCGCAAGAGATCGATATCGTAATTTCCCGCCGTCATGTTCTGGAGGGTAACTGGCAGCTACTTTACGACGAGGTGCGTGAAATGCGTGCTGCCTGCGCAGCGGCGCATATGAAAACCATTCTGGCCACAGGCGAGCTGGGTAGCTTGCGAAATGTGGCGCGCGCCGCCATGGTTTGCATGATGGCAGGGGCCGATTTTATTAAGACTTCAACCGGTAAAGAGGCGGTTAATGCAACCCTGCCTGTTAGTCTGGTGATGGTGCGGGCCTTGCGCGATTACGGTGACAAAACCGGCATTAAAATCGGCTATAAACCGGCAGGTGGCGTGTCCAAGGCCAAGGATGCGTTGATATATCAAATGCTGATGATGGAAGAATTGGGGCGCGACTGGCTGGAGCCGGATTTGTTCCGCTTTGGGGCCTCGTCTTTGTTGGGCGATATTGAACGACAACTGGAACATCACGTAACGGGCCGCTACTCGGCGAGCTTCCGGCATGCGATTGGATAAGCTGATGAATGTGAAAGAGATTTTTGAAACCATGGAATACGGACCTGCACCAGAAAACCCGCAAGAAGCCCTTAAATGGCTGGAAAGCCACGGGCGAAAATTCGGCCATTTCATCAATGGTGAATTTATCAAAGCTACGGCCCATTTCCCGACAAAAAACCCAAGCGATAGCACGGTTTTGGCGGACATTGGTGCTGGCTCTGCGGGGGATGTCGATGCGGCTGTAGTTGCAGCGCGCAAGGCCCAAAGGGATTGGGTGAAAATCGGCGGGGCGGGGCGGGCAAAATATCTTTATGCGATCGCCCGATTGGTTAACAAACACGCCCGTCTTTTTGCGGTCCTTGAGACGCTCGACAACGGTAAACCGATCCTCGAAAGCCGTGACGTCGACATCCCGCTGGTCATCCGCCATTTCTATCACCACGCCGGTTGGGCACAGCTGATGGACAGCGAAATGCCCGGCTATGAGGCGCTGGGCGTGGCCGGGCAAATCATCCCCTGGAACTTCCCGTTGTTGATGCTGGCATGGAAAATTGCGCCGGCGATTGCGATGGGTAACACGGTGGTGCTGAAACCGGCGGAATTCACCTCGCTTACGGCGTTGCTGTTTGCGGAAATTTGCGTCGAGGCGGGGCTGCCAAAAGGTGTTGTCAACATTGTAACCGGCGACGGGGCGACCGGCGCTGCGATTACCGAACATGGCGATATTGATAAAATCGCTTTTACCGGCTCTACCGAAGTGGGGCGGATTATTCGCAAAACCACCGCCGGATCGGGTAAAAAACTGACACTTGAACTGGGCGGGAAATCCCCGTTTATCGTGTTTGATGACGCAGATCTTGATAGCGCCATTGAAGGCGTGGTTGATGCGATTTGGTTCAATCAGGGGCAGGTATGTTGCGCCGGTTCGCGCTTGCTGGTGCAAGAAACCATTGCCGCGCCTTTTTTGGCGAAACTTGAAAGTCGCATGGCCAAACTGCGGGTCGGGGATCCGCTGGATAAATGCATTGATATTGGCGCGATTGTTGACGATTCCCAGCTGAAAACCATCCAAGCGATGGTTGCCAAAGGGGTGGCCGAAGGTGCGACCCTCATTCAGCCGGAAACGGCGCTGCCAAACGGCTGTTTCTACCCGCCGACCTTGCTGCGGGATGTCGAGGCCGCCGATACGGTCATGCAAGAAGAAATTTTTGGCCCGGTTCTGGTGTCAACAACATTTCGAACACCCGCAGAGGCTATCGCCTTGGCAAATAACACAAAATATGGCTTGGCTGCCAGTGTTTGGTCGGAAAATATCAATCTGGCGTATGAAATTGCCCCGAAAATCAAGGCCGGAGTGGTCTGGATCAACTGCACGAACCAGTTTGATGCGGCCGCCGGTTTTGGCGGCATGCGCGAGAGCGGTTTTGGACGTGAAGGCGGGCGTGAGGGTCTGTTTGAATATGTCAAACCAACTTATATGAAGGGGCTGGAACCCAGCGTCTCCAAACATCCTGAACCTACGGGCGAGGTACTGAATGCGCCGGTGGATCGCACCGCCAAGATGTATATCGGGGGCAAGCAGGCGCGCCCTGATAGCGGGTATTCAACGCCCGTTATCACCCCGAACGGCGCGCTGATTGCCCATGTGGCAAGCGGTAGTCGCAAGGATATTCGCAACGCGGTCGAGGCGGCGGCCAAGGCGCGGGGCTGGGGGGGCACCACCGGGCATACACGGGCGCAAATTCTGTATTATATCGCAGAAAACCTGTCGCCGCGTGCCGCGGAATTCGCAGAACGGATCGTGGCGATGACAGGTGTTAACAAAGGCAAGGCTGACAAAGAGGTCGAGGCCGCAATCACCCGTTTGTTCACCTACGCCGCCTGGGCCGATAAATACGACGGGGCGGTGCATAATGTACCGATGCGCGGCGTGGCTATGGCCATGCATGAACCCGTGGGGATTATGGGGATTATTTGCCCCGAAGAGGCGCCGTTATTGGGGCTGGTATCCTTGATTGCGCCAGTAATTGCGATGGGAAATACCTGCGTGGTTGTGCCAAGTGCGGTGCATCCGCTAAGTGCGACGGATTTTTACCAGGTGCTGGAAACCTCTGATCTGCCGGGCGGTGTGGTCAATATTGTTACTGGGTTTAGCGATGATCTAGGGCTGGTTCTGGCAGAACATTACGAGGTCGACGGGCTGTGGCATTTTGGTTCTGCGGCGGGGGGGGCAGCGGTAGAAACGGCCTCGGCGGCCAGCGTAAAACGCACATGGGTCATGAAGGGCCTTGGGCGCGATTGGTACGATCCGGTTGAAGGTGAAGGGCGCGAATTCTTGCGCCAAGCCACCGAGGTAAAAAACATCTGGACCCCATATGGAGAGTAGGATTTGAAAACGCCGCTGGACATTCTGGATGACGTGTGTGCGGATAATTGTGAGGCAGTGTATCAGGCATTTTATCCCGAACACTTTGAAAGTGGTAACAATGAGAAACCCAATTCTTGAAAAGGGGCACGAAGCACATGCTTCCAAACTATCAAAGCGGTTTCCAGCCCTAAATCCGGCCAATGATCACCATATACTAGCGCTCTGGAAATACGTTGAAAAGCGTCCGTATCGGTTTTTCTCTGAATTTGCTTTCGAAGTTTTTCTTCGAGAGTTATTGAGGCTAGATTGCAAAGATCATTCCGCTCTCAGAAAACTTATTGTCGACAACATCGGTAGTATTGACAATGCCTACCGCGAGATCGAAGAGATCAACGATTTCCCTTGGCATGACGAACCGATGCAAGGGAAGGATGACTATCGAAATTTGATGCTAATCAATCAAAATCTTAATCCTGCATACCTCCGTCTTACCGAATCCGTGCTGAAGCCACTTTTGACAATACCAGCCTACTTTTCACGTATCAACAGAGGCAAGAGTACTGAAAAACTGGAACTCTATGACATCTCAGATGAATTGCGTAATACAGATTTTCAGCGGCTTTTGCAGCCTTATGAAGCCGTGGTTAGAAATGCCATCGCCCATGGCGGCGTGATCTACCGCGCAAACAGCATTTGCTTCACTGACAAAAAGGGAAATTCAAAGGAGTTTCGCGACACTGAACTTATCCGAATTTTTGATGATCTGTTGGATGTATGTAATGGGATGGTAGCCGCTATCTCTGGCTTCCTTTTGGTGCAATCCGACGTTGAATATCCCAGACCACAGCATCTACTGCTTGAGGATTTGCGGACGGAAACCCAGACGCCTTACTGGACCGTGGCAGGCTGGTTGCCCTCCAAACAGATAAATGGCTCACAGTTGATCGTCTATGTCGGGGTGCAAACACTCGATTATGATAAAGCAGTCTTTTCTTCTTTTCAAACTGCGATCTTGGCGGAGCGTTTAAGACCAGGTTATGATCGATACTTTTTGTCACTTAGCCAACCTAAAGGTATGCGTGGTTTTGGTGCATTTGATGGAACAAAACTTGCGGCTCATCGTGAGCGGTCACATGAATTTGGTAAATATAGTGACGTTCTTGAAAAGACGGGTCTCTTTTTTATACCACACGTAAAGCTCCCTAAAATATTGAGAAAAATTGGCTCACTATGGCTAATTTTTCGAGTTTATTTTGAATTGGCTGCTTCGGAATATAGAGAAAAGCTGGGGTTGTGCAGAGTGGTTGTGCGGGATGCACAAATTCACAGGAATGCTTGGGGCGTTGTTCTAAATGCTGATGTCGTTCTCGAACGTGAAGGAGAGCAGGTTGAACAAGCACATGTTAGGCGCCAAAGCAAAGCAATCATACGTAAATCCTTGCGGGAAGCCCGGCGGAAAAAATCATATTTCAATCTATCACGGTATCTTCCCCTAGGATATGCACGGGTACATCTTTTTCAAAAGGATTATCGACGACGCAGACTGGTGAATTTTGGGCTAGCAAAAGACCTCGTTGGCACGATCCAAATCAAACGGATAAGGCGTATCAAAGCACCGGACATTGCTGGATCAACCATAGAACAAATTCGAAGCGTTCGAATAGCATGGAACCACCGTTGGTTGGAGCAACACTTTCCATCAGATGCCCCATAAACTTGAGTGATATTGCTTGAACTTGATTGAGCATAAAGCGCTGAATTTCGTATGTGATGCCCTGCAATGCTACCATTAAATAAAATGGCTTAAAAATATGATTTCTTCTCAAAAGCCGACCAAAACCGCTCCAAATATAATCTATTTGACTATAGATCCCAAAAAATGCACCTAGCACCCAAACTATGTGACATTTTTATATCTGTCGAAAAACGACGGATTTCCTGGACCGTTTAAAAGGTGTGGCCCTTCAGGGAGCATCGATGGCGCATTTGCATACTGAGGCTAACAAGCGGGTGCTGTGGTTGGCGATGTATGGGCTGAATGCGGGCCTGAAAAGGCAGAATCCGGCGGTATTTGCACCGCTGCTCGGTGATTTGGCTGCGATGGTACAGGATTAGCCACGCATAAAACGACGAGCGGGGGTGTCGTCGTATTTGATCAGTTTTCTAGGGTTGGGCATATGCCCCTGATTGCGACGTTTCGGGTTAGAAAACGCAAGCGGACGGATTTACCGCGCCAAGGCCCGATCCCAAGCAGTGCTGCTGACATAGCCCATAGAACATACAGGCGCAGACGATCAGGCGGATAGTGGTGTTGTGAAAATACACAACCGTATTGATAATATATCTTGGCGCGATAAACCCACGAACCTCTGGCCCGCCTCGCTTAGGTATTCCGGTATAGCGGAAAATGGTTAATATTTGGTTGTGAGTATGCTCTATTTTGCGATCTGCGCACGCACCGCATCAACAAACTGTTCATCGCGTCTGTAATCAGTTGAAAGGGGAAGTAGCAGATATACATCAGGTTCTGGCCCCGTAAACTTATAAAGACTGTCAGAAAAACTCCCACCTTTTTC
>CAYSAZ010000052.1:0-17088 GCA_964429065.1 uncultured Rhodobacterales bacterium
TCGGCTTGATCGGTGTTGGCACCTCATTGATGTCATCCTGCCCGCTCTATTCCATCACCGGCATAAGCACCTGCGCGCGCGACGATACCGAGAGCTGAATTTCAAGCGGGGGCTTTGTTGTGCTTCTCACGCCCAGCAGCCCCTTGAATTCCCGCCCGGAACCACGTAAGTGATCTTGCAACAGATCCATGCGCAATATCAGGAGTCGTCATTATGGCCAAAGTCAATCCGTTTCAGTTTGCACAACAGGTGCGGGCCGAGGTATCTAAGGTCGTGTGGCCTACGCGCCGCGAGACGCTTTTGACGACCATAATGGTCTTTATCATGGCAACATTGGCGGCGATTTTCTTCTTTGCTGCGGATCAGATTATTTCGCTGGGGCTAGAGACAATTCTGCGCTTAGCCTCTTGATTTCACTGGGGGCGCGCGGTATATGCGCGATCTCCACTGCTGCATGAGCGCGCCTCGATTCATCTGCGCGCTCTGTTTTGTTTTGGTTAACAGGCGTAAGCGTCTGATATATTGAATGAATTGAGCGTACGCGTTCAGCAAACTAAAGGTCGGGCAACAATGGCTATACGCTGGTATTCGGTAAGCGTTCTCTCGAATTTTGAGAAAAAGATTGCAGAGTCGATTCGCGAAGCCGCTGCTAAAAACGGCCTTGAGGATGAAATTCTTGAGGTCATGGTGCCCACCGAAGAAGTTATCGAGGTGCGCAAAGGCAAAAAAGTTCAGGTCGAGAAACGGTTTATGCCGGGCTATATTCTGGTCAAAATGGAAATGTCTGACCGCGCCTACCATCTGATCAATAACACCAACCGCGTGATGGCGTTTCTTGGCCCGCAAGGCAAACCTGCGCCGCTGCGCGATGCCGAGGTTGCGCAATTGCTTAACCAGGTTGAAGAGGGGCTGGAAAAGCCACGCTCTATGATCACGTTCGAGATTGGCGAAAGCGTAGATGTAACGGACGGTCCATTCGAGGGTTTCTCGGGGATGGTCGAGGATGTAGATTACGAAAACGAACGCCTGAAGGTGACGGTTTCGATTTTCGGGCGGGCAACGCCTGTAGAGCTGGAATTCATGCAGGTTAAAAAGCAAACCTGAATGACGTGTGAGTGACCCTGTGGGAGGCATGCGCCGCACCACTAAACCAATGTCTGGCGGGATAATCCGGCAGGCGGTGATAAATAGGAGGCCGTAATGGCTAAAAAAATTGCTGGCACTATGAAGCTGCAGGTCCCTGCAGGTAAGGCCAACCCATCTCCCCCCGTCGGGCCAGCGCTTGGTCAACGCGGGATTAATATCATGGAATTCTGCAAGGCGTTCAACGCCAAGACCCAAGATATGGAAGCCGGTGCGCCATGCCCGACCATTATCACGTATTACGTTGATAAATCCTTTACCATGGAGATCAAGACGCCACCTGCGTCCTTTATGCTGAAGAAAGCTGCCAAGCTGAAATCAGCGGCGAATAACCCTGGCAAGGAAATTGCCGGTTCGGTGACGCTTAAGCAGGTTAAAGAAATCGCCGAGGCCAAGATGGTTGATCTGAACGCGAATGATATCGAGGCCGCGATGCAGATCATTATGGGCTCTGCACGTTCTATGGGCATTGAGGTTAAGGGGTAATCGATATGGCAAATGTAGGAAAACGTTACGCTGCGACGAAAGCAGCCTTTGGTGAAAAAGCCAACGTAACAATCGAAGAAGCGGTGAAGCTGGTTAAGGCCGGTGCCAAAGCTAAATTCGATGAAACAATCGACATTGCAATGACCCTCGGGGTTGATCCACGCCACGCCGACCAAATGGTGCGCGGCGTTGTGAGCATGCCGTCGGGCACGGGTAAAACCATGCGTGTCGCTGTATTTGCGCGCGATGCCAAAGCTGACGAGGCCAAAGCCGCCGGGGCGGATATTGTTGGTGCCGAGGATCTGATGGAAAGCATTCAAGGTGGTAATCTTGACTTTGATCGCTGCATTGCGACGCCAGACATGATGCCAATCGTTGGGCGTCTGGGCAAAATCCTTGGCCCGCGCAACCTGATGCCAAACCCACGTGTTGGTACGGTGACGATGGATGTCAAAGCCGCAGTTGAGGCAGCCAAAGGTGGCGAAGTGCAGTTCAAGGCCGAAAAAGCCGGGGTTGTGCATGCGGGTATCGGTAAAGCGTCCTTTGATGAGGCGGCAATGGTTGCCAACGTCAAAGCGTTTGTGGCTGCGGTCCAAAAGGTCAAACCGGCCGGTGCCAAAGGCACTTATATGAAGAAAATTTCGCTTAGCTCCACCATGGGGCCGGGCATATCCATCGACGTCAGCGCCGCTGTCGCCGAATAAAGAATTCCCCCGCTTTCGGGTGGGGGATGTTTCGGGCCAAGGGTGCAAACCTGCGGTCCAACTGTCCAAGATGGCGGGTGACTTTCGGGTCATAATTCCTGCCTGAGATAGGGAAACGATCAGTTCAACCGGGATGCACTCGGGCGAATTTGGCGGGAACCTGGACACCCCGAGACGCTGGAACGCAAGTTTCAGCGAATATGAGCCGGAGGGGGCGACCCCTCTATAATTTGGAGTAATATTGTGGATAGAGCCCAAAAAGAAGCAGTGATCGGGGAACTCGGTCAAATCTTCACGGACTCTGGTGTCGTCGTGGTTGCACATTACGAGGGCCTCACAGTTGCAGAGATGTCGGATCTTCGTCATCGCGTAAGCGATGCCGGGGGAACCGTGCGTGTCGCCAAAAACAAGCTCGCCAAAATCGCTCTTGAGGGCAAACCGACCGCTGCTATGGCCGATTTGCTTACAGGAATGACTGTTTTTGCCTATTCTGAGGATCCGGTAGCAGCGGCTAAAGCCGTTGAAGCCTTTGCCAAGGATAACGATAAACTCGTTGTTCTGGGCGGTTCCATGGGCGAAGACCTTCTTGACCCAGCCGGTGTCAAAGTTGTTGCAGCCATGCCGTCGCGTGATGAGCTTCTTGCTCAAATCGCCTCGTGTCTGGGTGCACCTGCTTCGAATATCGCTGGTGCGATTGGCGCGCCTGCCAGCAACATCGCGGGTATACTTTCTACCCTCGAAGAGCGGGCAGCGGCGTAATCTTAATGCAATTGTGTGGACCTTATTTGTTGGAACAAAGACAACACTGGAACACATCGAAACTGAAAACTGAAAACGGAAAAGTAAAATGGCTGATCTGAAAAAAATGGCTAAAGAGATTGTGGAACTTACCCTTCTCGAAGCTGCTGAACTGAAAACAATCCTCAAGGATGAGTATGACATCGAGCCTGCTGCCGGTGGTGCCGTAATGGTTGCCGGCGCTGGTGCTGGTGGTGATGCTGACGGCGCTGTTGAGAAAGACGAATTCGACGTCGTTCTGGTAGCTGCCGGCGACAAGAAAATCGCTGTCATCAAAGAAGTCCGCACCATCACTGGTTTGGGCCTCAAGGAAGCTAAAGACCTTGTAGACGCTGGCGGCAAAGCCGTTAAAGAAGGCGTTCCCAAGGCTGAAGCCGAGGAACTGAAAGAGAAACTCGAAGCTGCGGGTGCAACTGTCGAGCTGAAATAAGGGTTGGCGGCCATATGGCTGCCGCGCTGAAACAAGGCTGGATCCATTATATAATGGGTCCAGCTGTTTGCGTCTCTCTGGGTGCCCGACGGGGATCTTGAAAGGTGCAGACATCCGGAAGCGAGATGTGGGAATTTCGCAAGAATTGGATGGTTACGCCGCAAGGCTTTAGACGCGTGTTCCCAGTCACGTGTCGGGCGTTGAAAAACAGGTAAGGACGAGCATGCCCCAAACGCATTCAGGTCATAAACGTATTCGTAAGTATTTCGGCAAAATTCGCGAAGTTGCGGAAATGCCTAATCTTATTCAGGTTCAGAAAAGCTCATACAAGCTGTTTCTGAATTCCGGCGATCAGCCAGAACCAACGGATGGCGAAGGTATTAACGCGGTGTTCCAGTCGGTTTTCCCGATCAAGGATTTCAACGAAACCTCGGTTTTGGAATACGTGAAATACGACCTTGAACCACCAAAGTACGATGTCGAAGAATGCATGCAACGGGACATGACATATGGTGCCCCCCTGAAGGTAACGCTGCGTTTGATCGTATTTGATGTTGACGAGGATACGGGCGCGCGCTCGGTCAAGGACATCAAGGAACAAGACGTATTTATGGGCGAAATGCCCCTGATGACGCCAAACGGCACCTTTGTGGTTAACGGCACCGAACGGGTGATCGTATCCCAAATGCACCGCTCTCCGGGCGTGTTTTTTGACCATGACAAGGGCAAAACCCACTCTTCTGGAAAGCTGCTGTTCACCAGCCGGATCATTCCTTACCGTGGCAGCTGGCTAGACTTTGAATTTGACGCCAAGGATATCGTTTACGCGCGCATTGACCGTCGCCGCAAACTGCCTGTAACCACGCTGCTTTATGCGCTGGGGCTGGATCAGGAAGGTATTTGCGATGCCTATTACAACACCGTAAGTTATAAGCAGAATAAAAAGAAAAAAGGCTGGACCACGACGTTCTTCCCGGAACGCATCAAAGGTACCAAGCCGCTTTTCGATATTGTTGATGCAAAATCCGGCGAAGTGATTGCCGAGGCGGGCAAGAAAATTACGCCGCGCACGGTCAAAAAACTGATTGACGAGGGCAAAGTCAAAAATGTCCTTGTGCCGTTTGAGCAAATCATCGGGCGGTTCGCTGCAAAAGATATCATCAATGAGAAAACCGGTGAAATCTGGGTCGAGGCCGGGGGTGAGTTGACATGGGATATTGATCCCAAAACCGAAGAAGTTTCAGGCACGCTTGTGACCCTGCTCGACAATGGCGTAAGCGATATTCCAACGCTTGATATCGATAATATCAACGTTGGCCCTTATATCCGCAACACCATGGCGATTGATAAAAACATGAACCGCGATTCTGCACTCATGGATATCTACCGCGTTATGCGCCCCGGCGAGCCACCCACCGTTGAAGCGTCGGCTGCAATGTTTGACAGCATGTTCTTTAACTCCGATCGCTATGATCTTTCCGCGGTTGGGCGTGTGAAAATGAACATGCGTCTTGATCTTGATGCCCCCGATATCTTGCGGGTTCTGCGTAGCGAGGACATTATTTCTGTCGTCAAAGCGCTGGCTGATTTGCGCGATGGCAAAGGCAGCGTTGATGATATTGACCACCTTGGTAACCGGCGCGTGCGCTCGGTTGGTGAGCTGATGGAAAACCAGTATCGCGTTGGGCTTTTGCGTATGGAACGCGCGATCAAGGAACGTATGTCATCGGTTGAGATCGACACGATTATGCCCCAAGATTTGATCAACGCCAAACCGGCAGCGGCGGCCGTGCGGGAATTCTTTGGTTCCTCGCAGCTTTCGCAGTTTATGGACCAAACCAATCCTTTGTCCGAAGTCACGCACAAACGCCGCCTTTCAGCGCTTGGACCTGGTGGTTTGACGCGCGAACGTGCCGGGTTTGAGGTGCGGGATGTGCACGCAACCCACTATGGTCGCATGTGTCCGATTGAAACGCCCGAGGGGCCGAATATTGGTCTGATCAACAGCCTTGCATCTTTTGCACGGGTCAATAAATACGGCTTTATCGAAACCCCATATCGCACCGTAAAAGACGGCCATGTGACCGATGAGGTTACCTATATGTCCGCCACTGAGGAAATGCGCCACACGGTTGCGCAGGCGAATGCGGAAATCGATGCCAATGGCAAATTTGTCAATGACATGGTTTCAACACGTAAATCGGGCGATTACATGCTAAACCCGATAGAAAATGTCGATCTGATTGACGTTTCGCCAAAACAGTTGGTATCGATTGCCGCTTCGCTAATTCCGTTTCTGGAAAATGACGATGCCAACAGGGCCTTGATGGGCTCCAACATGATGCGCCAAGCCGTGCCTTTGGTTAAAGCCGAAGCGCCGTTTGTTGGCACTGGCATCGAAGAAATTGTTGCCCGGGATTCCGGCGCGGCGATCACCGCAATACGCGGTGGTATTATCGATCAGGTTGATGCCATGCGGATCGTTATTCGGGCAACCGAAGATATGAAACCGGGCGATCCGGGCGTGGATATCTATCGCTTGCGCAAATTCCAGCGTTCCAACCAAAACACCTGTATCAACCAACGCCCCTTGGTAAAGGTTGGTGACCGGGTGCGTAAAGATGAAGTTGTGGCCGATGGGCCGTCAACCGATCTTGGTGAATTGGCGTTGGGTAAAAACGTGCTGGTCGCGTTCATGCCGTGGAATGGCTACAATTATGAGGATTCGATCCTGATTTCGGAACGTATCGTCAAGGACGACGTGTTTACCTCTATTCACATTGAGGAATTTGAGGTGGCCGCGCGCGATACCAAACTTGGCCCTGAAGAAATAACCCGGGACATCCCCAATGTTGGCGAGGAAGCCTTGCGCAATCTCGACGAAGCAGGGATCGTCTATATCGGTGCCGAAGTACAGCCCGGCGACATTCTGGTCGGGAAAATCACCCCCAAAGGTGAAAGCCCGATGACACCGGAGGAAAAGCTGCTGCGTGCAATTTTCGGCGAAAAGGCTTCGGATGTGCGCGACACGTCCTTGCGCCTGAAACCCGGCGATTTCGGGACCGTGGTTGAGGTGCGGGTCTTTAACCGCCACGGGGTGGAAAAAGACGAACGTGCCTTGCAAATTGAGCGCGAAGAGGTCGAACAACTTAGCCGTGACCGCGACGACGAACTGGCGATCTATGATCGTAATATTTACAGCCGTCTGAAAACGTTGATCCTTGGCAAAAAGGCCGTTAAAGGCCCCAAAGGTGTGAAAGCCGGTTCCACGATCACCGAGGAATTGCTGGACACGTTAAGCCGTGGTCAATGGTGGCAACTGGCGCTGCATGATGACAAAGACGCGGCCGAGGTTGAGGCGCTGAATGCCCATTACGAGGCCCAGAAAAAAGCTCTGGAAGATCGTTTTGAGGACAAGGTTGAGAAAATTCGCCGCGGCGATGATCTGATGCCGGGTGTTATGAAAATGGTCAAAGTCTTTATCGCCGTTAAGCGCAAGCTGCAACCGGGTGATAAAATGGCAGGGCGTCACGGCAATAAAGGTGTGATTTCACGCGTTGTTCCAGAGGAGGACATGCCGTTCCTTGCCGATGGAACGCCGGTTGATTTCTGTCTGAACCCGCTGGGTGTGCCGTCACGTATGAATGTTGGGCAAATCCTGGAAACCCATATGGGTTGGGCTGCGCGCAGTCTGGGTAAATCCATTGATGACTCTCTTAAGGAATACCAACGCTCAGGCGATATGACACCCGTGCAGGATGCCATGAAAGTGGCTTATGGTCCTGATCTTTACGGCGAAGTTATTGCCGGCATGTCGCAAGATGAAATGCTTGAGGCCGCGGGCAATGTCACAACGGGCGTGCCGATTGCGACCCCGGTTTTTGACGGTGCCAAAGAGGCTGATATCAATGATGCACTGGCACGTGCGGGTCTGGATACATCCGGCCAGTCGGTTCTTTTTGACGGTCGTACTGGCGAGCAATTCGCGCGCCCTGTGACCGTTGGCGTCAAGTATATCCTGAAACTACACCACCTTGTGGACGATAAAATCCACGCGCGTTCTACCGGACCTTACAGCCTTGTGACCCAGCAACCTCTGGGTGGTAAAGCACAGTTCGGCGGGCAGCGTTTCGGAGAGATGGAGGTTTGGGCACTGGAAGCTTACGGTGCCGCCTACACCTTGCAAGAAATGCTGACGGTGAAATCCGATGATGTGGCAGGACGTACCAAAGTCTATGAAAGTATCGTCAAAGGCGAAGATAACTTCGAGGCTGGTGTGCCAGAATCGTTCAATGTATTGGTCAAGGAAATCCGCGCGCTCGGCTTGAATATGGAGCTGCTGGATTCGGAGACGGAGTAGGGGCGTATTGCGCCCTTACCTAAAACCACGAGATTAAGGATCATAAAATGAACCATGAAATCACGAACCCGTTTAATCCGGTCCAACCGTTGAAAACGTTTGATGAAATCAGAATTACGCTGGCCTCGCCGGAACGTATTCTCAGCTGGTCTTTTGGCGAGATTAAAAAGCCGGAAACCATCAATTACCGCACGTTCAAACCCGAACGCGACGGGCTGTTTTGTGCACGTATCTTTGGCCCGATCAAAGATTATGAATGTCTGTGCGGCAAATATAAACGCATGAAATATCGCGGTGTAACCTGCGAAAAATGTGGCGTTGAGGTGACGTTGCAAAAGGTGCGTCGCGAACGCATGGGGCACATCGACCTTGCCGCGCCTGTCGCCCATATCTGGTTCTTGAAATCGCTGCCATCGCGCATTGGTTTGATGCTGGATATGACCCTGCGCGATCTGGAACGGATCTTGTATTTTGAACAATACGTGGTGATTGAGCCGGGCCTGACTGACCTTATGCACGGCCAATTGATGACCGAGGAAGAATATCTCGACGCACAAGATCAGTTCGGCGATGACGCTTTCACCGCCGGTATTGGCGCTGAAGCAATCCGCGAAATGCTGGCCGCAATTGATCTTGAAGCCGAGGCTGAACAGCTGCGCGCCGATCTTGCCGTAGCTACGGGTGAATTGAAGCCCAAGAAAATCATCAAACGTTTGAAACTGGTGGAAAATTTCCGCGGGTCGGGCAATCGTCCGGAATGGATGGTTATGACCGTGATCCCGGTGATTCCGCCAGAATTGCGCCCGCTGGTGCCGCTCGATGGAGGGCGCTTTGCGACGTCTGACCTTAACGATCTGTACCGCCGGGTGATCAACCGGAACAACCGTCTGAAACGCCTGATAGAGCTGCGCGCACCGGATATCATCATCCGTAATGAAAAACGTATGTTGCAAGAATCTGTGGATGCGCTGTTTGATAATGGTCGTCGTGGCCGTGTGATTGCTGGCGCCAACAAACGCCCGCTGAAATCGCTTAGCGACATGCTGAAGGGTAAACAGGGTCGTTTCCGTCAAAACCTTTTGGGTAAACGGGTCGATTTCTCGGGCCGCTCGGTTATTGTGACCGGGCCCGAGCTGAAGTTGCATCAATGTGGCTTGCCCAAAAAGATGGCGCTGGAGCTGTTTAAGCCGTTCATCTATTCCCGTCTTGAGGCCAAGGGTCTGTCGAGCACGGTTAAGCAGGCCAAGAAACTGGTAGAAAAAGAACGCCCCGAAGTTTGGGATATTCTGGACGAGGTTATCCGCGAGCATCCCGTGATGCTCAACCGCGCGCCGACCTTGCACCGTTTGGGTATTCAGGCGTTTGAACCGGTTCTGATCGAAGGTAAGGCCATTCAGCTGCACCCGCTGGTTTGTTCGGCTTTTAACGCCGATTTTGACGGTGACCAAATGGCGGTCCACGTGCCGCTTTCCCTTGAGGCGCAACTTGAAACCCGTGTTCTGATGATGTCGACGAACAATGTTTTGTCGCCCTCCAACGGTAAACCGATTATCGTGCCTTCACAGGATATGATCCTGGGGATTTACTATATCACCTTGGCGCGTAAGGGCCAAATTGGTGAAGGTATGGCATTTGCTTCCATGGAAGAAGTCGACCATGCGCTTGATAATGGTGTGGTGCATCTGCACGCCAAAATTACAGCGCGTATTGAGCAGATTGACGCCGAGGGCAATGCCTATATGGAACGTGTGGAAACCACGCCGGGACGCTTGCGTCTTGGGCAACTTTTGCCGAAAAACCATAAAGCTCCGTTTGAGATCGTGAACCGTCTTTTGCGCAAAAAAGAAGTCGGCGATGTGATTGATATTGTGTATCGCCACTGTGGGCAAAAGGAATCGGTGATTTTCTGTGACCAGATCATGACCTTGGGTTTCCAAGAGGCGTTCAAGGCCGGCATTTCCTTTGGTAAGGATGACATGATCATTCCTGACACCAAATGGGATCTGGTCAATGGCACGCGTGATCAGGTTAAGGAGTTTGAGCAACAATATATGGACGGTCTGATTACACAGGGCGAGAAATATAACAAAGTTGTCGATGCATGGTCCAAATGTTCCGACGTTGTGGCCGACGCCATGATGGGCGAAATTTCGGCGCTGCGCACGGATGATGCCGGGGCTGAAATGGAACCGAACTCGGTTTACATGATGTCCCATTCCGGTGCCCGTGGCTCGCCTGCGCAGATGAAACAGCTGGGCGGGATGCGCGGTCTGATGGCCAAACCTTCGGGCGAGATCATCGAGACGCCGATTATCTCCAACTTTAAAGAGGGTCTAACTGTGTTGGAGTATTTCAACTCCACCCACGGGGCGCGTAAAGGTCTGGCCGATACGGCGATGAAAACCGCGAACTCGGGGTACCTCACCCGTCGTCTGGTGGATGTGGCACAGGATTGCATCGTCAAAGCTGACGATTGCGAAACTGATCGTTCCATCACGGCTAGAGCTGCGATCACCGACGGTGAAATTATCTCGCCGTTGTCCGAACGCATTCTGGGCCGCACATCCGCCGAGGATGTTATGCGCCCCGGCACTGACGAGATTCTCGTGCGTCGCGACGAGCTGATGGACGAACGTGCATCAGAACTGGTGGAGGCGGCCGGTGTGCTCTCAATGCTGATCCGCAGCCCGCTGACATGTGAGGCCGATGACGGCATTTGCGCCACCTGTTACGGGCGCGATCTGGCGCGTGGCACAAGGGTTAACCCTGGCGAGGCTGTTGGCATTATCGCGGCACAGTCCATCGGTGAACCGGGCACACAGCTAACCATGCGGACCTTCCACATTGGCGGCATTGCGCAGGGTGGCTCGCAATCCTTTATCGAGGCAAATCAGGAAGGCAAGATTGAATTCCGTAACCCTAATATCATCGTGAACACTGACAAAGAACAAATCGTTCTGGGTCGTAACATGGTGCTGGCGATTATGGACGAAAACGGTGTTGAACAGGCTGTGCATAAGCTGACATATGGCACGAAAGTGCTGGTCAAGAAAGGCAAGGCGGTTAAACGGGGCGATAAACTGTTTGAATGGGATCCCTATTCATTGCCGATCATCGCGGAAAAACCGGGTTTGGCCAAATTTGTTGATCTGGTTCCGGGTATTTCGGTGAAAGAAGACACCGATGATGCAACCGGCATGTTGCAGCGCATCGTGGTTGATTGGCGCACGGCCCCCAAAGGCAGTGATCTGAAACCTGAAATCATTATCGCCGACGCTAAAACCGGCGAACCTGTGCGGCTTGATAACGGCAACCCCGAAGTACACGCCATGTCCGTTGAGGCGATCCTCTCGGTCGAAGATGGTCAGGAAATCAAGGCAGGTGACGTGATTGCGCGTATCCCGCGTGAAGGTGCCAAAACCAAAGACATCACCGGTGGTCTGCCGCGTGTGGCCGAGCTGTTTGAGGCCCGCCGCCCGAAAGATCACGCTATTGTGGCTGAGATCGACGGTTATGTGCGCTTTGGAAAAGACTATAAAAACAAACGCCGCGTGTCGATTGAACCTGTTGATGATACGCTTGAGCCGGTTGAATATATGGTGCCAAAAGGCAAACATATTCCGGTTCAAGAGGGTGATTTGATCCAGAAAGGTGAATACCTGATGGATGGCAACCCTGCACCACATGACATTTTGCATGTTATGGGTGTCGAGGCGCTGGCCGACTATATGATCGACGAGGTTCAGGCCGTGTATCGCCTGCAAGGTGTGAAAATCAACGATAAACACATCGAAGTGATCGTGCGCCAGATGTTGCAAAAATGGGAGATCACTGCATCGGGTGGCACTACCTTGCTGAAAGGCGAGCAGGTGGATAAAGCTGAGTTTATGGAAGCCAACGAAAAGGCTGTGGCCGAGGGGCGTGAGCCGGCAACCGGTGGGCCTATTTTGCTTGGGATTACCAAGGCCAGCCTGCAAACCCGCTCGTTTATCTCGGCGGCGTCGTTCCAGGAAACCACACGGGTTCTGACCGAAGCGTCGACCCAGGGTAAGCGTGACAAGCTGATCGGCCTGAAAGAGAACGTGATCGTTGGGCGCTTGATCCCGGCCGGCACGGGTAGTGCAACGCATGATATCAAACGTGTCGCGGCAAATCGCGACGCCAAGATTATTGCGCAGCGCAAAGAAGAGGCCGTGGCCATTGCCGGTGCTTTGGAAATGCCGATGGAAGATGTGCAACCAGATATGGCTGACATGCCTTCCGACATGGTTGATGTTCCAGAATCCAAGTGATCGGACATATATAAACATAAAAACCCGCGCTGTGATGCGCGGGTTTTTTATTGGGATTTGGCCCGGTGCATTTGATATCGTGGATCTTCCCCAGGCTCTCGGCCCTGTTTTTCCACAAGCATTTTACTGTAATTGGCACAGCACGCGTGATGCAGACGCAAGGTCTCTGGATCGTGGCGTATGGTGTTGTATTGCGTGGCGAAACATGTGGTATTTTTTAAGGCTGAAGTATCCTCAAAATCGTTTTTGTTATGTGCCTTTATAAAATCGGCGTTGTATCTTTCAGCATTATTGAAGTTGGCCCATTTTATGCGCCGCTCCACCATATTTTCCTGCGATTTTATAACGTAGTGATTGATTTGGGCGGCCTCGTGGGTGATGCGGGAAATACGGGTTGCGCATCGCGGTTTTGGCCCCAGAAGCTGGATGCCGGATAAAACCCGCCCCATAGAATCCACCCACCTGTTCTTGCCGCCCCACATCCCCTGATAGTCATTAGGCGCATGGGAGGAAAAGTTTTTAAACTGCGTTGGTTCGCGAAAAAGCGATTTAAAGTTTGCATTAACCGGATCTGCGGGTGCTGTGCATCGGGTGAACTGTTCCCGCACCATCGCATCGCGCCACGACAGTTGGCCACTATCCCCAAAACATTTCCAGTGAACGGCCATGCCCAGACAATTCTGGCCATTAGCACGGATGAGGCCCTGAACGGTATTGTCGCCAATATGTACCACCAAAAATTCATCGGCATCCAGTACCATAACCCAATTTGCACCGCGCACTGCGGGATGGTTTAGCGCCAGTGCATGCGCCGGTTTGAGAGCGTATTGATCCGCGCGAGGGCTATGTTCTATGTGCAATAGCATCCCTCGCGCGGCCAAGTGCCGTAAAAGAATATCGCTGCCGTCGGTGCAGTCGTTGCTGATGATAAGAATATCATCAAAGCCAACGGCGCGATGCCAGGCGAGCCATTCTAGAATATAAGGCCCCTCATTACGCATCGCACAAACCAGAGTGAATTTCGCCGGCCTTTTGGGGGCTGTATGTTTACCAAGCGCGCGGGCGGCAGCTAACATAGGTTTTTTCAACAAAGATGGCTCCGGATGTTGTCGAATGCAGGGCTGCAAGCTAAGAGTGGGGCATGTATTAACCGTATGGTTACACACCTTTATACTACACACCGCAATAAACAAATTGGAAACCATTTTGCGCATTGATGCGATACCGGAGCCGATATTTCAGGCAGATTGCACGCAATGCGCCGCCCTTTGTTGTGTGGCCTTGGCGTTTGATCGCTCTGATATGTTTGCCATTGATAAAGCTGCGGGGCAGGGCTGCCCTAATTTAGCGGGCAACGGGCAATGTCGCATCCATGAGCACCTTTTCGACAAGGGTTTTTCAGGCTGTGTGCGCTATGATTGTCTGGGCGCCGGGCAGCGGGTTACGCAGGAGATTTTTCACGGGCAATCCTGGCAAAAAGACACCGCACTCTTGCCGCATATGCTTACGGCGTTTCGTATCATGCGCCAGATCCAAGAACTCGACCAATTGTTACAATCTGCCCGAAAATTACCACTGTCGGATTTGGAGACGTCTCGCCGCCAAGATCTATGCGCGGCTCTGCACCCGCCAACATGGGATTTACCGGCCTTGGAGGCGTTTGAACAAGGTGCGATTCCCGGCGAAATACGGGCATTCCTGAAAACCTTGAAACCCCGCGCGCGGGCCGGGCGAAAGGCCCAATAATACATGGGTTAAAAATTTGTTACGCCATTGCTGAATTGTGGGGTTACACCTGTTGACTTCGCTTCATAACCCTTCTATGTATCCGTCGCTCGGGTAAGGCATGTGCCAAATCCCGATACAAGCCACAATCTGGCGGTCACGATCCAGGCCTATGCCTCGATCCTCTGGAATTTCGTCGTAGCGCCCCGTTTGGGTTCGTTGCGGCATTTGGCGTTTTGCACATTCGGTGCCTGGCGCGAGTTGAAACTGGTTGAACGGGGTCTATGCCGAATGCCAACGATACAACAGCTGATCCGCAAGCCGCGCCAAGCGCGCGTGAAGCGACAAAAGTCACACCACCTGCAGGCTTGCCCGCAGAAACGCGGCGTGTGCACACGTGTATATACAACGACACCGAAAAAGCCGAACTCGGCTATGCGTAAGGTTGCCAAAGTGCGCCTGACCAACGGTTTCGAGGTTATTTCCTATATTCCCGGCGAAAAGCACAATCTTCAGGAGCACTCTGTGGTTCTGATCCGTGGCGGCCGTGTGAAAGATTTGCCCGGTGTTCGCTACCACGTGTTGCGCGGTGTGCTGGATACCCAAGGTGTTAAAGATCGTCGTCAACGTCGTTCGAAATACGGCGCCAAGCGTCCTAAATAAGGAGAGAGCAGTATGTCCCGACGTCATGCCGCCGAGAAACGTCAAGTTTTGCCGGATGCCAAATATGGTGACCGCATTTTGACGAAATTTATGAATAACCTGATGCTGGATGGTAAAAAATCCGTAGCAGAGCGCATCGTTTACGGCGCCCTTGATCGCGTTGAAGATAAGCTAAAGCGCGCACCTGTTGAGGTGTTCCATGAGGCGCTGGAAAACATCAAGCCGTCGCTTGAGGTTCGCTCGCGTCGTGTGGGTGGTGCAACCTACCAGATCCCCGTAGAGGTACGCCCCGAGCGCCGCGAAGCATTGGCCATTCGTTGGTTGATCACCGCCTCGCGCAACCGCAACGAAAACACCATGGAGGAACGTCTAGCTGCTGAATTGCTAGATGCTTCCAGCTCGCGCGGTTCTGCTGTGAAAAAACGTGAAGACACTCATAAAATGGCCGATGCGAATAAAGCATTCAGTCATTATCGCTGGTAAATAGGATACAAAACAATGGCGCGCGAATATCCCCTTAACGAATACCGCAATTTTGGTATTATGGCGCATATCGATGCGGGTAAAACTACCTGTACGGAACGCATTCTCTATTATACCGGTAAAGAACATAACATCGGTGAGGTGCATGACGGTGCCGCTACCATGGACTGGATGGAGCAAGAGCAAGAGCGCGGGATAACCATTACATCGGCGGCGACAACAACCTTCTGGGCGCGCACCGAAGATGGTGTAGTTGATCAATCCAACAAGCACCGTATGAATATCATCGACACCCCGGGCCACGTTGATTTCACAATCGAGGTTGAACGTTCTTTGGCGGTTCTCGATGGCGCGATCGCGCTGCTGGATGCAAACGCCGGTGTTGAGCCGCAAACCGAAACCGTTTGGCGTCAGGCTGATCGCTATAAGGTTCCGCGCATTGTTTTCGTTAATAAAATGGATAAAATCGGCGCGGATTTCTTTAACTGCGTTGAAATGATCGAAACCCGTGTTGGTGGCAATCCACTGCCGATCCAACTGCCAATTGGCGCTGAAACCGAACTTGAAGGCCTGGTTGATCTGATCACCATGCAGGAATGGGTTTGGGAAGGCGAGGATCTGGGCGCATCTTGGGAATTGCGCGACATTCGCGACAGCCTGAAAGACAAAGCTGACGAAATGCGTGCCGAGATGATCGAAAAAGCGGTCGAAATGGACGACGACGTGATGGAGGCATATCTTGACGGTAACGAGCCTGACATTGATACGCTACGTCGCCTGATCCGCAAGGGCACTATTGAAATGGCATTCGTGCCTATCCTTTGTGGTTCGGCGTTCAAAAACAAAGGCGTGCAGCCATTGTTGAACGCGGTGATCGATTTTCTGCCAACACCGCTGGATGTGGTGGATTACATGGGCTTCAAACCCGGCGATGAAACTGAAACACGCGACATTGTGCGCCGTGCGGATGATGATATGCCGTTCTCTGGTCTTGCGTTTAAAATCATGAATGACCCGTTTGTCGGCACGTTAACCTTTACACGTATTTATTCCGGCACCCTTAATAAGGGCGACGGTATCTATAACTCCACCAAGGAGAAAAAAGAGCGTGTTGGCCGTATGATGATGATGCACTCGAATGACCGTGAGGAAATCACGGAAGCTTTCGCAGGCGACATTATTGCGCTGGCAGGTTTGAAAGATACAACAACCGGTGATACGCTGTGTTCGGTTAATGATCCGGTGGTTCTGGAAACAATGACCTTCCCGGATCCGGTTATCGAAATCGCCGTTGAGCCTAAAACAAAAGCTGATCAGGAAAAAATGTCCGCCGGTCTGGCCCGTTTGGCCGCCGAGGATCCAAGTTTCCGCGTTGAAACCGACTTTGAGTCCGGGCAAACAATCATGAAGGGCATGGGCGAGTTGCACCTCGACATCCTCGTTGATCGTTTGAAACGTGAATTCAAGGTTGAGGCCAACATCGGTGCGCCGCAAGTGGCATACCGCGAAACCATCAGCCATGAAGCCGAAGTCGATTATACCCATAAGAAACAATCTGGTGGGTCCGGCCAATTTGCGCGCCTCAAAATGATCCTGATGCCGACCGAGCCTGGCGAAGGGTATTCGTTTGAATCCAAAATCGTTGGCGGTTCTATTCCAAAGGAATACATTCCCGGCGTGGAAAAAGGTATCCTTTCGGTGATGGACAGCGGCCCTCTGGCGGGTTTCCCCGTTATCGATTTCAAGGTTGTCTTGATTGACGGGGCGTTTCACGATGTTGACTCCTCCGTTCTCGCCTTTGAAATCGCGGCGCGGGCCGGGATGCGCGTAGGTATGAAAAATGCCGGCGCTAAACTGCTGGAGCCAATCATGAAAGTCGAAGTGTTGACTCCGGATGAATATACGGGCGGCATCATCGGCGATCTGACCTCACGTCGCGGTATGGTTCAGGGCCAAGACACACGCGGCAACGCAATCGTCATCGACGCTTTTGTGCCGCTGGCC
>CAYSAZ010000053.1:0-16571 GCA_964429065.1 uncultured Rhodobacterales bacterium
GCAAAAAATGTAATGGTGAATTTGGGCCGGTCCGATGGGCTGGCCTTTTTTTGTATTCGGAAAGGAAAAAATTTGTATCGTGAAAGGAAAACCTGTTGTCGCAACCCAGAATGACTGCATAATAAAAACAAATACTTAGCCAAATTCAGAGGAAAGATCTCATGACATTTCACATGAATTGTCGGCCATAAGAATGCAATTCGGCGCTTATGGCCAAGTTTGAACTTCATCTATCAATTCAAGTATTGGTAATGAGCGGAACGGAGCACCAAATCGAAAAACGCTTTATTTCAGTGTAGCACGTCGCAAAAAATACGATTTGAGGGCGGGCCTAACCGGATTTCTGCACCGTGTAGCCTGATCCGCATTTGGGTGTTAGACGGTCTTTTAAGGTGCTCTTTAGTGTAAGCGCCTTTCCTTTGTTACAGGAGAATTGGCATTGCGAGGTTTTCCCATCCATATACGCCTGTTAACCTTTGGCGATACCGATGCGATTCTGGGGTTTGAGCGGGATAATCGTGAATGGTTTGAACAATGGGTTCCAGCGCGTGCCAAGGGCTATTTTACGTTTGAGAGCTTGCAAAAAATCAATGCGGATCTGGTGCGCGAAGCTTTGGGCGATACAGCCTATATGCATCTTATTTTTGATGTTAATGCGCGGCTGATCGGGCGTATTAATTTGACCGATATTCAGCGCAAAGCTATGCCCAGCGGCGAACTTGGGTATCGTATTGCCCGGGATATGGCTGGACAAGGTGTTGCCACGCAGGCAATCTGGATCATTGAAAACATGGCCTATACGGCCTATGGGCTTGAACAATTGCGCGCAAGTTGCCTTGAAAGCAATCCGGCCTCGTCTGCAGTTCTTCAGCGTTGTGGGTTTGTTGAAAATCCTGCGGCACTGCGTGATTTTGAATGGCAGGGACGGCCCGATGTGATGCGGCAATTTACCAAAAACCTGCCTTGATGCTCAAATCATAAGGCCAGTGTGGTGGTGGATTTTATCTCTTCCATCGACAGTAATGCGGTCACGTTGAAAATTTTTACCTCGGCGATCAGGCTTTGATAAAATACATCGTAAGCAACAGCATCGGCTACACGCACTTTCAGGATATAATCGATCTCGCCCGCCAATCGATGGGCTTCTTGCACTTCAGTGCGGGCCTTTAGGGCATTCAAAAACTGTGCTTGCCAGGCGGCATCATGTTCACTGGTACGCACCAGTACAAAGAAACATGCGCTAAGCCCGACGGCCTGTGCATTAACAATAATCGTCTGCTTTTCAATCACACCAGCCCTGCGCATCTTGCGAATCCGGTTCCAGACCGGCGTCTTGGAAGAGCCGGTTTTGCGAGCAATCTCCTCCAGAGGCATGCCCGCATCAGCTTGCAGCAGATTAAGGATCTTCCGATCCAGATCATCAATTGGAACAAGCATGCTGTTTTCCTTAGAGGTTTAGGATTACGTCCATAAATTCCGATGAAAATTGGGATATAGTCCTTATATGTCACGGTATCTAGCGTTATATTAGAATAATATTCCATAATACGTAAGCCGGAAATCTAATATTTTATGAGGATATGCCCATGACCACAATATTCACCCCCCAACGTATCCGCGCACAAGCAATCAAGGACGGGCAGGATGTTTACCTGACCGATTGCGATGGCTGGAGCCTCAATATCACCTCGGCTGAGGTGATAACCTCGCAGGATGACGCGGATTTTCGCCTAGGTTTTGCGCGCCGTCTGCGTGAGGTCATCAATGCTGAGCTAATTGCGGCCTGAAAGCTGGAATTATGTGCGTGTAAGGATTGCAATTGCTGTCGCAGCGCGCGATAATTGGGCAGTCATTACACGGAAATACCATGCTCAAAACCCGCATAATCCCCTGTTTGGACGTCAAGGACGGGCGCGTTGTCAAAGGCGTGAACTTTGTTGACCTGATCGATGCCGGCGACCCTGTGGAATCGGCTAAGGCCTATGATGCGGCTGGTGCGGATGAACTGTGTTTCCTCGATATTGCCGCGACGCTGGAAAATCGCGGTACGATGTATGATCTGGTGTCGCGCACGGCCGCGCAATGTTTCATGCCCCTCACGATCGGGGGCGGGGTACGTGTGCCTGATGATGTACGAAAATTGCTGCTGGCCGGGGCAGACAAGGTATCCTTTAATTCGGCGGCTGTCGCGGATCCCGATGTGATCGCCCAAAGCGCGAATAAATTCGGCAACCAGTGTATTGTCGTTGCGATCGATGCCAAAACCGTGTCGCCAGGCAAATGGCAGATTTTCACCCATGGTGGGCAACGTCCTACCGGCATTGATGCCGTGGAATTTGCCCGCTCGATGGTTAGCAAGGGCGCTGGCGAAATTCTGTTAACCTCGATGGATCGCGATGGCACCCGCGCCGGGTTTAATCTGCCGCTGACCCGGGCGGTTGCCGATGCTGTGCAGGTGCCGGTTATTGCCTCGGGTGGAGTGGGAAATTTGCAACATTTAGTGGATGGGGTGACAAAGGGCCACGCCTCGGCGGTACTTGCGGCTTCCATTTTTCATTTTGGCGATTACACTATCGCGCAAGCAAAACACTATATGCAGGAGGCCGGGGTGCCGGTAAGGGTATAAATGGCGAATGTCTTAACGCGTCTGGCACGCAAGATCGAGAACCGCAAAGGCGGGGATGAAAAAAAATCATACGCGGCAAAATTATTTGCGCGTGGGCCATATAAATGTGCCGAAAAATTCGGCGAAGAGGCCGTGGAGGCGATTATTGCCGCGGCCAAGGATGACCCCAAAAACCTGACCGAAGAAGCCGCGGATGTTTTGTTTCACCTGCTTGTCATGCTCTCATCACGTGGCGTAAAATGGGAGGATGTGTTATCTGAGCTGGAACGTCGTGAAGGCATTTCGGGCATCGTTGAGAAACAATCACGAGGTTAACCCGACAGGAGGAGAACATGCGATCAATAACATCCCTAAGGGCCGGTATTCTAAGCATTTTTCTATACGTAATTCCATTTTCGGAGGCCATTGCCATGGGGACCACACCTGATAATCAAACAATATTGGTAAGCTGCAAGATTGAAGGCGCAATTACCGAGGCGGCAAAATTTGCCGCCGCCATTTGCCCGGCATTCATGCAAGCCGTTAGCCTGAAATGGCCGGAAAAAACGGTTGTGGCACTGGCAGATGACACGCTGGATGCCAAAGGAACCGTGATCGAGTTATCTACTGAGATTCAATCAAACGCCGCCACGGTTTCAACCTTGCGTTGGGGCGCTGTGGATCAATGGGCCAAAGGCACGGCGCGCACAAGCGATGAGATGACCATGCAGGTCATGGACGGCACGCTTGCGGGATCAATGGCAGAGCAATTAACCCGGGATATTTTATCGGTAAATGCGGCGGTAATATTTGATTAACCTAATGAAAAAGTTGTCATGCACCCTGATATACAATTGGGGTATGATTTTGTATCATAAATAGGTAAGATAACGACCTGTTTAATATTTTGCTGCTAGGGGATTGTCGTGGCCAATTTTTCTTATGAACAAATTTCCGACTATTTAACCGATGGGTACTGGAATGCGACCGGTTCTGCGCCGCATAAATTCAATGTTGGCGCGGATGGTGCCATCACGGTTAACTTAACGGCGCTTAATGCCGCGGCAAAAACAGTTGCTTTGGCGGCCCTTCAGGCGTGGACCGATGTTACCGGCATTGCCTTTCAATCTGTTGGGATAGGCGGAGAGATCAGATTTAACCACAACGGTAACGGGGCTGTTACAAACATATCTTGGAATGGATCTGACACAACAATTTCAGCAACGGTTAGCATCTCATCAAATTGGGGTAGTACCAACATCGATTCCTATACTATGCAAACCTACATCCATGAAATTGGTCATGCATTGGGTTTGGGGCACGCCGGAAACTATAATGGCGGCGCTACGTTCGGTGTAGATAATCACTATAATAATGATTCTTGGCAAGCAACGGTTATGTCGTACTTTTCGCAAGGTACGAATAATCTTGTTAAGGGTTTTAACAGCATGGCCGGTTCAAAAACCGGGATGCATGGCAACGGTACGCCGGCCGATGCAGGGTATGCTTATGTTATGACCCCACAAATTGCCGATATTATTGCTATTCAGGAGCTTTATGGCACACCTGGTAATATTCGCACGGGCAACACGACCTATGGCTATAATTCCAACGCTGGGGGTGTTTGGGATGATATCGCAGGGTTTTCGAACCCTGTGACATTCACAATTTTTGATTCTGGCGGCATCGATACGATTGATCTGTCTGGCTCCAACGCCAATCAAAAACTGAACATGCAATCGGCGACGATTTCGGATGTATTCGGAAATGGCGGCAACCTAATGATTGCCAAAGGTACTGTGATTGAAAATGCCAAGGGTGGCAGTGGTAATGATGTTATCCGCGGGAATTCGGCGAATAATGTGCTTTGGGGCAATAGTGGTCATGATGTTTTGGTCGGGGCCAAGGGGAACGACACGCTTTATGGTGGAAGCGGCAATGATTTGCTGCGTGGTGACAAGGGCGATGACACGCTTAATGGTGGGGCCGGTAATGATATTCTGCGCGCCGGGCTTGGCACGGACACGATTACCGGTGGCTCTGGTGCGGATATGTTTATTTTTCGCAATGACCGGGATTTCAGCACAAGCAGCAGTGAAGATTACATCACCGATTTTGAAGACGGTGTTGACAAAATCAAGCTTAAAGGCTTGTCGGCAAGTGACGTAATTCTGGTGGATATCGGAGCCGCGGGCGGGGATTATGACCTGACAATCGGCAATCATACGGTGCATATTCATGTGCAAGGTAGCGGTAGGATCAACCTTACGGATGATTTCATATTTGAGCTGTAATCGCCCGTATTTTCAGAAATTCTTGCGCGCTTTCATGGCCGCCGTAATCGTGCCATCATCCAGATAATCCAGCTCTCCGCCAATTGGCACGCCTTGCGCCAGCGAGGTAATCTTAGCGCCAGTATTTTCCAACTGATCCGCGATGTAATGTGCCGTGGTTTGCCCGTCGATTGTGGCGCTGAGGGCAAGGATAACCTCGGTTACACCGCCCTTTACACGCTCTACCAGACGTGGAATTTGCAGATCCTCGGGGCCAGTGCTATCAAGGGCTGATAAAACCCCGCCCAACACATGATACTGCCCTTTAAAGACCGCCGCGCGCTCCATCGCCCAGAGGTCTGCGACATCACCGACCACACAAATCATCGTATCATCGCGTTTGGGGTTGGTGCAGATGTTACACCGATCCGAAGTACCAATATTTCCGCAGGTTCCACAGATGCGTACAGTGCTGGCAACGTCTTGCAAGGCGCGCGCCAAAGGTTCCAGCAACAGGTCGCGTTTTTTAACCAGTTGCAGCACTGCGCGCCGGGCCGAGCGTGGCCCAAGCCCGGGTAATTTGGCCATCAGACTGATTAGTTGATCAATCTCTTTGCCACCATTATTCGACATCACATGCCCGGAAATTTCATGCCATCTGGCAACGGCATACCCTCGGTCGCTTTGGCCATCTCAGCTTGTGCGGCGGCGCTGGCCTTAAGCTGGGCTTCTTTGATGGCAGCGAGGATCAAATCCTCGACCACTTCTTTATCGTCTGCGTTGAATAATGCGGGGTCGATATGCAGGCTTTTCAATGCACCTTTGGCGTTGGCCGTGCAGCGCACCATGCCAGCACCGGATTCACCGGTTACCATAACTTGCGTCAATTTTTCTTGCGCGGCTTGAACCTTGCCTTGCATTTCTTGCACTTGCTTCATGATCTTGGCCATATCGCCCAGATCGCCGAGACCTTTGAACATCAAAACCCCTCCTATTTCTGCATACCAGAAATAGGGTTTTCACTGTGTAATAGCAATGCAGCGCAGAATGTTTTTTCTAGTCGTTTACGTGATCATACATCTGAACGGCTTCGTTCATCGTGGTAAGAACGATTTCGATGTCGTTTGCGATGGTAGCACGATCCGCGTCAGATATTTCGGCGCCTGCCGCTACGGCCAAAAATACCTTTTTTGGACCATCCCATAATTTTTGAACTTCTTCCAGTTTTGCCCGGATTTCTTCTGTCGGGGCAGGAAGAACAACGCCAGAGAACCCGTTTAGCAATGCATCCATCGTGGAACTGAAATAGGCTTCGGCTTTGGCCAATTCAGCGATATCCTCTTCAACGCCAACACCTGCATCAATAAGACAAAAATCTTTGGAAATTTCCTGGGTGAACATCCGCTGACGCCCGGCCAAACCAATAGTGCGAGCCAAGGTTTCGGGCAGTTCATCCAGTGCTTTGCTGTATTCTTCCTGAATAAGCTGCACTGCGTCATTTTGCACCCGCAGAATTTTCAGGCTAAGCTTGTTTATCTCGGCCAGTTTTTCTGCATTTACCGGGTTTCCGGCCATGGAATCCTGTAACAATGGCGAGAATTTTTCCCACAAACTATCAATGCGTAAAAGCTTGGCAAAGACCGCAGGATCTTTTTCGGGTTCAAAGCCAAGTTCTTCGCTACCAGTTAAAAGAGCGGCGTTAGAATTAAAAAATAAATCATGCGCATCAGCCAACATTTTCTGGTGTTTAGCCACCTCAATGCCTGTAGAAATAAAGCAAACAGCCTTGACCATACGTTGCGAAAGCATGCGCTGTCGGCTGGCGGTATCTATGTGCAGTTTAGCAATATTTGATTCGGGGGTTTGCGCGTGCGCAGGTGTCACAAGAAACACAAGGCTGCTTGCGAAAATGCTTATCGCTGTTCCAATACGCAGCAGATACGAAAAATACATAATAAACCTCTTTCATACGAAAGGCATCACCCTATTTCTGATATTCCACATCAAGAATAGGGTGATGGTTGCGAAATGGCAATGCGACGTTTAGTCGTGATTGAACTCTTGATAGAGCTTTACGGCCTCATCCATTGTGACCAGGACGTGTTCCATCTCAAGTGCGATGACGTGCCGGTCTTGATCTGAAATCTCGGCACCCCCGATAACGGCAGTTATCACCGCATTTGGCGCTTGCCATACCTCGGCTACCTCTTCCAGTTTTATACGAATTTCATCCGTCGGTGCAGGTAGGAGCACGCCAGAGAACCCGTCATGCAGGGCCGTGAGGGTAGCGTTGAAATACTGTTGGTGATCGGCTAGGTGCTCCATATTGGCTTCGACATTAAAGCCTGAATCAATCAAGCAGAAATCCTTGGCAATTCTTTGTGTAAACATACGTTGGCGCCCTGCCAGATTAATGGTGCGGGCCAATACATCAGACAGATGCGGCAGGTTTCTTTGGTGGGCGTCTTCAATCAAGTGTACGACGGTATCTGCATGGCGCAGCATTAACAGACCAATCTCATTGATATGTTCAAGGCCAGCCGTATCGCCTTCGTCTTTCGCAAGAATTTCCTCTACCAGAGGCGCGAATTGCACCCAATCGCGATCAATCCGCGCCAGTCCAACCACCACAGAAGGATCCCGCTCAACGAATAGCCCAAGCTCCTCATCACCATGAGAAAGCGCATAGTTGGTTTCAACGAACAAATCATGGGCTTCTGCCAGCATATCGTGATGCATATGCACATCAATACCCAGTTCAATAAAGCATGCAGCACTGGTCATCCGCTGTGTGAGCATGCGCTGACGGCCAGCCAGATTAACCCGAAGTTTTGCCTCTTCAGCCGTTTCTTTATGGGTTTCATCTTGTGCAAAAGCCGGTAACGTGGGGGAAATAAGGCCTATTGAGGCAATTCCAAGTATGGCGCTAATGCGCGGCAGGTTCGAAAAATACATAATAATCCTCTTTAACTAAAAACATTCGGGAACATATCTGCTAATATAAACGTGCATTAAAGTAAAGTTTTCAATTCTTAAATAATGCCATGAATCTAATCACTGAAAGGATCAAGCGGGGTCCAGTCATCGTCTGAATCGTCCGGGTCAATCGGGACTATATCCTCATTGGTGTTATGCTCAAATGCGGTGGTACGCACGTCTTTTATTTCCGATTTTGGAAAGGCCTCAAGCACGGATTGCACCAAGGGGTGAGCCAGAACCTGAGCATGCATATCGTCGCGTGCGGCGTCTTTTATTTCTGCAATTGTTCTACCGCCACCCGTACTAACAACCGAAATCGCCCAGCGCACGCCGGTCCAGTTTTGCAACCGTGAAGACAGGCGGGTCACAAGGTTTGTCGGGGCTTGCTCGGTTGGCTCAAATTCAATGCGCCCGGGGGCGTATTTAACCAACCGCAGATAGCTCTCAACCTCAACCAGTAGCTTCATATCACGTCGGGTGCGGATAAGGTGCACAACATCCTCAAACGTGGCATAGAGCGCCAGTGCATCAGCGGCCGGGGCTGTGGCCAGCATGGCACTGGGAGCACCACCGCTGGAACCGGCATGCGTTATGGTGTTGGAAATAGCCGAGGCCCCGCCACCCCCGCCAGAATTTTTATCCTTTGCACTGCCACCGGGGGGAACGGGGGTGTTTTGCAGCTTGCGCACAAGATCCTCGGGGGCTGGTAGATCCGTCACATAGGTCAGGCGAATGATTGCCATCTCGGCGGCCATCATCGCGTTGGGGGCAATGGCGATTTCCTCCAGGGTTTTCAGCAGCATCTGCCACATACGCGTGAGCGTGCGCATTGGCAAAGCTTCGGCCATAGTTAGACCACGGCTGCGTTCATCGGGGTTAACGGTAGGGTCTTGGGCGGCTTCGGGCGCAATTTTTACGACGCTGATCCAATGGGTTACCTCGGCCAGATCGCGCAGCACCGCCATCGGGTCCGCGCCATCTGCATATTGCCCCGACAGTTCATTCAATGCGCCGGCGGTATTGCCTTGCATGATCAGATCAAACAGATCGAGCACCCGCCCACGGTCTGCCAGCCCCAGCATTGCGCGCACCTGATCGGCGCTGGTTTCCCCGGCCCCGTGTGCGATCGCCTGATCCAGCAGCGACAAAGCGTCGCGCGCCGAGCCTTCCGAGGCGCGCGTGATCAGCGCCAAAGCATCATCACTAACCATTGCGCCTTCGCTTTTGATGATGTCTTTCAGGAAATCAATCATCACCTCGGGTTCAAGACGGCGCAAATCAAAACGTTGGCAGCGGGACAGAACCGTCACCGGAACCTTGCGAATCTCGGTGGTGGCAAAGATAAATTTGACGTGTTCGGGTGGCTCTTCAAGCGTCTTTAGCAGCGCATTGAACGCGGAGGTTGACAGCATGTGTACCTCGTCGATGATATAGACCTTAAAGCGTGCAGATGCGGCACGGTAGTGCACACTTTCGATAATCTCGCGGATATCACCAACCCCGGTACGGGAGGCCGCATCCATTTCCATCACATCAACATGGCGCCCCTCGGTGATCGACACGCAAGCGTCACAGACCCCGCAAGGCTCAATCGTCGGGCCACCTTTGCCGTCCTTGCCGATACAGTTCAGCCCCTTGGCAATAATGCGCGCGGTTGTGGTTTTTCCGGTGCCGCGAATGCCGGTCATGATGAAGGCATGCGCAATCCGGCCCGCTTCAAACGCATTGCGCAACGTGCGCTCCATCGCGTCCTGACCGTAAAGATCCTTGAACGTTTCGGGGCGGTACTTACGGGCCAGAACTTGATAGGCTGATGTGGTCATTGTCGCTCGCATTTCGGAATCGTTTTGGGTATTCTAATGCGCAGCGCCAATCGCCACAAGCACCGAGGTATGGAGCCGTGTATGCCTTTTGAAATTTACGAAATACCCGCAGGGAAAACCGGGGTGGTGGCGATTTGTGCCCTGCCCGGGCGTGATGGTGTCTATGTGCAGGATCTGGCGCGGATTTTGGCGTGGCAGCCTGATCTGATCCTGTCCTTAACCGAGCCGCAAGAGATGGGTGCCGCCACAGATCTGATAGCTGAGCTAAAGCGTGCGGGTATTCCTGCCCACGGCCTGCCAATTCGGGATTTTAGTGTTCCATCGGCGGATTTTGCGACGCAATGGCCTGCGATATCCATGCAGGCGCGGGCAATTCTGGATAAAGGCGGCAAGGTTTTGGCCCATTGTCTTGGCGGGCAAGGGCGGTCGGGCATGGTGATCACACGGCTGTTAGTGGAGCGCGGCGAAAACCCCGATACAGCTTTGGCACGGCTGCGTGCCCAACGCCCCGGAGCGGTGGAAACGGACGCACAATTTGACTGGGTTATGCAAGGAATGACAATATCGTCATAATCTATTAACCATTCTGCCATTTTATGCGATAGAAACGCGAAACCGAATTTTGCAGGAGTATACTACGTGAAAATTGTGATGGTCGGCGCGGGCTATGTGGGCCTTGTTTCAGGGGTGTGTTTTTCCGATTTTGGACATGATGTTATCTGTGTCGAGAAAGATCAGGGGAAACTTGCGACTTTGAACAAGGGTGGTGTCCCGATTTTTGAACCGGGGCTGAGCGCCCTGATGGCCAAGAATATTGCCGAAGGGCGCTTGCGGTTTTCCGATGATCTAGCGACTGCAATCAAGGATGCTGACGCCGTTTTCATCGCCGTTGGCACACCGTCCCGGCGCGGTGATGGGTTTGCCGATCTGACGTATGTCTATGATACTGCTCGCGAAATCGGCAACAAGATCAGCACTGACACGGTCATTATTACCAAATCCACGGTACCTGTAGGCACGAATCGCGAAATTCATCGTATTATTTCGGCCTGTCAGCCAAAGGCGGCGTTTGACGTGGTCTCGAACCCGGAATTTCTGCGCGAAGGGTCCGCAATTGAAGATTTCATGCGGCCTAACCGTGTTGTTGTCGGGGTGGAAAATGCTGCCGCCGAGACGGTTTTACGCAATATATACCGCCCACTCAGCCTGCGTGATACGCCGCTTTTGATTACCGATCTGGAAACCGCCGAGACCATAAAATATGCGGCAAATGCCTTTCTGGCGACCAAAATCACCTTTATGAACGAGATTGCCAACTTGTGCGAAAAGACCGGAGCCGATGTGCAGCAGGTCGCCAAAGGCATCGGCATGGACAGCCGGATTGGTGGCAAATTTCTGCATGCAGGCCCGGGGTATGGTGGCAGTTGTTTTCCCAAAGACACGCTGGCGCTGGTGCAAAGCGGCAACCAGTACGGCGCGCCGCAACGTATTGTTGAAACCGTAATTGCGGTGAATGAGGCGCGAAAATCGGAAATGGCACAAAAAATCATTACCGCCTGCGGGGGCAGTGTCAAAGGCAAGCGCATCGCTGTATTGGGTGTGACTTTCAAACCTAACACCGATGATATGCGTGACGCACCCAGCCTTGTTATCATCCCTGAACTCATGGCAGCAGGGGCCAGTATCACGGCGTGTGATCCCGAAGGTGGTGACGAAGCTGTGCGCTTGTTGCCGCGTGTTGACTGGGTTGATGATGCTTATGGTGCGGCAAATGGTGCGGATGCCTTAGTGATTATCACTGAATGGAACGCTTTTCGCGGTCTTGATCTCGCCCGTATTTCCAGCCTTTTATCTGCGCCCATTTTCGTAGATTTGCGCAATATTTACCCCGAAGACGAAGTTCTTGCCGCGGGTTTGGTGTTAACAGGTATTGGTAAAGGAAAAATCCCCGATACGTAAAGCCCTTATCCCTGGTTGCGCCGGATACGCGCGAGGGTGTTGTAGGATTTGTCAGCTGGCATCGCGATTACCATCAGATACAAATCCATCAATCTGGCTGAACGGTATTGTAATATACTTACCCTGCCTGAAGATATGCAGGCGTTAAAATTTAACATTCGACACATCCAAAAACTTAAAATCACTGTGTGATAACAGTGTGTTAAGTAATAATTATGGGATATGGCAAGCCAAAAACGGCACTACATTAAGCGCCGCTTTTATACTGTGATAATCAGATCAGTCGTTTGCGGCGGCCTCAGCTGCGGCGGCTTCTTCTTCGCTTGCCCGTTGGCCGTTGGCCCAGAAACCATCGTATTCCTCGCCACTGGCATAGCGCATTACGCCGCGACCTTGACGTTGGCCTTTGCGGAAAAAGCCCTCATAAACGTCACCGTTGGGGTATTTGGCGGTGCCATTGCCGTCAATCTCGCCACCGGTCCAACCGCCGATGTATTCAAAGCCGTCAGACATGGTGATCGTGCCCGTGCCCTCACGTTGGCCGGCTTGAAACGCACCCTTATAGATCGTGCCGTCTGCATAGGTGGCAACACCATCACCATGGCGCAGGCCGTTTTCCCAGTCACCGGCATATTGATACCCGTCCTGATAAATCATCGTGCCTTTACCGTGGTTTTTGGCGTTTTTGAACTCGCCGTCATAAACCAGACCATTGCCGTATTTTGCAATACCCGCGCCGTCAATCACACCGTCAACCCAGGTTCCATCGTATGAGCTGCCATCTGGATAGGTGATTTTACCCTGCCCGTGTGCCACGTCATTGGTGAAGGCCCCAACATAGATTGAGCCGTCAGGGTAGGTTACTTCGCCCGCGCCTTCAATGCGCCCTTCAACCCAGCCACCGTTATAAATATAGCCGTCAGCGCCGTTAAATATGCCTTGCCCGTGGCGTAAATCGCCAACGAAGGCACCCTCATAGCGGTCGCCGGATGCATAGGTGGCAACGCCTTGTCCCTGACGCTGACCATTAACCATGTCGCCTTCATAGCGGTCACCATTGGCCTGTGTCAGGACACCCGCGCCATTGATCTGGCCATTTTCCCAACTGCCGTTATAGACTAAACCGTCAGGCAACGTCAGCGCGCCTTGCCCCTGACGAACGCCCTGGACAATTGCACCCTCATATACGGCCCCGTCAGAATAGGTGATTTTGCCGATCCCGTCTTTGGTGCCGTTAACCCAATCACCCTCATAGCGGTAGCCGTTTTCACTGGTCATAATACCTTTGCCGTGATGCACCGCGTTTTGAAACTGGCCTTCATAGCGCACACCATTGGCGTATTGCGCGACACCGTCTCCGGCAATTTTGCCATCGGCCCAGTTGCCAACATATGTGCCGCCATCTGCAAAAGTGATCTTGCCTTGCCCTTCGGGGCGCCCGTTTATAAACGCGCCCTCATAGACAGAACCGTCAGGATAGGTTGCTTTACCGCTACCTTCGATGCGCCCCTCGACCCAAGAACCGCTGTATTCATAACCGTTAGGCAGGCGATAGGAGCCTTGCCCGTGTTGTTTTCCATCAAGGAATTCGCCTTCGTAAATTCCACCTGTATCGTATTGTTTGGTTTGAACACCATCTTGTGAAACAACAGGTGTTGCGGCCAAAATTCCCAGAGCAGTTCCAAAACAGATTATTTTTTTCAAATCATTCTCCCGAAAAGGTTTTCTTTCCGGTCTCCTTCGTTTCGATACACGATAGATGCTATCTACCCACAATTAGAGACGAAGTGTATGGGGAATAGAGCCTTGTGACAACGTCTTTTTATCGGATGTGCCAGACAGCTATAAAACACCTGCCTAAATGGCTTGTATTTACCCCTTTTTAAAGGGTATTTCCTAAGGCAGGATATGATGGAGGCTTGCATGCCCGCAGATTTTCGCATCACGCTTTGCCAGTTGAACCCAACCGTGGGCGATCTGGCGGGCAATATGACCAAGGCACAGAACGCTCATCAGCGTGGTTGCGCCAAAAATGCTGATTTTGTTGCCTTGCCCGAGATGTTTCTAACCGGCTATCAAACGCAGGATCTGGTCACCAAACGGGCATTTTTGGCGGATGTTGCGCGCCATCTTGATACCTTGGCGGTTGCATGCAGCACGGGGCCGGCGCTGGGGATTGGCGCGCCGGTGTTGGTCGATAATCAAGTGTTTAACGCCTATTTCATACTGAAAAACGGCAAGGTTCATGCCTGTGCGCACAAACATCACCTGCCCAACATCCAGGTTTTTGATGAATGCCGCCTTTTTCAACCCGGGCAGATTTCCGGTCCGTTCAGCCTTGGCCCACTACGTATTGGCACCCCGATTTGCGAGGATGCCTGGTTTGACGACGTTTGTGAAACCATGGCCGAAAGCGGGGCGGAATTGTTGGTGGTTCCCAATGGCTCCCCTTATTACAGCGGTAAGTTTGATCGCCGCATGAGCCATATGGTTAGCCGCGTTATTGAAACCGGGCTACCGCTGATATATCTCAACATGGTTGGCGGGCAGGATGACCAGATTTTTGATGGCGGCTCGTTTGTTTTGAACCCGGGCGGTAAAATGGCCCTGCGCATGCCGCTGTTCGATGAGGCCTATGCGGAGGTTGATTTTCACCAAACTCCGGGCGGTTGGCAGGCTATCGATGGCGCTCTGGCCGACCACCCCTCACTGGAGGAACAGGAATATCGCGCTATGGTTGAGGGTTTGCGCGATTACATGCGCAAAACCGGCTTTTCAAAGGTGATTCTGGGCCTGTCGGGCGGGGTTGATTCGGCGATTGTGGCAACGATTGCCACCGATGCGCTTGGGGCCAAAAACGTGCATTGTGTGATGATGCCTTCTGAATATACCTCACAAGAATCACTGGATGATGCGGCGGATGTAATCGCGGCCCTTGGTTGTCGCTATGATACGCTGCCAATCGGGACGGGGCGCGCGGCAATTACCCAAACACTGGCCCCGATATTTGACGCCATGAAACCCGATGTCACCGAGGAAAATATCCAGTCGCGCCTGCGTGGCTTGCTGTTGATGGCAATGTCAAACAAGCTGGGATCGATGTTGCTGACAACGGGCAATAAATCCGAGGTTGCAGTAGGCTATGCCACGATTTACGGCGACATGGCGGGGGGCTATAACCCGATCAAAGATCTTTATAAAACGCGGGTTTTTGCGACATGCCGGTGGCGCAATGAAAATCACGCCGGCTGGATGCTTGGCCCCAAAGGGGTGGTAATTCCGGTTAATATCATCGACAAACCCCCGACGGCCGAGCTGCGCGAAAATCAAAAAGACGAAGATTCTCTGCCGCCTTACGATGTTCTTGACGGTATTTTAACCCTGCTGATGGAAGGCGATGCATCAATTGGCGATTGTGTTGCCGCAGGTTTTGCCCATGAAACCGTTAAAAAGGTTGAACATCTGTTAAACATCAGCGAATACAAACGCTTTCAATCCGCCCCCGGCCCGCGCCTGACCAAACGCGCATTCTGGCTGGACCGCCGCTACCCGATTGCCAACCGTTGGAGAGACCCCTCATGACCACCACCCGTTTTGCCCCTTCGCCAACCGGTTATTTGCACATCGGCAACTTGCGCACAGCGCTGTTCAACTGGGTGATTGCCCGCAAATCTGGCGGCACATTTATTCTGCGTCTGGATGATACGGATCCTGCGCGTTCCAAGCCCGAATTTGCCGACCAGATAAAACGTGATCTGGAGTGGTTGGGTCTAAGCTGGGACCGCATTGAAACGCAATCCGCAAGGCTTCAACAGTATAACGCCGCTGCCGATGCGCTGCGTGCCAGCGGGCGGCTTTATGAATGTTTTGAAACCCCGACCGAGCTGGATTTGAAACGTAAAAAGCAGCTAAATATGGGCAAACCGCCGGTGTATGACCGTTCAGCACTGAAACTTACCGAGGTTGAGCGCAGTGTGTTGCGACAGGATCGTGGCGGCCATTGGCGGTTCAAACTTGATCATCAGCGGATCACTTGGAATGATGGCATTCTGGGGGATATCTCGATCGATGCCGCCAGCGTCTCTGACCCCGTGCTGATTCGTGGCGACGGGCAGTTTTTGTACACGCTGGCCTCTGTTTGCGATGATGTGGATTATGCAATCACCCATGTGGTGCGCGGCTCGGACCATGTGACCAACACTGCGACGCAAATTCAGATTATTAGCGCGCTTGGCGGGGCGGTTCCGAATTTTGCGCACCACTCATTGCTAACAGGGCCAAAAGGCGAGGGCTTGTCCAAGCGTCTGGGCACGTTGGCGTTGAAAGATTTGCACGAACAAGGGGTTGAGCCGATGGCCTTGCTATCGCATATGGCACGGCTGGGATCATCGGCACCGCTGGAATTGCAACAGGATATGGAGGGGCTGGTTGCCGGGTTTGATTTATCAAGCTTTGGCGCAGCACCGACCAAATTCGATGTGGATGACCTTGGGCCACTATCGGCAAAACTGTTGCACGCTATGGAACTTAGGGGGGTAAAAGCCGATATTAAGGCTTTGGATATTCCTGATAATCTGGCAGAAAATTTCTGGGATATGGCCCGTGAAAATATCAACACCCGCGCGGATATCGCCGGTTTATGGTCCTTGTGCAAAAATGGCGCTACGCCAGTAATTGATGCCGGGGATGCGGATTTCGTAGCCAAGGCCATAGCCATGTTGCCCGACACGCCTTACACGGCGCAGACATGGAAGGAATGGACAGCGGACGTCAAGGACGCGACAGGGCGCAAAGGCAAAACCCTGTTCATGCCACTGCGTAAGGCATTAACGGGCATGGAGCACGGGCCGGATATGTCAAAACTTCTGCCGCTTTTACAAAAACCTGTCGGCTGAGCAGCACTGGTATGTTGCAAAACTGGGCTGAACAGGC
>CAYSAZ010000054.1:0-16423 GCA_964429065.1 uncultured Rhodobacterales bacterium
ACCCTTGGTCAACGGCTGGAGGCCAGCTATGCCGCCACCAACGCGAAAATATTTTGGTAATGCCGGACCTTGTGACGATCTCGGGGTGGGGGTGTATCCGGTAAGGGATGAAATCAGCGAGCGGTCGAAGCCAACGCTAATTCACCCTGTTCCAGAACATATCTGTTGCCGCCAATTTGCGCTATGTCGCCCTCATCGTGGCTGATATAGAGCAATCCGGCCTGCTTGTCTGTGACATAGCTTAGAATGACCTCGTTTACGGCTTCGCGGGCTTTTGCGTCAAGATTGCTGGTCGGTTCATCCAGCAACATATAGCGCGGTTGAAAAATCAATACGCGGGCCAATGCCACGCGGCGGGCCTGACCGGCGGACAGGGTATCTGGAAAACGATGCAGCAGCGGCTCAATCGCACAAAGCTGCGTGGTGTATTGCATTCGCGCCAGACGCTCTGGTTTATTCAGCCCGCCAACAACGAAAGCCAGATTTTGTTTCACATTCATATGCGGCCAAAGCGCAGCTTTTTGAAACGCAACACCAATGCCGCGCTTGTGCGGTGCCAACAGACTGTCCGGTGAGTTTGCGGTTATGCCGTCAATCTGGATGCGGCCGCTATCTGGATTATCCAGTCCGGCAATGATGCGCAGAAGGGTGGATTTTCCTGCACCGGATGGTCCTGACAATACTACAGGGTTCCCCGGGGCAATCAAAAGCGACACGTCGGTAAATACCGTATGCCCTGCAAAGGTTTTGCTGATATTTTCAAGCGCAATCACCACAGTTTACCCCCGACTTAGTTTCTTCATTGTCAACGCAGCAATAAATACAGCCCCCATCGACATCATCGACATCGCAAGAACAAGCAAACACAAAATTGCAACTTGTTGCGAAGCGCCATAGTGCAGCAATGAAAATATTTTGACTGTTAACATTTGTTGTCCGGGTGCTGACACCAACAGGTTTGCGGTTAGCTCTGATAGGGCCAGCCCGAACACCGCGAAAAACCCTATGGCAAATCCTGGTAGCCATAGGGGCAACAACACACGAAACCAGACCGCCGGACCATTTCCGCGAAATTGCAGCGCCACATCTGTCAGTATCGGATCATAACGGCGTGACTGGATATAGAGCGCCAGAATTGCAACCGGTGAAAACCGTGCGGTTGGCGCAAGTATCGGCATCGCGGCCGTATTATAAAACAGATCAAGTCCCGGCAGTGTCCATAACCGGATCAGTCCAATACCTATAAGGGATGCGGGCACGGCAAGCGGGATCAAAACAAGCGGTAACATTTGCCATGTTTTCAGCATTGGTAGCAGCCCCGCCGCCAGCAACACCGAAACAGCCGCCGCAATGGCGGCGCTGGCCACGCTGTTGAATATTACCTCTGTATTATTTCCGATAATGACCAGTAAATCGGAAACTGGAAAAGCATCCACCGTTAGCATGATGATCGGCACCATGAACTGCAAAACGCAAAACACACAGGCCAGTATCCCGAGTATATATAGTGTTGATAACTTGGGTCTATGAAGGCGGGCAGGATGCGGTTGCGAAAAAATTGTTGAGATGCCAAGCTTTTTTAGCGGTGCAATCATGACCAGAATGATCACCACACCGATAACCAATAATGGCAAGGCAATAATAAACGAGGAAAGGCTATTGCTGGCCACGCTATATTCAACGAAAGCTTCAAGCGCATAAACCTCGACCAGCATCAGCGAGGGCACACTAAAATCGGTAATCGACATGATAAATACCACAGCAGCCCCAATGCTGGCGGCGGGAAGGATCTGAGGCAATTCGATACTGCGAAAGACGGCCCAATCCGGTGAAAAAACCCGTGCGGCATCAATTTGATGCTGATCTGTCATCCGGTAGGCAGCAATGGCAAAAGCCAGCGACAGCGGAAAGAATGCCATTATCTGAATCCAGATAACCCCTGCAACATTGGATAGGCCGCGGATTTGCAGGCCAATCCCGCCAAGCCCCGCCACTATTTTATCACCAAAAGTTATCCAGGCTGTAGCGTGAATATAAGGTGGAACAAGTAACAGCGCCAATGAAAGCCATAACAGCCGGCGTATAAACCGAAAATTCGCCTCTTGTGTAATACGCACCAATGTAATTGCAAATACCATCGCACAGATTGAAACACTGCCTGCGATCATAACCGATTTTAGCAACAGCAAGGTTGATCGTAGACTGAAAACACTAACTTGAAGATCGGTGGTGTTAAACGATGAAAGCACAAGATCAAATATCAGCACAACAATCGGCCCTAATGCAATCACCCCCCAGAGCAACACAGCCGGTGCATAGCGAAAATGCCAACGGCCTAACAGAGCGGGGCTATTATGGCGGTGCAAATGGCTCATTGGACAACCAGCGCCTTCAGGTCGCTTTGGAACTCTTTCAGAGTTGTGGGCGTGTCGGGAATATCGTGCGGCATAACCTTAAGCGTTTTGGGCAAGCCGCAAGTTGAATTGGCAATAACAGTATGCCCGTTCACATAAATCCATCCTGCTTTGGCAAGGACACTCATGACCTCGGGTCCGGTTAGATAATCAATGAATGTTTTGGCGTTCCGGTGGTTTTTACCGGACGCAATCAGGGCGACGCCATTGGGTATTACAAAGGCCCCCAACCCGTTTAGCTGCTGGTCCGGAACAATCACCGAAACCGGATGACCACGTGCCACAGCAACACAGGCATCATCGGTGTCAGTGATCCCAAATAAAGCCTGCCCCGATACAACCAAATCACGGACAGACGAATTTCCGGCCACATAGCGCACCCCCCGTTGTTTAAGACGTGAAAAATAGTCCAGCGTCTGCGTATTTCCCCAAATGCGGGCAAGGGCCACAGCATGGGTGGCTGTTGTCCCAAACATCGGATAAGCAATAGCAATCTCGTTTCCGGGCCAAGTGTCCGATGCAAGATCAAGAATTGAATCAGGGGCCGCCCCATGGCCGAGTTTTTCGGTATTGACGATCAATACGCGGATTCGCCCCCCGAACTCGATCCAGTTATCCCCCGCAAGGGCGCGGGCGCTTGCGGGCAGGTTTGGCGGGCGATAGGGGGCAAGCACACCATTTTGCAGCAGCCGGTGCATTTGCATGGTTTCGCCGCTCCAAAACACATCTGCCTGCGGATTGGATGCCTCTGCAATCAAACGGTTGGTCATACCCGTGGTTTTGGAAGCCTCGATATCATAAACCGCCCGAATACTTATGCCGGTTGCTGCTTCAAATGCTTTAAACAGCGGCTCGGAATAATGTTGATCTACGGATGTATAGACAATCAGTTCGTCATTATCTTTATAGCAGGATGACAGCAAAAAAGACCACATTACCAAAGCGCTCGGCAATACGATTTGCCAGATGATCCTTGAATACCCTGCCATTACCTTCCCCTCACCATTTCTGGCGGTTACGGCGAATGATCTACGCTGCAAAACAATGCCCGAAAGCACCTTCAGACTCTATTACACTTAAATTCGCATAGCTTTGATGCAAATCATGGCACCAGAGTGAAGCATATGAAACGATCACTACATAAGCTGGGAGGTTCAATTTGGAGCATCTGGTCGGGTTTTGCGGTAAGTGCGGTACAGCTTTTAAGGCTGGAGAGCGGTTTTGTGGCAACTGTGGCTGGAAACGGGAAGTAGCCAAACAGGACAAGGCAGCGCCCGAAAAAAAAGCAGCAGATCCCCCCGCTGCCAAACCCGCAAAGCCGCAACCGCCTAAAGATATAAAACCAGAGACCAATGCACCGCCGCAGGTTCGCGGAACAACAGTGCAACCAGCAGTAAAAACCCAGAGCAATTTGAAATCCGGCCTGCGTTGGGCCTTTGTCTGGTTGATAGGCTGGCTGCCGGCTGGTTTGCTCATAGGGATATTCTGGGTCAGATTTTGGGATTATTACGGGTATATGTATGATTTGGAATTCCTTTCCGAGTCTTGGAGCAGGTCGTTCCCGACAGCACTGATTGTCCTTTCAATTTTCGGGGCAATCGGCGGTTTTCTTGCCGGCGTAATTCTTAATAAAACCATCCCGCAAGCCGTAAATATCTCAAGGGCGGGCATGATCAAAATTATGCTGCTTTGGCTTGTTGGCTGGGCCGTTTCGTTGGGGCCAGCCTGCTTAACCAATATTTATAGCTATAGTATAAGTGACGATCCAATTATCTTTATCGGTCTGGTCACCGCACCAATCCTTGCTGTAATTTCAGCGCAGATTGCCCTGTCAAAACCAAGACACGCAACTGATTTGCCAATTCGTCTGAAAAGTCGCGCTATTGTCTCGATTGGATGGGCGTTTAGCGCTGTAATTAGTTTCCTCGTAGCTTTGATCATTATTGGTGCCTAATAGAAAGGCGTCGCTATGACAGCGTCTGAAAGAAGCAATACAAGCCCAAGCGGGCCAGCGCTGCTGGTTGGCCTAGTCTGGTTGCTGATGGCCGGGATTGCGGTTTGGTTTTTGTGGCCGGTGACCAAGTCATACGCGCTGCCAAAGGGCTGGGTGTATATTGCGCCCGAAATTGCGGTTCAGGATATTTTTCTGGATGGGCAGAACGTATATATCGCCGGTTATGGCGGTCTGGTGCGCACAGATACATCCGGCAAAATCGCAATCCCGATCAAAGGTATAAGCAATGCACCAATGCTGCGCGCCATTGAAAAAGATAACGCTGGGCAGATATGGGTTGGGCATGGAAACGGTGTTTCCCTTGTAACGGATGATCAAATTACGGCTGCAACCATTGCACATAATAACAAAGCAGGGGCCGTGCGCACCCTGTTGCTGGATGCAGGCGGACAGCTTTGGGGTGGTGGTGAAGACGGCCTGTTCAAGATCAATACCATTACCAAAACCCAAACAATTGTGCCCCTTCCGGTTTTCAAGGCAGAGGTAACCAAACTGCTGACCGATACCAAGGGCGGGCTGTGGGTTGGCAGTTTGCGGCACGGGATAATGCATTTGCAGGCAGGCAAATGGGTTAAGTGGAGTGTTGAGGACGGCCTGCTGCACCCGCAAATCACCTCGTTCAAACTGGATCGTAATGGCGATGTCTGGAGCGGTATGGGATTTTATAACAAAGGCGGTGCCGTCAGGTTTTCACCCGATCAGGGCGGCAGCGCTGCTGGCTGGCAGATTAGCCAATCCCTGTCAGAAAATGATTTTGCCGGTGCCAAGGTCAGAGCGATATTAAACGATAGTGAAGGTCGCCTTTGGTTTGGTCATGAATACGACGGCATTACTGTGCGCAAAAACGGCAAAGTGTTGCGTTTTATCAGCACTGATGACGGGCTTCCCGGATCAGAGGTAACCGTCATCCGGCAGGATGCATCTGGCGGCATCTGGTTGGGAACACTGAAGGGGGCCGTATATCTTGCGCCAGCAGTGGTTGGCAAACTTTTTTCAGAACATGCAGGAGATCAAAATGACGCGTGACGAGCTGTTAAAAGCCTTTGTAGCGCTTAAATCGGCAAGAGCTGCAGGCGTGATCTCGGATGATGAATTTACCCAAAAACTGGCCGCGTTGAAATATACCAGTCAGGCCGGAAATTGTTATGTAATAGACCCCGAAAAAGGCACATTTGTGCAAGCTGCGGCCGAAGGGCAGGCAGCGGCAGGGACGGGGCAGAAACAGCTTCCTGAAAAATTTGTGCCGTTGCTGGGGGTTATCATAAAGAAAACCGTTGCCACCTTTATACGCCGTTTGCCAATAACGCTGATCTTTGGGGCCGTGGCGATGCTGGCGCATAGCTATTATGTGGTGATGGTTAATCAGGGGTTTAACATCAGCACAGGTAGCCCCTACGCTTGGCTGCTGAATTTAAATGGTAACTTTGTTTCCAGCACGATGATCTGGATAATTATGTCTATGATCTTGATGGCTATTTTAATACGGTTGAACCCCTTTGGGCGCAAAAAGAAGCGGGTTTCCCTGTTTGCCAAGATTCAGGCGGTTTCCAGTTACCTGTTGCATAAAAAACTTGACGCATTGGCTGTGATTGCCGCCGGGGTTGGCCTAACGATGGTGATGGGGGCATTGGTTAGCGGTTCGGCCAACATGACGCTGGCGGTTGGTGCCGGAGCGCTGTTCGCTTCGCGGGCCGGATCGGTTGTGGCGCTGCTGGCACGATCTGCATGGAACACCAGCTTTCGAACTTTTCGGGGAGACACGGCCCAAAAGCACGGCATGGCGATTGGCTATGTCTCTTTGTTTGCAACCTCGATCGGGTTTTTTCTGAACTCTGCAATGACCCCCAACGGCGTAAGCCTTGGATTGCTTTTGCTGATAGGCGCATTGGCGTATAGCCTGACCAGCCGTTTTGGTTCTAACCGGCTGAACTCGTTCTTATTATTTCTGGCCTTTGGCGCGGCGGTTGCAGCGCTTATGGGGCTGCCGATCATGGCGATTGCCGATGATGGTGGTTGGGATGAACTTGTTGGCAAGGACGGCTATGGGAATTCACTGCCGATAACCGCAGAAAACATCATAAGATATTTAATTAACAACGACGGATCAATCAACTTAGACTCGCTCGAAGCCATATTGACGGGCCTTCCAGCAGGGGTTGGGGCAGGTATTGGGGCCGCGCTGGCGCAGGCGTTAAATGCGCTGGGGATTGATTTTGACGTTGATCTCGATATGGATTCAGGTAGCGGGTCGGACCCCGAAAGCAGCACCCGCATTCTAGAAGGCGATGCGGCGCGCGACTGGTTGGTTCGAAATGGGTATTACGACGAGAATGGCCCGACCGGCAAATTCACCAACTGGAAAAACGCAACCGACAATACCCCCAATCGCAGCAATCTGGGCAGCATAATCAAGGGGGATGATGGCAGTATTGTTATTATCACAACGGATGGCGCTCCGGTTGATAGTAAAATTCCGGAGGCCCGAACGGGGGCGGGCGAAAGCATAGAACAAGGACCAGACCCGCGAGAGCCGGGTTTTGATGGTCTGGAACATACTGGCCAATCCGGGGAACAACCGGGGGATACCGATGGCGAGCCGAAAGGACCAAACCCGCCGCGGGGTGAGGACCAGCCGCAAGGGGAAGACCAGCCGCAGGATGAGCCAAGAGAGCAGCGCCAACCACAAGGGCAGGGCAGGCCGCAGGGCGACGACGAACAACAAGGGTACGATCAGACCCGAGAGCAAAACGACGATAATGATACGGGCAGCAATGATCCCGAATGGTCGGAGCGAAATAACCCTGATCCGGCCAATATGGCATGGGATCAAGACAGCAGAAGCTGGCGACCAAAAGAAGACATATATGCCGATAGAATGAAAGAACGGGGATACGAGCAAGACCCGAATACCGGCAACTGGCGCAAAACACCCGATAAACCCGAACTGGACCAATTGGGTGATCGTTCAGGGTTTAAATATTCCAATGTCTGGAAACCGGGTTTGTTTTCCTACACGGTTAATGCTGACGGGGTCGATAAAAACAACGATGCTCTGGATGCAGCCGAGCGTCAGGCGCTGGATGCCTATACCGATCTAAACGATAAAATCAATCAGGCCGAACTAGATGGCGATAGCTGGCTTGCCGATAAACTGCGTAGCAATCGCGACGAGTTGCGCAGTCATATACGGGACATCCAGGCGCAGAGAAGCCACATCAAAACCGCGGTCAATAACGAAGGGACGCGCGTGACAAAATACAATGATGACATCAAGAAAGCCGCAACATGGGAAGGTACCAAAGACGCCATGAAGGAAGGCTACGAGATTGCATCAAAGATTTATAACGATCCTTCACTGCTGGCTGGTGATCCAGAGTTTGTTGAATCGGTAAAAGCCGGCATTGCCGCAGCCCAGAGAGTGCGCGAAGGGGAAGGACTTGAATTACGCGGGACAGGTTTTGACTATGAAATGGTCAAGACGGGGCCATCTGTATTGGAGCGTTATGATGACTCGTTAAAGGATGTCAGGGATATCAATCAGCAGCTGAACGAAGCAAAACAGCGTGGCGATACCGATGCGGTTGCAGAACTAAGTAGGCGGCTTGAAGACGCCAGAGACAAAGCCCAGAGCGCATCGAACGATGTGCAGGACCATGCTGCTAATATCAGGGACTGGAAAAATAAATCGGGCCACGCCAACCTGTCAATTATCAGGAAAGGTGGTGAAACTGTAGATTATCTTACAAGCGTTCCAAGCGTATCGCGCAGTCTGACCAATCTTGCGGGTGATTTTGATGCAGGTCGCGGTCTGTTTAGCAAAGACACCTTCAAAAATAGCGGAAGTGCCGACATTGATATGGACACGGGTTTAGCGGATAGCAGGCCATATCGGAGAACCAGAATCCAAGCTGATCTGAATGCCGATTTTCGTGCAAATCAAAGGGTCGGCACAAAACTAGCCAATCAGGCCACCGAAACTATAAATGATCCAAACGCCAGTGATGCCGCAAAAAGCGATGCTATCAATCGGGCGCTTGAAAGTCGCGATTCAAAACTTCAGTTGAATAACCAGCCAAGAGAGGGAAACGAGGTCTTTGTCGATGCGGTGGAAATAAATCGCACCACCCCCCTTAAAGAAGGCATCACAAATGGCCTGAATGATATGAAAACACCAGATGGTGATAACCGGTTTTATGTGGTGGATTCGGAAACTGGCGCAAGACGTCCGGTTCAAACCGGTGATTTTCAATCGGGTAGCGGGCCAAAAACCTATCCTGATGGCAGTCCGAAAAATTCGGTCGGGCAGGATCTGGATTTATATAATCCCGATAACCGACAGATTATGGACGCCAATACCGGCAGGCCAGCCAAAGCCGATGTTATCAACGAGCAGATCGACAATACTTGTAATAACATGGGTATCAATCGAGAGGCACAAGAGATCCATTATATCGATGAGTACCACCCCGAAAAAATTAGAGTTGGGCCTAACGAAAGCCCCGAAGAGTTTTTTGAGCGACTGCCAGATGCCAACACCCCCGAAGTTCGGAGCATTTCAGATGCGGATGGTTTCAAAACAACTCACCCAATGAGCAAAGAGTTTGTCACAGCCAAAGATTATTCAGAAGCGGCACGGCAAGCATCTAAAAGTCTTGATCGGGTGACCGATAGGATGCTCAAAGATCCAGGATACAGCAATGCCCGTTACCCGACATATATTGATGCGCCGACACGGGTGCCAAATTCTGCTGGCGGCTATAAATCGGTGCGGGAACTGTTGGCGGATATCGGCAACAACAAATATCCCACCGGCGATGGCGTAGTCGAACTTGAACACGCAACAGGACGTAGTTTTCCACAGATACTGGACGGGATTGTCAGAACACCTGAATCTTTGAGGGTGCTGCGGCCCTCGGGCAACTAAACCACTCCTACTTATTAACGCCATACGGGATTACCAATATGAAACTTGAAACATCACAGATCTTCGGCAGCGCAACCTATCTGTTGGCGGATAACGAATTGGCCGCGATCATAACCCAGTTGGATAAAGCCCCGACCGATCAATCCCCTTTGCAGGATGTTGATTGCTCAAACCTTGCGGCCAAACCGCCAGAAGAAATGTCGGAACTGGCCGGGGCGGTGGAAATATTATTGCAGCCGGATAAAACTGTTGATTTACGTATTTGGCCCGACGGTGGTGACTGGTTGCATTATTACGGGTCAGGTACTTCTGCCAATCTGGTCATGCATTCGAGAAATGGAAAAACCGGTGCCAATTTGATTATCTGGCCGGTAACATCTGGCTATATAAAAGCAATGGCCGGCGCCGAGTCACTGGCGTTAAGCAGTATCAAAACACCGCAAGAACTGAAAATCTCTGTGGATTTCAAAGATTTTCTAACAGTGGGAACCCTGATAGACCGACAACAGGAAATTGTACTTGGCAGCTATGCAAAACGTAACGCGGCACCGGAAATCCGTTTTGATATACAGGCGTTAAAAGCGGCATATGCCAAAGGCCACAATAGCGTGGATGATCCGCACTGGATGATCAGCCGTTTGATCTGGGGGCTAACAGACCCGCTACCAGACAAGCTTGCTGTAACGGAGAAACAGCTTGGGCGATTACGCGATATGCGTCTGTTGATTGAGGATATTGATGGCTATGCGCCACTACCTTCAAGCGAGCTGTTATTTCGGCAATTGGCTGATGTCGAGGCGCTTTTTGCGATTATAATAACGGATCATGGCAACGATCAAACCACGCACAGGATATACCAAACCAGCCAAAGCCAGTTCTGGCGTTACGATTTTGGCGAGCATTTAGGTGCCAAAACCCAAGTAACCCTGGAGCTTGTATCCAGTCAGGAATTATCAAAAGATTTGGAAGTTTTGGCATCAAAAGCACCGGTAAAGGCCGCCAATACTGAACAAGTCGAGCCAGAAGGTATGCAGGCCTGTCCCTCATGTGGCGTCGAAGTCCTGGCCGGGCAAAGTTTCTGTTCTGGTTGCGGGGTAAATCTGCAAGGGGTTAGCGAGACGAAAACAGCGATTGTTGCCTGCACAAAATGCGGCGCACCGCTTGAGCCTGGTTTGAAATTCTGTACCCAGTGCGGGCAACCTGTTGGGCCACAATAACTGTGAAGCATACTCACAAGCACCTGACCCGCCACTAAAAATCTGATCCGGTTCGGGTTGGGGTCTGCCCTATCAAAAGGGCAAACAGTAAGGATACTTGTGTTTTACAATAGCATGAAACCGGCGCAAAGGCGGGCAATCCGGCTTTGGGATTCGGCTGCGTTGTTAGATGTTTTTACGTTTAACCCTGAACACGATCAAATACTGCACTGGTACAAAGATCAGGGTGATAACTGTGCCTAGGATAATCCCCCCCATAAGCGCATAAGCCATCGGGCCCCAGAATATTTGCCGTGAAATCGGGATCAGGGCCAGACTCGCCGCAGCAGCCGTCAGAACAATCGGGCGGGCGCGGGTGACAGTGGCCTCGAATACCGCATCCCACGCTTCCATACCTTGTTTACGAAGCGCCTCGATGCGATCTACCAGAATGATCGAATTTCGGATCAGGATACCGCTTAGGGCCAGAATCCCCAGTATGGCAACAAACCCCATAGGAGCCTTGGCTGCAATCAGCGCAATCACCACCCCGATCAGGCCCAGTGGCGCCACCGACAGCACGATAAACGCCAACCGGAAGCTTTGCATCTGGATCATTACAAGGGTGACAATGATCAGGATCATCATCGGCGCGACCGCTGCAATTGGCCCTTGGGATTCGGCGCTTTTCTCGACGGAACCGCCAACTTCAATATGATACCCTGCCGGTAAGGATTTGCTAAATTCTTCGATCCGAGGTTTTAGGAATTTAACGATGGTTGCGGGTTGGTCTTTGGTGGCCAAGGCGGCTTCGACTGTGACAGTGGGCATGCGGTTGCGCTGAATGACAACGGGTTGTTCTATCTCGAACCGGAATTCAGCCACACTAGACAGGGGGATTGTTCCCCCTCCAGCGGTGCTGAGTTGAAGGTTGAACAATGTGTCAATCGATTCCGAAGTATTTTTATCACCGCGGGCAATGATATCAATTAGGTAAGTATGATCACGCAGATTGGTCACGCCCTTGCCGTTATAAATGGTGCTTAGCTCCGTAGAAATATCGCGGGCTGTCAGGTTTAACTGGCGCGCCTTGTCCTGCAGAATTTCCACCTTGATTACGCGGGCGGGTGCGTTCCAGTCCATGGCAATGCTTTCCAGACGATCATCGCTGGCAACAATCGCGGTCAGTTCCCTACCCAAGTCCCTAACCTTGGTAATGTCTGGACCGGACAGACGATATTGAACCGGGCGCCCTACGGGGGGGCCAATGGCCAATAGTTTTACCAGTACATCTATGCCCGGGAATTGTTCCCGCGCCACTTTGCGCAGTTCGTTTCGCAGTTTATCCCGGGCCTCAAGCCCTGTTGTCTGGATCACAATTTGGCCGAAGTTGGCCGAAGGCGTTGCCGGTTCGCTGGTTAGCAAAAAGCGCAGGGCGGAGCGGCCGACATAACTGGACCAATACGCAACATCTTCATGATCTTTCAGATGCATTTCCATCTGTTTGATCTGATCCGAGGTTTCTTCAATCGAGGCATTTTGCGGCAAGGTCATGTTAATCAGCAATTCGGTTCGATCCGAATTTGGGAAAAACTGTTGCTCGACAAAACGCATACTATAAATCGAGCCGGCAAAAGCTGCGAGCACGACCACCAACACAAGCCATCGCACCCGCATTGCGCCACCAAGCATTTTCTGGAACACGCGCATGGCCAAACCCGGCCCTTTGTGTTTGTGGCCCAAATTCTTTGGCAGGAAAGTAACCCCTAAAAGAGGGCTGAACAAAACGGCCACAATCCAGCTGACCAGCAGCGAAACCGCGATTACGACAAACAGTGAAAAGGTAAATTCACCCGCGTTAGAACTGTTCAGGCCGATCGGGATAAAGCCCGCCACAGTGATCAGCGTGCCTGACAGCATCGGAAAGGCAATGGTTTGCCAAGCGTAGGAAGCAGATTCGCGGCGACCGTCGCCTTTCTCAAGCCTGTAAATCATGGTTTCCACTGCGATCATGGCATCATCCACCAGCAGACCAAGGGCGATAATAAGCGCGCCCAGTGAAATACGTTGCAGCGTGAAACCTGTATATTCCAAGACAACAAAAGTAATGCCCAGTGTCAGTGGCACCGCAAGCGCCACCACAAGTCCGGCCCGCAACCCGACAGCCAGCACACTGACTGCCATCACAATTATGACCGCTTCAGCCAAAGCGCGGGTAAAATGGCCAACGGCTTCGTCCACAATTTTTGGCTGGTCCGAAACCTTGTGGATCTCAACGCCGATAGGCAGGTTGGCTACTGTTCGGTCTATTACTGCATCCAGTTGCTCTCCGAATTTCAGAATGTTGGCACCTTTACGCATTCCGATACCAAGGCCGATTGCCTCTTGCCCGTTATAGCGGAACAATTCGGACGGGGGATTCTTGTAGCCTCGACGAACCGTGGCAACATCGGTTAACCGGAAAAACCGATCCCCGATCCGCAGGTTCACATCTTCCAGACTTTGGGCGTTTGAAAATTTTCCGCTAACACGGACAAGCACGCGCTCGGGACCGGATTCGATTACACCTGCGGGGACAATCGCATTCTGGGCCGCCAGTGTGGCTTGCACCTGTTGCTGGTTGACACCGAGTGCCGCCATTTTCTCTGGCGAGAAATCCAGATAGATCGCCTCTTCGCTGTCGCCAAAGATAACGACATCACCTGCATCGTCCAGTTGCTGAACTTCGCGTCGGACATTCTCGATCATATCGCGCACCTCGCGCGGGGTGAATCCGTCTGCGGTAAAGGCATAGATATTGCCGTAAACGTCGCCAAAGCGGTCATTGAATTGAAATCCGGCAAATTCGGGTGGGAACTCGCCACGAATATCGTTCATCATATTTCGGATTTCTTGCCAAATCGGGGGAATTTGTTTCCCGCGTGTGGTCGGCAACAGGTTGACATAAACGATAGAAACACCTGGCCAGGTAACAGATTTGGTAAAGTCCAGTTCATCCACTTCCAGCAGTTTCTTTTCGATCCGGTCCGTGACCTGATCCAGCGATTCCTGCACTGTTGCGCCAGGTAGGGCGGCAGAAATCACCATTGTCTTGATTGTAAAATCTGGATCTTCTTCGCGCCCAATGGTGATATACGCCATCAAACCAGCTAACATACTGATAATCATCAAATACCAAACAAGGGATCTATGCTGAAGGGCCCAGTCGGACAGATTGAAACGTTTACTCATTCTTCTACGCGCGGGCCGACGATTTGCCCGTCCTTGATTGAGTGGATACCTTTGGTCAGGATTTCCTGATCTATTTGCAAACCAGAAGTGACAATACTGCGCTCACCAAGGGTTTTCCCAAGGATGATAGCCGTTTTGTGAACCATTCCGTCGGGACGCGAGATCACCCAGACGGATGTATTTTCCCCTTCGTGCAAAACGGCCCCCAGCGGGATTGTCATCACCTTGATATTGACGATTTCCGGTTTGGCCCGAACCAGCGCGCCGATACGGAATTCTTCCGGCGCATTCAGCAGGGTGAAATGGCCGCGACGCGTCCGGGTGCGTGTGTCCGCGACCGGGTTGACGGAACGCAGCCGGATTTGTGCATGCACTTCGCTGACGGCTATCAGGTTGGCGTCAAATATAACATCATCAGGAAGGACCGCCAATTCGGATTCAGTCAGGTCAATCACCACTTCACGTTCGTTGGTGGCCGCCAGACGGATCACAGGTTGCCCCGCCGAAACCGACGCCCCCGGTTCGGCCAAGACACGCGTGACAACCCCATTCTGGGGCGCGCGTAGAATAGCCGAGTCAAGTATATCCTCGGCGCGTATTCGGGCTGCCTGGGCTTGTTCCAATCGCGCCTTTGAGGCCGCGAATTTTCGTTGGGTATCTTCCAGACGCGTTCTGCTCTCGACGCCACGCTCGACCAGAATTCTTTCGCGTTCCAATGCGTCCTGTACTGATTTCAGTTCTTGGATTGCAATAACCACTCCGGCACGAGTAGCCCATGCGCCGGCTTCCAAAGCCTCGGGGTCCAACTGGGCCAGTATATCGCCTTTTTGCACCGTATCACCCAGAGAAACAGGGCGGCTGGCGATGGTGCCCGATGCGGGGAAACCCAAGTCGACCTCAATCCGTGCGGAAACAGTGCCGATGTAATCGCGCGCGGTTTCTGGGTCATTGCCAACAATTTCAGACACAACCGGCCGTAACGCTTCTTGTGAAAACGCAGGCAGGAGCATTGAAAAAGTCATTCCCGCAAAGATGAGCAGAGTTTTCAGTTGCATCACCTGTCTCCGATCAAACGAACAACCCGTCCGGGGTACAAAAGCTGGGCGCCACTAGTGACAACAATATCACCTGTTTTCAAACCATTGGAAATAACGATCCTGCCATCCGAATAACGCGCAATGCTGACCGGCCTTAGGGTTGCACGCAATGTGTCTGGATCGACAACCCAGACAGCCGGAGAGTTGCCGCTGGCCGACAAAGCACTATAGGGAACAATTATTTGTGCAGGGCGCGGAATTGCAATCAGCGCCCGAACAGCCACGCCATATCTGACCTGTTTAGGTGGCGTATCAACCCCGACACTGACTTCGATTGTGCCGCGCTGCGGGTCAACCAGAGGCGACACTTTGCGCACATGCCCTTGAAAGCGTACATCAGGATTATCAATCAACGACAACATAATATCCAGGTTTTTTGGTATGCGTGTTGGCAACGCTTCCGGCGTATCAAACACAGCGTCCATTGCCGTTCCCAAAGCCAGCTTCAGTACATGATGCGCCCCTGCAATAACTTCGCCTGGATCGGCAAGACGCGCAGTAATTATCCCGTCGGCACTGGCACGCAAGAACGTGTCATTATAGGCTTTTCGCGCTCGATTCAGATCGGCTTGCGCCCGTTCAACGCTGGCTTCTGTAATACGGAAACGTCGTTCGGCTTCGTCACGCCGAATTCTGGTTGTGGCTCCACGTTGCAAGAAAACATCCTGACGCTCGAATTCTTCTTTTGCCTGAAACAAATCTGCTTGCGCTGCATTCAGGGCTGCTTCTGCGCCGCGCATTGCCTGTTCCTGTTGCACGGATTCAAGGCGGGCCAGTTCTTGATCTTTCTGAACATGATCACCCTCTCGCACAAGTATCGACATGATGCGCCCACCCATAGGAAAAGACAGCCCCACTTCGTCCCGCGCAACTATTCCTCCGGTAAGTGACCGCGTTTCAAGGCCCATTACCGGTTTAATTTGAACGGTTTCAACAGGAAGGACCTGTTCGGCGAATGTCGGGGCCATTGAAAGGAATACTGTACTTGTAAGGGTCAAAAAGAACGTCCCGTATTGCATGGCAAGCCCTCGCATTTTTGAGTGGGAATCCGAATCTATTGCAGAGTTCCCCATCTACTAAACCGGTTAGTTTAGTTTGACAAGTGAGGTGCCCCTAGATTTGTAGACGCTTTGCTTGGTAACTTTGGAACCAAGGAGAGACGGATATGGCTAAGGGAATACGATTACAGATGAGTTCAAAAAGGATGCTGTAGCGCAGGTTGTTGATCGTGGCTTTGCGGTCAGCGAGGTCGCCAAACGTCTGGGGATCAGCACTAGGGTCAGTTTTTAAAGCCAGCAAAGGTATTGTCGGATGAAGCTGCACTTTCTGCCGAGTTGAGACAAACCCGCAAAGAGCTGGCGTGGGTCACCGAGGAGCGTGACATCCTAAAAAAGGCGACCCGGGTTATTTCCCCGCCAAATCTGCTGCTGCATCTTTTTGCGTTGCATATTTAGGCAGGTCCGCTTCGGTTTTGCCATGCGCCGCCATCAGTGTGTCGCGGACATAGGCGACATGGGCGGTTTCCTCGATGATCTCGGCCAGATACT
>CAYSAZ010000055.1:0-16280 GCA_964429065.1 uncultured Rhodobacterales bacterium
GCAGAATCGTAAGGCTTTGATATCATGCAATACGTTTTGAATCAGACACTTAGGCTATTTGGCAATAAAAATAGATGTGGGCTAGTGGTTTTCTGACGTTAGGCTATCATCATAAATGGTATTATTGCTTGATAAAAAAACTATCTTTAACGTACCTAGCCATATTTCTGTATCGCCGATATAAGCTTTAACCCTTATCATACATGGCTCTTTTATACCAAAAGGTGAAAACACATGGTGCCAAATCGCTGATAGATGATCTCTAACGTTATCTTTTCGTTCTCCGATTTCTAAATCATGTTCAAGAAGTGTATTTTTTTCGTTGGAGCTGGTTTGCGTAATGTTCATCTTGATACTGCTTACGTTGATATCATCTGGGATCAATAAGCGTACTGAAACGCAAAGCTTTGGAAGTATGACTGGCGCTTTACTCACAATTTGCAACTCGTTAGAATACACGCCCACATAAGTAAATTTACCACCAAGCTCCTCGCGTATATCATCACAAAAAATCGTAACGCCATATGGTTTAGAGACGATGTCGATCATAAGGTAACAGCAGTTGAGATGCTTTGAGTTAGTTTGTTATCGAAAAACGTGGTCTCAGTGTTTGTTTTTGTGTCTTTTGAGGCAGTAAAGTAATTTGCACTTGAAGCAACATCACGTTTTGAAAACACAATTTCCACATCATTATCCATTGCCCACGCCATTTCAGCAATGCTGCGCAAGGTAAGGTTGGATTTCCCTTGCAGTCGCCGATTAATTATTGAGCGATCAACCTGTAGCTTAGCTGCAAGTTCTTGCTGTTTGAGGGTGGATTCAATAAACGCAGATTGTAGGCTACGGTGAACGCGGGCAATGAAACGTCCTGCTTTTCTAGATTTACTATCAAGCTTGATCAGATATGACATCTATATATTCCTTACTTTCAACACACTTTGGCTCGTCTAGATCTAAGTAATTTCTCACGTATTTTGTCCTGGCGACATATGTATTATAGCTATCCCATAGCTTGATTTGGTCCGTTTTATCGCCAAAGGCGCAAATAAAACTATTTTTCTTTGGGACCCAACCAAATACCCTAATGTCTGGAGATTTAAGTTCCCAAACAAAGTATTCTGGTTTTGATGATAGTTTTTTAAAACGCCGGTCATTATTGAATTTTGCACCCACGATATATTCATGAAAGAGATCGTCCACTTGTTCTAATGGAGTTGTTTCACCATAGATGGATGCAATCTTAATGTACGGTAAGGTTTCCTTTAACCATTCTACAAATTCGGGTGTCCCATATAGGCATCGCCATGGCATTTCCTTTGGTTCAAGCTCTACTTCGAGTTTTTCGAGTAGGTTACTATTTGCTAAGCTGTCTAAAGTTGCCATATATGTCAACAATTAATTAAAGCAAGGTTAAGTTGCATTGAGAATATTAAATATTCTTGTGCAACGGTATAAAAACAATGCCTTACTCAATCACAGTATCAATAAACACACAAACGAATAATATTTATTTTAACTTTTCATAGAATTTATGTGTTTATCGAATCACTAATCTCCACCGAGTTGAAATGTCGTCAGAGGCCATATTTCTGTGTAGTCTTTTGTCCAATACTGTCGCTGGATTAACTGGTGCTTGTGTTTTGATGTAAGCCCTTATACGCGAAGGCATGCTGTAAGGCAGAACTGAATTGGATTTCTATCCATTTGACGACCCCTGCATGCAAATGTGGGGGTTTGTCGTTTTTTGGGGGGGTAATGATCAAAATTCGCACAGCGCGCAAGGCAGATATGGCCGCGCTTTATCAGATCACGCTGGCAACGGGGCAGTATGGCGCTGATGCAAGTCTTGTTTATCAGGATCCTGATTTGCTCGGACATATTTTTGCCGCACCTTATCTGGCGCATGAACCCAAAAGCTGTTTTGTTGCCGAGGATACGCATGGGGTTGTGGGGTTTGTGGTTGGCACGCCGGATACCCGCCGTTTTGAAACATGCCTTGAAACCGATTGGTGGCCTGATTTGCGCCTGCGGTACCCGATGTCCAATTACTCAATGTCCAATACCCAGACCCGCGAAAAATTGCAGGCTGATCAGCGTCTTTGCCATATGATCCATCACCCCGAAATTGCGTCTGATGATTTGGTGCATGCCTTTCCAGCGCATATGCACCTTAACTTGCTGCCGCGTGCGCAGGGGCAAGGTGTGGGGCGGGGGCTTTTTGCGATTTGGTGCGACAGTATGCGTATAGAAGGGGTCTTGGCCGTACATGTGGGGGTTAGTCTGCAAAATCCGCGGGCCTTGGGGTTTTGGCGTAAAATGGGGTTTCACACCATTGATCAGCCTATATCGGATAGTAACTGGTACGGCGGATATAGTTTATCTTGAATTATATTCATATTTCAGTATACAATTGCACACAAGAATATTACATCCATTGAATATTAACCACATTCAGGGCATACCGGCGCTGAATTACAACCATCCATAACGGAGGCCCCCGCATGACCATCACCGTTGGCAATGATACCGCCAAAACCCGTCGCGACCTGAAAGTCGGTGCGCAAAGCGTTTCTTACTATTCCATTCCGGCTGCACAAGCTGCCGGGCTTGGCGATTTTTCACGTTTGCCCGCCGCGCTCAAGGTGGTGTTGGAAAATATGCTGCGGTTCGAGGATGGCAAAACCGTTAGCGTGGACGACATCAAGGCCTTTGCAACATGGGCTGCGAATGGTGGCAAAAATCCACGTGAAATCGCCTATCGTCCGGCGCGGGTTCTGATGCAGGATTTCACTGGTGTGCCGGCCGTCGTTGATCTGGCGGCGATGCGCGATGGCCTTGTGGCGCTGGGGGGGGATGCGGAAAAAATCAACCCGCTCAACCCTGTGGACTTGGTGATTGACCACTCGGTCATGATTGACGAATTTGGCACCCCGCGGGCATTTGCGATGAATGTCGAACGTGAATATGAACGTAATCTAGAACGCTATACATTCCTGAAATGGGGGCAATCTGCGTTTGATAATTTCCGCGTGGTACCGCCGGGAACCGGGATTTGCCATCAGGTTAACCTAGAATATCTGGCGCAAACCGTCTGGAGCGACAAGGACCAAAACGGGGCCGAGGTGGCCTATCCAGATACGCTTGTTGGTACCGATAGTCACACAACGATGGTTAACGGTCTGGCGGTTCTGGGCTGGGGTGTTGGCGGGATTGAGGCCGAGGCTGCAATGCTTGGCCAACCCATATCCATGCTGATCCCCGAAGTTGTCGGGTTCAAGCTGACCGGCGAAATGACAGAAGGCACAACCGCTACCGATCTGGTGTTGAAGGTTGTTGAAATGCTGCGCGAAAAAGGTGTGGTAAGCAAATTCGTTGAATTTTACGGCGAGGGTCTTGATCATTTGCCGCTGGCCGATCGTGCCACAATTGCCAACATGGCCCCCGAATACGGTGCGACTTGCGGGTTCTTCCCGATCGATGATGAAACACTGCGGTATTTGCGTATATCCGGGCGTGACGAGGATCGTATCGCGTTGGTCGAAGCTTATGCCAAAGCCAACGGTTTCTGGCGCGACGCCGACTATAACCCGATCTACACCGACACGCTTTCGCTTGATATGGGCACCATTGTTCCGGCGATTTCCGGCCCCAAGCGCCCGCAGGATTACATCGCACTGGATGGTGCGGTTCCCGCATTCAAGTGGCAGATGGAAAACACATTCAAACGTCCGCTGGATAAACAAGTACCGGTTGCAGGCGAAGATTACACCATGTCGAGCGGCAAGGTTGTCATCGCCTCAATCACCTCGTGCACCAACACCTCCAACCCTTATGTGATGATCGCAGCAGGGCTGGTTGCGCGCAAAGCCGCCGCACTGGGCATGAACCGCAAACCTTGGGTGAAAACATCCCTTGCCCCCGGATCGCAAGTGGTTTCTGCGTATCTTGAAGCCGCAGGGTTGCAAGAAGACCTTGATAAAATTGGCTTTAATCTGGTTGGGTACGGCTGCACCACCTGCATCGGTAATTCTGGCCCGCTTCAGCCTGAAATATCCAAGGCGATCAGCGAAGGCGATCTGGTGGCAACATCCGTTCTGTCGGGCAACCGTAACTTTGAGGGCCGTATCAGCCCCGATGTGCGCGCCAATTATCTGGCATCTCCGCCGCTGGTCGTGGCCTATGCGTTGGCCGGTGACATGAATATCGACATCGCTAACGATCCGCTGGGACAAGATCGCGATGGCAACGATGTTTATTTGCGCGACCTTTGGCCCAGTAGCCAAGAGGTGGCAGAACTGGTCGAAAAAACCGTAACCCGCAAAGCGTTCATGTCCAAATACGCCGATGTATTTGCCGGTGATGAAAAATGGCAAGCGGTGGAAACCACCGACAGCCTGACCTATGATTGGCCCGCAGCTTCAACATATGTGCAAAATCCGCCCTATTTCCAAGGCATGTCCCCGGAACCCGGGGTTATTTCAGATGTGAAGGACGCAAAATTGCTGGCGGTTTTGGGTGATATGGTCACCACAGATCACATTTCCCCCGCCGGTTCCTTTGCGGTTGATAGCCCGGCCGGAAAATATCTGGTTGAGCGTCAAGTTACCCCGCACAACTTTAATTCTTATGGCTCCCGGCGCGGCAACCATGAGGTAATGATGCGTGGCACATTTGCGAACATCCGCATTAAAAATGAAATGCTGGACGGGGTTGAGGGTGGTTATACCAAAGGGCCAGACGGGGCGCAGACCTCTATTTTCGACGCCGCCATGGCCTATCAGGCCGCAGGCACGCCGCTGGTGATTGTAGCGGGTGAACAATACGGTGCCGGATCCAGCCGCGACTGGGCGGCCAAAGGCACCAGCCTGTTGGGGGTTTCTGCCGTGATTGCCCAAAGTTTTGAACGTATTCACCGCTCCAACCTTGTTGGCATGGGGGTCATTCCGTTTGAGTTTACCGGCGGTGACAGCCGCACATCGCTGAACCTGACGGGGGATGAAAGCGTTTCTATCACCGGGCTTGCGGGGGATCTGAAACCACTGTCCGAAGTACCGTGCAGCATCACCTATGCCGATGGCCGCGTGAAAGAGATCACCCTTAAATGCCGGATCGACACCGAGATTGAGGTTGAATACGTCGAACATGGCGGGGTGCTGCACTATGTGCTGCGCAATCTCGCCAAAAGCTGATGTCAGCCGATCTGAAAAACAGCGCGCCGATCAAAGGTGCGCTGTTTGACATGGATGGGTTGCTGCTCGACACAGAGCGGCTGTATATGGCCAGTTTTAACGCAACCGTAGCCCAATTTGATCTACCGGAAATGCCCGAGGTTGCGATGCGCTGCATTGGCTTGCGCGCTGATGCAACGGCGGTGATTGTCACAGAAGCTTTGGCCGGACGGGTGGATTATGCCCGTTTTGACATGATCTGCCGCGCCCGTTTTGCCCAAAGCCTTTCCCAAAATATCCCCCTGCGCCCCGGTGCCAAAGCTTTGTTGCAACACCTAAAATCTTGCGGCCTGCCCTGTGCACTTGCGACCTCGACACATACGGAAATGGCGCTGGAACACCTGCAAACCACGGGGTTAGCGGAATATTTTCGCCATGTAATTGGTGGTGATCAAATCAAAAATGCCAAACCGGCCCCGGATATTTACCATAAAGCCGCCCAAAGCCTTGGTCTGGAAGCGCATGAATGTGCCGCCTTTGAGGATAGTGATCCAGGCGCAACAGCCGCCGTGCGATCCGGTGCGCGCACGGTGCAAATCCCCGACATCAAACAACCCAGTGCCAACACCCGCGCCTTGGGCCATCTTATTGCGCCCTCATTGCTGGAAGGTGCGCATAAAATCGGCCTGTTTAAGGATTTTTGAAAAGCGATCCGGCCACCTCGCGAAGGCTTGACTGGCATGTTATCCCTTTTCGCGATACGCAGGGGTGCCACATTACTATAAGCCGGAGTTTGCATGCGTCTGTTACAATTATTCACATTACTGTTTAGTCTTTTGACCCCCATCACCGGCTATGCCGGAGGCACGGTGGTGGTCGAGCTTTTCACATCGCAAGGTTGCTCATCCTGCCCGCCGGCGGATGCATTGCTGCGTGATCTTGCACGTGAGGATAAAAACATCATCGCATTGGGCTGGCATGTGGATTATTGGGATTATCTTGGTTGGAAAGATCAATTTTCCAAGCCTGAACACACCTTGCGGCAAGCCGGATATCGAGACCGCTGGAACCTGCGCACGCTTTATACACCCCAGATGGTGATCCACGGTGAAACCCAGATGGTTGGCAGTCACGCACGTAAAGCCCGAAAGGCCATCCAGGGTTTTCGAGCTGAATCAGCGATGGTTGATATAGCTGTGCAGGTCCAAAATGGGCATGCACAGGTGCGCATATCACCGCTGGCAAATAACCTGCCTGCGGCGGATATTTTATTGGTGCATGTTACCCCGGAAGCGCATAGTGATATCGCGGGCGGGGAAAACGCCGGTAAAAATATCGTATACGTCAACATCGTACAGGATATATCCCGACTGTCGAACTGGGATGGTAAGGCCGCAATTGATGTAACGGGTGTTGATGTCAGCGCTGGGCGCTATATTTTATTGGTTCAGGCCAAAAACTATGGCCCAATCCTTGGGGCTGTTAATTTACGTTAAAGGTTCCAATACGCCGAAATCTCGGGGAAATTCTTGCGATCAAGCGCTGAACGTATATCAATAACGGCGCTTTTTTCATCCAGCAATGCCACCAGTAAATCCTTTTGATGTTTGGTATAGGCGTCATGGGGCACTGCCAGGATCAGCAGATCAAGCGGCGGCATTTTGCGCAGCTCTTCCCATGTGTAATCAGCGCTTTCAGGGATATCAACCGCACGGATCATCGGGTCATGCACCATGGCTTTCACGCCGAATTGCGCAAGATTTTCAAGTACATCAAAGGTTTTGGAGTTGCGTAAATCCGGTACGTTTTCTTTAAACGTTAACCCCAAAACCCCCACCCGCGCCGATGTTAGCGACACCTGCATTCCCGAGAGCATTTTTACCGCCTTTTGCGCAATAAATGCCCCCATACCGTCGTTTACACGCCGCCCCGAAAGGATCACTTCGGAATGATAGCCAAGCTCTTCGGCCTTGGCGGTCAAATAATACGGATCCACTCCAATGCAATGCCCGCCGACCAGACCGGGCGTGAAAGGCAGGAAATTCCATTTGGTGGCCGCGGCCGCAATCACATCGTGGCTGTTGATATCCATGCGGTCACAAATGATGGCAATCTCGTTCATCAAGGCGATATTGACGTCACGCTGGGTGTTCTCGATCACCTTGGCGGCCTCGGCCACACGAATACTGGGCGCGCGGTGGATACCTGCGGGCACAAGTGCGCCATATACATCCGCCACCCGCTGCAAGGTCTGGGCATCCTGGCCCGCAACAACCTTGGTGATGGTCTCAAGGCGGTGTTCGGTATCCCCGGGGTTAATGCGCTCGGGGCTGTAGGCAAGCGTGAAATCCTGCCCGCAGATCAGGCCGGATATTTCAGCCAGAAGGGGGCCGCAAATATCCTCGGTCACGCCGGGATAGACGGTCGATTCAAACACCACAACTGCCCCTTTGCGCAGGTGCGGCCCGATCGTGTGGCAGGCAGATTTCAGCGGCGAGAGGTCCGGGCGGTTGCCTTTGTCAATCGGGGTGGGAACGGTGACGACAAAAAAGCTGCGGCCTGCCAGCGTATCAGCGGCATCGCTGATCTCCAGTAAGGAGGCATTAACATCCCGGCGACTGATTTCATTCGTGGCGTCAAACCCGCCTTGCAACTGTTCAATACGGGTCTGGTTGATATCAAAACCAATGACACTGGCGAAATGACGTGCAAAGCCGACGGCGACGGGCAATCCGACATACCCAAGGCCAATAACGGCGATGGTTTCATCCGTACGCAGTGGCGTTAAGGTCTGGGTAGAGGTAAGGTTAATGGGGGTACTGATATTCATCATAAAGCTCCTGATTACGTATAGGCATGGTGGCGCAAGGCCTGTAAAAAGACGGCGGCGATGGCAAAGAGGGAAAGGCTGCTTAGAAAGACCAGCAGAGTGTTTTTCGGGGCGCGCGATAGGGCGCGTATTGGTATGCTGGCCGGAGCGATAAGCATAATCGGCACCGGCAAACCCTCAAGAATTTGTTGGTTAAGGGCAACGGCACTGGTGGCAGTTTTGCCCATAGTTGTAAGGGTCAACAGGCCTTGTTGGGTGTCAATTGACAGGGTAAAGAGGCGCGGCTCTATGGTTTCGGCGTTCAGGCGGGCGCGCATCTGGAAGGCCGGGGCCATACTGGATTGCAGATATGGGTCACTGTCATTAAACAACGGATTGCGCGCTGTGATCGGTTGCGCGGCCTCTAGTGCGAATATGCTGGTGGATTGAAAGACGGGGGCCGCGATAAACATAAAATATAGTGCCGTTAGCAGTGTTGGCAGGCCCACGCAGATACCCAGCGCGATGGCTGTCATCTTGCGGGCAGCTTGACGGGCGGTCAAAAGTCGCGCCTTGGCGGTTTCGATATCATCAAGGGCATCAAGGTGCGCGCGGGCTTTTTCCATCCGGCGGCCCTCAACCCCTTCGGCCTCAATGCGGCGGCGATCTTCGGCCTCGCGGATACGGCGCGCTTTGTCTTTTTCAAACAGATCAAGGCGGGTTTCGCGATCTTGGGCGGCTTGCGACATGCGGTTATTAATCGGGGCCTCAGCCGCAAGACGCCGAATCTCGCGCCATTTGCGCAGACGTTCGGTTTCCTGCGCGACGCTAGGGGATTTGGTTGGCTCCTCACGCATGGCGCGCGGCCTCGTTCCAGTAGGTATTGCCATAAGCACCAGCGTAATCCAGCAGATCTTGCGCTTCTTCGGCGCTGGCACAGGGGATCAGCTGGCCTTCATGCAGCGCATAAAATTTTGTGCAAAACCGGGTAAGAGTGCGTGCATGTCGCGACAATAGAATAAAGCCCGAACGGCTGAGGCGCTCAAAAAGGGCGGCCTCGCATTTATCGCGAAACCCATGATCCCCGGCGCTGATAATCCCATCGCTGAGATAGGTATCAAATTCCACAGACATAGAAAATGCAAATCCCAGACGCGCGCGCATGGCAGGGGCATAATGACCGACGGGGCGGGTGAAGTTTTTGCCGATATCGGCAAAACTTTCGCAGTAATCAACGGTTTCCTCGACATTCCGGCGCAACAGGCGCGCCAGCATCCGCACATTTTCAGCGCCGTTAAGGCGGGCATGAAATCCGGCGGTGCTGCCAAGGGGGAAAGACAGCGAACTGGCGCGGTTGATATAGCCGGAATTTGGCCGATCAATCCCGCTAAGCACACGGGCCAATGTGGTTTTCCCACTGCCTGCCAGTGCCAGAATACCAACATGTTCGCGGGCCTTAAATTGCACGGAAATATTGTTAAGCACGATCTCGGGGTCAAGACCGTTCATGTGAAAACGGGTAATATTATGAAGGGCGATCATGTCAGCTCCTCGCCGTTGTGGCCGCGCCCTGCGGCGCTTTGCAAAATATATGAGGCCAGTAGAAATCCCGCTGATATCAACAGCACAAGGCGGACATCGGCAAAATCACTGGTGTAATCCAGAAACACCCCGGCGCGCGTGATCTCTATCGCGTGCAACAACGGGTTCCAGTAGAGGTAGCGCATAAGGCCGGGGGGTAGTTCGGTTGCGATGAAAAAGATGCCCGATATCCAGAACATCGGGCGCAGAATAACCGGGATCATCCGTTTGGCTGTATCCGAAACCATGCCAAGCACGGCAGCAAAACGCCCGAAAGATGTACCGATTGCGGCGGTTAAAAGAATGCCCTGATAGGCTTGCAGCGGATCATGGATAGGGATGGGATGGAAAAGCAGAGCGATAAATCCCCAGACGAGCGCCAGAATGATGAATGCGTTCAACAGTTCAAGTACAGCCGCAGCAAACAGCATATCGGATATGCGCACGCCTGCAAAATGCAGCAACCCGCGATGGGTATTTGGCAAGCGCGCCATTGAGGCGATGGTGTAGCGAAACAACACATAAGGCACGACGCCGGTGGCGATAAAGGCCGGTGTATCCACCGGAATGCTGGGCGCACGCCCAAGCAGGGTGAAAAACCCCATCAACGTGCCAACCCACAAAAGCGGCACCAAAAACGCCCAGGCATAGCCGATGGGATCACCGGCAAAACGGCAACGGACCTCACGCAGCATGATGGTGTGAATGGTACTTGACCAATTCCACAAACCGTCTGAAAGAATCGCAATTTGGTTCATGCGAAAACAGCCTCGCTGGTGATGTTGCGGGGTTTTGGACTATCGGATAACAAATGCAGGGTTTGCGACAGGATCTTGTCCATGGCGAATGTGTCGCGCGCAAACCGTCGCGCAGTTTTGCCCATGGTTTTGCGATGGGCAGGGTCTGTTGCAAGGGCCAGATAATGTTCCAGAAATTCAGGTAAATCCGGGGTTTCCGCGTTATTTAGTAAAAATCCGCTCTGGTTGGGGATAAACGTCTCGGCGGCGCCACCTGCCGGGGTTGAGATAACCGGCAACCCGGCGAGCTGGGCTTCGATCAATACATTTGGCAGCCCTTCAAGGCGCGAAGTCAGGCCAAGTGCGTTCATGCGGGCCATCCAAAAACCAACGTTGCGCGATTTTCCGACAAACAGACATTGCCGATCAATGCTCATATCGCGGGCGCAATCCTGGGCGGCAGCCATTTCGGCCCCGTCCCCAACCAGCACGAACCGGCTGGCAGGATAGGCGGCCAGTGCGGCGGCGGCAAATTCAAGCCATAACAGGGGGCGTTTGTTTTGATCAAAACGAAAAACCGCGCCATATGTGAAATCGGCATCAGGCGTGGCGGCGCGAAAATCCTCCCATTTTTGCTGATCATCATCATCGCCCTGCATGGGGAGAACTTCTGCTGCGTTATGGACAACACGGATACTTTTGGCCGGCATATCCAGCCAATTTGCATAAGCATCCGCACTGGCGTGGGTGTTTGCTGAAAACGTCACACCGGGGATTTTTGACAAAGCGCGGTAAAGATCAAAATACTCGTTTTTCATCATTTCAGGGCGCAAATTTGGCGGCATCCCACGCAGGGATATTATGATGCGCGGCACGTTTGCCGCCAGCGCCGCCAGTGCCGTTGCCAGTACGGCACCATCTTGCCAGATATAGGCAACTTCGGGACGCCGGGTAATGAAATGCGGGGTGAGGCGCTGTATGGCCTCTTGGGTTTGGGGTGGTAAAAACCGGATCAGGCCTTGCAGTTGCGCAATTAAGTCGCCGGGGGCAAGGTTGGCAGGCAACTGGCTGATCACCGAGACAGGGATCCCTGCGTCTTGCAAATCGGGTAGGAAAAAATCGCGTTCGCGAGCAGGGTCAAGAGTGGAAACGATAACTTCGATATCACCGGAAATGCCGCCGCGCATCCCGTTTGGCCTAGGGTTATTATGCAAGCCAACCGCAAGACGGGTTAGCTGGCGTTCAGCCCCACCTGCCCCGAGCGAGCCGGTGATGAACGTCAAATTCCCCATATGCGGCGAGATAGATTTGATCTGGGCGCGCCCTTCAAATAACGCAATAGCCTTGGCCAAAGCCTGCGATGCATCCAGCATTCCACGGGTTTTATGCGGGGCGATATAACGCTCATAGAGACCGGCAAACAGGAAATCAGCGAAATCCGGGGCGTAATGGGACAGGCTGGTTTCAGGATCTGAAAGTGCAGCACTTTGCCCAAAAGCCAGCATGGAGGCGGTGGGGTTGAACACCGTAGCATCACAGGTGCGCGCGGCGTCCTCGACCATAGCGATATATTTCGCACGACTGCCAATCGGCTGCCCGTCTGCGCCATTGGCATTGGCATGGGTGATAAAGACCACATGGGGCAACAGGCGCTGGATTTCGGCCATATCGCGGATCAGGTTTTTCGGCGTGGCCAGCGTGCGGGTCAGCTCATTGAGCAAAATCTGGTCCGTGCCCGACAATTGGTGAAAACTGTCCTGACTGTTCAAAAATGCCAATTTCTTGATATCATTTTGCCCATCAGACAGACACCAGAAACCGGCAGCGCGGGCTTTGTCGGCAAAGAAATCAGCAAAATGTTGCGTGACGTAATTCAGTTGCACCTGCACGCCACCGATTGCCAGCGCCTTGGCTGAGGATAATTCAACAAAGTAAATATCTGATGGATCGTAAGATATGTCGGCCAATGCTTCGATATCTACATTGGGCATAAGCAGGGGCCTAAGGGTTGAATGCGGTGTATCGGCCCCTTGCAAAAACCGGATCTGCTGTAAAGCTTCGGTGCTGGTGTGGGTATAGCCGTAGATGCGGGTGGCGTTATTAACGACGGGAAAATACTGCGGGGCCACCTTAAAGGGCGTGCTGATACGACAAGAGCCAATGGCTGTAATTTTCATACTCTCGCGCACGCATACACTCCAAAACTGGTTAATCACCCCCTAACTATTTTAGTAAAATGTTTAACGAGTGGTAAAAATTTGCAGAAAATTTGCGACGTATCGGTCATATTTTGGTAACGTTGCGTCAAAATAGGCGAAACGCACAGCAGTTGATTGACCAATGATGCAGCTTCCATCAGGCTAATGCTGTGATGACATTGCAAAACATATTTCGCACGATTTCTTGGCTCGGCTTCTTTGCTCTGATCCTAAGCGCGTGGTGGCTGATGTTTCGCATGAGCGGCGCGATGGGGCTGGACGTGCTGGGCACCTCGCCGGTAGATTTTCTTAAACTTTGTCTGTCGCCGGCAGATGGGTCAGAATTCTGGGTGGTCTATGGGATGTCGGGCCTGATGATGGCGGCAATGATGGGACCAACGTTTGTGCCTACAGCACACAGTTATGAGGATATGATCAGCGCGCGCGCCGCGACACGCATTGGGTTTATCGGGCTGATCACGGGATATCTGCTGATCTGGCTGGGGTTTGCCGCAATATTTTCTTTGGCGCAGATGTTTTTGCAGTCGCAGGCTTTACTGGATGGGCTGGGGGCCAGCAGCGCGGGAGGTTTGAACGTTATTTTACTGATGATTGCGGGGTTTTACCAGTTCAGTGCGGCCAAAGATGCCTGCCTAAGCAAATGCCAATCCCCGATGGTGTTTTTTCTGGGCAACTGGAAAAATGGCGCGCTGGGTGGGGTTTCGATGGGTGCAAAGCTGGGGGTTTACTGTTTGGGATGTTGCTGGGCGATGATGTCGCTGGGGTTCATCGGCGGCGTGATGAACCTTGTGTGGATGGGCATAGCCACGCTGATTATGACGCTGGAAAAATTGCCCGACGTTGGGCGCATAATAACCCGACCGTTAGGGGGCGTATTTTTGCTGGCCGCGCTCTTGGTCGGGGCCAATAGCTTTGGATTATTTTGACAGGAGGAAGAGATGGGAAAGCCGATAATAGAGTGGACAATCAAAGGGGAGCTGTTTTTGAATTGCTCTTGCGAGGTGTTTTGCCCCTGTGTGGTCAGCCTTGGCAAACATAAACCCACCGAGGGGCATTGCCATGCCTGGATGGCCGTGCGCATTGATCAGGGGGGCTATGGTGATGCAGATTTATCTGGGCTGAACATCGGGCTGTTCGTAGAAATTCCGGGCCGTATGGGCGAGGGCGGCTGGAAGGTTGGCATTTATGTGGATGAACAGGCGACAGATGTGGCTTTTGATGGGATCGTACAGATTTTCTCGGGTGCTGCTGGCGGGACCACAGGACTGTTGGGCATGCTAACCTCGGAGGTGCTGGGGGTAGAACGCACCGAGGTGATTATTGAAACCGACGGAAATACGCGCCGCATTATTGTGGGCAAGAAAATTCAGGGTGAGATTGCGGCCGTTATGGGCGCGGACAATGAAACGCCGGTGATGGTGAAAAACACTAAATACTGGATGGGCGCGGACGTAACGGTCGCCAAAGGCACACGCAGCCGGGTGCGGGATTTTGGGCGTGTCTGGGATTTTGACGGTAAATCAGGCGAGATTTGCGCGATCGATTGGTACGGACCCGGGCGATGATCTCTGGTGAATATTGTCAGGGGATGGCGCGCTATAACCAATGGCAAAATCAAAGCCTATACCGCGAGGCCGCGCGATTAAGCGATCTGCAACGGCGCGAGGATCGTGGTGTGTTTTTCAAATCTATCCACCGTACGCTATGCCATATTTTATGTGCAGATCATATCTGGATGCACCGTTTTGATGGATGGGAAATACCAAAGGCACGCGGGAGTGACAGCCCCGATTGGATCACAAGTTGGGATGATTTGCACGCCTTGCGGGTGGCCTCGGATGAACGGTTGATATCATGGGCGTCTGGATTAAATGCTTACATATTGGCGGGCAATCTGACGTGGCGCTTCGGAGGTAAAACGACTGATAATTCCGCCTTGATGTGGGGTCTCGTGGTGCATATGTTCAACCACCAAACTCACCACCGCGGGCAGGTGCACGCAATGCTGACAGGGTTTGACATGCGGCCCGATGAGACGGATATTAATTTCGAGAAATAGGAGGATTTGATGTTTAATACCCTTGGTGATCAGCCTGGCGGGAATGTTTGTGTTGGACAGGCGCGATGATCACACCACAATATGTGCAAACCATGGCGCGTTATAACGGTTGGCAAAACCGGAACCTGTATCTGGCGGCCTCAACGCTGGAGGATGCGGCGCGGCGCATGGATCGCGGTGCATTTTTTGGGTCAATCCATGACACACTTTCCCATATCCTGTTGGGGGATAGCATCTGGATGAGCCGTTTTGACAACTGGGAACCGCCGCAAAACGGCATCCCGAACCCCGCCAGTTTTGCCCCTGATTGGGCGGATTTGGTCACCCGCAGGCGTGCGGCTGATGACCGGATTATTGACTGGGCGAAACGTGTGAAATCTGGTGACCTGAACGGGGAGCTAAGCTGGTATTCCGGGGCGATGGACCAGACCTTCACCAAGCCCCGCACGCTGCTGATTATCCAAATGTTCAACCACCAAACCCACCATCGTGGGCAAGTGCATGCGATGCTAACCGCCGCAGGTACCAAGCCTGATGTTACAGATTTGCCATTTATGAAATAGGAGAACCCCATGTTTAACGCCCTTGTTGTGCGCAAAAATGCAGAAGGCAAGACCTCGGCTGAGGTTGGCCAAATTGGCCTGGATGAGCTGCCCGGTGGCACTGTCATCGTGGCGGTGGAATACTCCACGCTGAACTATAAGGATGGGCTTTGCATCGGGCCGGGCGGTGGGCTGGTGCGCAATTATCCCCATGTGCCGGGCATCGATTTTGCCGGTAGCGTCGAGGCATCAGATGATGCGCGTTACAGCCCGGGCGACAAGGTAGTGTTAACGGGTTGGCGCGTCGGTGAGGCCCATTGGGGCGGCTATGCGCAAAAGGCGCGGGTGAATGCTGACTGGTTGGTACCGCTGCCAGATGGGCTGGATACGCGCCGTGCGATGGCGGTGGGCACGGCCGGTTTTACGGCGATGCTGGCCGTGATGGCGCTGGAGGACCACGGGTTAAAACCGGACAACGGACCGGTGCTGGTGACGGGGGCGGCAGGGGGCGTTGGTTCGATCGCGACAGCGATTTTAGCGGGGCTTGGATATGAGGTTGCAGCGGTGACGGGGCGGCCAGAGGCTATGGATTATCTGGGCAGTTTGGGCGCAACACAGATCATCGCGCGCGCAGATATCAATGAGACAGTGAAGCGTCCGCTGGAGGCTGAAACATGGGCAGGCTGTATTGATGCGGTTGGCGGGGATATGCTGGCGCGCGTGCTGGGGCAGATGAAATATGGCACCAGTGTCGCGGCTGTTGGGCTGGCCGGGGGCATGGTGCTGCCCACCACAGTAATCCCGTTTTTGCTGCGCGGCGTAAACCTGCTGGGGATTGATAGCGTCATGCAACCTTACGCCAACCGGGTGCGGGCCTGGGCACGTATCGCGCAGGATTTACCAATGGACAAGCTGGAGGCGATGATCCAACCCGCAGTTCTGGGCGATTTACCTGCATTGGGGCGTGATATCCTGAAGGGGCAGGTTCAAGGACGAGTCGTGGTGGATGTGAATAGGTAAGCCATCCCTCAAACGGGATAAAATTGCAATCTGACAAGATTATTTGGGTTTTGTTTAAAATCAAGCCCTCATAATTGCGCGGTATAGACCCCGATTTTAAGCGGCATTTTCGCAGGCTCATCGCCAAACCGTTCCTTTAGGCGCA
>CAYSAZ010000056.1:0-15318 GCA_964429065.1 uncultured Rhodobacterales bacterium
CGTCGAGCCCACAGGAATATAGGGTTATTGCAATACGCGCCAAATTGGCGGGCAAGGTCTCAAGTTTGCATGGGTTTTGATTAATTCTGCAAAATTGCCTGCACAGATTGGGCAATTTCACCTTCTTCATCTGCCGGTATTACCCAGCATGGTATCGGGGTGTTTTTTGCCCAGGAGAGGCGCTTGCAAATGGTATCACGAATGCCCTCGGCGTTTTCGCCAATGCCCCCGGTAAAGACGAAACCATCCACGCCCTCCATCGCAGCGATCATCGCGCCTGCATGGCGTGCGGCCCAATAGCAATAATGTGAAACCGCAAATTTGGCGGTTGCAGTATCGATTTCCAGCAGGGTTTTCATGTCTGATACCCCGCCGCTTAATGCCATCAAGCCGCTCTTTTTGTTCAATAAATCATCAATATCATCGGCACTTAAACCCTGCGCGCGCATAAGATGCAGCACCACACCTGCGTCCATAGCCCCCGCACGGCTGGCCATGATCAGCCCGTCCATCGGGGAAAATCCCATCGTAGTGGCAACGCCTTTGCCCTTAACAATCGCAGCCAGGCTAGCCCCGGCACCAAGGTGAAATGCGAGCATGCGTTTAGGCAGGGCCTGCCCGGTAATTGTGTGAAAGCGCCGGACTATAGATGCGTAGCTTAGCCCGTGAAAACCATAGCGGCGGATGCCTTGATCACGCAGGGTTTTGGGAATCGGGATGGTTGTGGCCTCGGGCGGGTTATCGGCGTGAAAGGCTGTGTCAAAACAGGCAATTTGCGGCACGCCTGCAAAAAGGGTCTGCACAGCGTCAATCACGTTTAATGCTGGCGGATTATGCAAGGGCGCAAGGGCGGCGGCGGCAGTGATTTCCGCGTGAACACCGGGCGTGATTTTGCACGCAGCATTGCGCGTGCCACCATGAACGACACGGTGGCCAATGGCGCTGGGCGGGTGTGTCATATCCAGATCTGCAAGCGCCGATTGCAGCGCTTGCCTGTAATTTTTACCTATGCCATTTACCAGTCCGGCGGTAATTTTATGGCCTGTATCCAAAGTATAGGCGGCAAATTTCAGGCTGGAGGATCCTGCATTGAGCGTTAAAATCCAACCCATTTCCATGTGTCAGACCTTTTGTGCTTGCATGTCGCCAGCACTGATCCCGGCCACCGCAACCGGGGTCGTCATGGCGTCGCGCCGGAAAGGTTCGCCCATTTCCTGATTTAGCATGACCTCGATAAAGGTGGTTTTGCCATCCTGCATCTGGGCTTTGACGGCCGTATCCAGCGCCTCGCTCAGGCCTTGCATCGTGGTGGCAACAATGCCGATTACGCCGCAAGCCTGCGCAATGCCGGCGTATGAAACATCATAATCCAGCTCGGTGCCAACGAAATTATCGTGGTACCACAGGGTGGTGTTGCGTTTTTCGGCACCCCATTGGTAATTGCGAAAAATTACCATGGTGATGGCCGGCCATTCATCGCGCCCGCACGCAGTCATTTCATTCATGGAAATCCCGAAAGCACCATCACCGGCAAAGCCGACCACAGGGGTGCCGGGCTGCCCGATTTTAGCGCCGAGAATTGCCGGTAAGGAGTATCCACAGGGGCCAAACAGGCCGGGGGCCAGATATTTCCGCCCCGCCTCAAAGGTTGGATAAGCGTTGCCGATGGCGCAGACGTTGCCGATGTCGGAACTGATGATGGCGTTTTTTGGCAGGCTGGATTGGATGGCGCGCCATGCCTTGCGCGGCGACATGTGGTCGGCTTTGGCGGCGCGCGCGCGGGCGTTCCAGTCAGTACCTTCGTCGTCATCCTCATGATCCATAGAGGTAAGCGTCTGCGCCCAGCTCGATTTGGTCGTGGCGATCAGGTTTTTGCGACCCGTGCGGCCAGCATCGCCTGCGCTGTCAGAAAGCCGTTCAAGGATCTGTTCAGCCACGAACTTGGCGTCACCGACAATGCCAACGCTGACAGGTTTGGTCAGGCCGATACGATCGGGATTGATATCCACCTGAATGATTTTTGCATCTTGCGGCCAATAATCGATGCCGTAGCCCGGCAAGGTTGAAAACGGATTTAGACGTGTGCCAAGGGCCAGCACCACATCGGCCCGTGCAATCAGTTCCATCGCGGCCCGTGAGCCGTTATACCCAAGCGGGCCAGCGAAAAGTGGATGCGAACCGGGGAATGCGTCGTTATGTTGATATCCGCAACACACCGGCGCATCCAGGCGTTCTGCCAGTGTTTGTGCCGCAGCAATAGCCCCGCCTATCACCACACCAGCCCCGTTCAGGATCACTGGGAATTTGGCGTCTGACAGCAGTTTGGTTGCATCCACAATCGCGTTTATGCCCCCCCTAGGGCGCTCAAATTCAACGATCTGGGGCAAGTTGACATCAATCACTTGTGTCCACATATCGCGCGGCACATTGATTTGCGCAGGGCCCGACATCCGGCGGGCCTTGGTGATGACGCGGTTCAAAACTTCGGCGATACGCGAGGGGTCGCGCACCTCTTCTTGATAGGCAACGCAATCGGCGAACATGCGCATTTGTTCTACCTCCTGAAAACCACCCTGACCGATGGTTTTGTTGGAGGCCTGCGGGGTCACCAGCAGCATCGGTGTGTGGTTCCAATAGGCGGTTTTTACGGGGGTCACCAGATTGGCAATGCCCGGGCCATTTTGCGCAATTGCCATGGTCATTTTGCCCGAAGCGCGCGTAAAACCATCCGCCATCATTCCGGCGGTATATTCGTGGGCGCAATCCCAAAAGGTGATGCCGGCCTTTGGAAACAGATCCGAGATTGGCATAAACGCCGAGCCAATGATGCCAAAAGAATTATCGATGCCATGCATTTGCAAAACCTTGATAAAGGCCTCTTCGGTAGTCATTTTCATAGCGTATTCCTTTTGTGAAGATCTGTAGCATGTGCGCTTGGTATTTCTTATGTCGCATGGCGCGGATTTCGCTTAGGTCCAGAACGGGGCCAATATTATATCCAAAATCCCGATCATGCGCGCATTGCTTGGGCAATTATGGCGACACCTTCGGGTATTTTCGACGCAGAAATAGAGGAGTAGCCAAGGCGGAAAAAGTTCTTGGGCGTGTTTTCTCCTTCGAAAAAGGGGTTCCCCGGCTCAATCAGTACGCCTTTTGTCAGCAGTTCTTTGGCCATCATTTCAGAGTCCACCCCAATCGGCGCTTTGATCCAGAAACTGGAGCCTCCAAAATTAGCGCTGCCGGCAATCTGCAAACCTTCATCATGCAAGGCTGCATCCATCACGCGGCGACGTTCATGTAAAGCGCGGCGGGTTTGTTTGATCATGGCGTCATAATGCCCAAGGGCCAGAAAATTCGCCGTGGTGCGCTGCATATGCCCGGGGGGATGGCGCAAAATCACAGAGCGCAGGGCGCGGACCTCTTGGATAAAAGTGGCAGAGCCGACCAGATACCCAAGTCTGAGGCCCGGAAATAAGGATTTGGAGAAACTGCCCACATAAATCACCCGCCCGTCCTGATCCAGGGATTTCAGCGCTGGAGAGGGGGTTTGAGAAAGCTCATCTCAAATTCATAGTCATCCTCGACAATCAGAAAATTTTGTTCACGAGCAAGGCGTAACATCTGATGACGCCGCGCCATTGGCATGGTTGTTGTCGTGGGGCATTGATGGCTCGGGGTCGTAAAAACTACGTCAGCATCTTTTGGAATAAGGGCAGGGGGCAGGCCGTCGTGGTCAATCTCAATGGCATGGCGGCGGCATCCGGCATGGCGGATAATATTGCGCAGACCGGGGTAGCCGGGGTTTTCATATGCTGCCAGCCGATCCGGGCCAAGCAAGACCTGCGCAACCATCCACAAGGCATTTTGGGCACCAACGGTCACAAGTATTTGGTCCGGATGCGCCAGAATTCCGCGCCTTGGCATGGTATGGCGGGCAATGAAGTTGATCAGCTCTGGGTCGTCGCGTTCAGCGTAATCCGAGGTAAGGCTGTCGAACTCTTTCTTGCCCAATGCCTGATGTGCGCACAGGCGCCAACTGGCGTGATTGAAAAGTTCCGGGTCGGCCTGTCCATAAATAAACGGATAGGGGTATTGACGCCAGTTCTGGTGTTTTTGCACAGTGCGTGTGCCAGAAAAACGCTGCTCTATTGCGTGATCCCAATCAACGGTATCGCTGCGCAAAACATGGGTTTGCCCCAACGCAGGTGATATTGGCGCATCGTTAGAAACATAATACCCCGAGCGCACGGCGGTGCGCAGATACTCATCGGCAACCAATTCATTATAGGCAAGGGTCACAGTAATACGAGAAACGTTCAGATGTTTGGCAAGCTTGCGCGATGAGGGCAGCTTTTCCCCGGGCAGAATACGCCCCGATAATATCGCCGCCGCGATGATTTGCCGAATTTGGCTTTGCAGACTGCCGCGAAAATGCGGGTCAAGGAAAAACGTGTCTTCGGGGATGGACATGCGCGCGCCTATCTGGACTTAGATCAAATATTCATCTGGATGTAAGCAAAGCCTAGATACGCACCTAGTGTCAATTCAGATATCCGCTCAGACATCAGGTTTTGGCTCGATAATTTCCGCAAATATTCTGGAGGAGGACATAAAATGGCTTTTGACGTGCAAACAAACTCGCTGGAAGAATTCTGGATGCCGTTTACCGATAACCAAGGTTTCAAGAAAGATCCGCGCCTTATTACCTCGGCCAAGGGGATGTATATGACCGATCATAAGGGGGGCTGTGTGATTGATGCTTCCAGCGGGTTGTTTTGCGCGCCTGCGGGTCATTGCCATCCAAAAATCGTTGAGGCGGTGCATCAAAGCATGCAAAACCTGACCTATGTCGCGCCTTTTGGCACGGCCCATCCGCTGAGCTTTGCGTTGGCCCAAAAAGTTGCACGCTTGCTGCCAGAGGATTTCAACCACGTTTTCTTTGTGAACTCGGGTTCCGAGGCGATTGATACCGCATTGAAAATGGTGATGGCATATCATGCGGCCATGGGCTGTGATCGGGCGCGGTTCGTTTCGCGCGAACGGGCCTATCACGGGGTTAATATCGGCGGGGTGTCTTTGTCAGGCATGGTCAATAACCGCAAAACATTCCCAAGCGTGATGCCAAATGTGGTGATGATGCGCCACACTTGGAACCCGGAGGAGCTGTTCGTGCGTGGCCAGCCTATAAACGGTGTGGCGCTGGCAGAAGATTTGCAACGCATGGTCGAGAACTACGGCGGCAATACGATTGCAGCCTGTGTGGTAGAGCCTGTGGCGGGTTCAACAGGCTTGCTTTGTCCGCCCAAAGGCTATCTGGAACGGCTGCGCCAAATTTGCGACGAAAACGGTATTTTGCTGGTCTTTGATGAGGTCATAACCGGTTTTGGCCGCATTGGCGGTACGTTTGCTACGGATGTTTTTGGTGTTAAACCTGATATTATCACAATGGCCAAAGCGTTAACCAATGGCTCTATTCCTATGGGCGCTGTTGCGGTGACGGATAAAGTCTATGAAACGATTTCTGATCAATCCGCCCCCGGTGCAATCGAATTTTTCCACGGATACACGTATTCCGGCCATCCGGCGGCCTGTGCGGCGGGCCTTGCAACGCTTGAGATTTATGAACAAGAGGATCTTTTTGCCCGGGCTGCGAATATGTCTGGATATTTCCAGGATGCCATATTCAGCCTGAAAGATCACCCGCTGGTAAAAGATATCCGCACGATCGGCATGATGGCAGGGTTTGAGTTGAAACCAAACGCTAAACCCGGGGCGCGTGGCGCTGAGATGCAGCAAAAACTGTTCTGGAACGGGATGCATGTAAAATTCACGGGTGACACGGGGTTGCTGGCACCAATGTTTATCTCACAAGAAAAACACATCGACGAGATGATTGAAAAATTCGCAAAAACCCTTGGTGAGTTGACGGTATGATCCTAGCGTTGCGCCAGCATCAAACGGACCCCGAGCGCAATGAAAATCGCGCCTAAACTACGGCCCATCCACAGCCCGATACGTGGATTGGCGCGCAGCTTGCTGGTTAGTTTCCCACCCAGCAGCACCAGTGGCGGCTCTATCAGGGCAGCGACGCCGATAATCAATATGCCGTGCAAAAACAGTTGCGCAGATATTGGCCCTGCGCCCACAACGACGAATTGGGGTAAAAACGCCAGAAAGAATATCGCCACCTTGGGGTTGAGCAAGCCAACCATCACGCCCTGTTTGTAAATCGGAAAAGCGTGCGGGCTGGCCACGCCCCCTTCGGCCACAAATTGCCGGCCGTTTGAACGCAATGCCTGAATGCCCAGCCAGATCAGATAGGCCGCGCCGGCCCATTTCACCATCCAGAACGCCAGCGCCGAGGTGGCCAACACAACCGACAGCCCGGCCGCCGCCATTACCACATGCCCAAAAGCGCCGGTCCAGATGCCAAACATTGCTGCAAAACCGGCCCGCCGTCCGCCTTTTACCGTCTGCCCCAGAATAAAGGCAATATCCGGCCCCGGCGAGAGGTTCAGCAAAATTGCGGCGCTTAAAAACGTGCTCCAGTGCAACAAAGAATAGTCAAACATCGTGTCAATCCGATTTCACAAGGCCCGCGAACCCGGCAAGCGCCAACAGGGAGAGCAGCCAACCCATGAAGATCTGAAACCACAGATAGACCCGGGCACTTCTGCCAATGATGCCTTGGCTTTCATCGGGTATCCAGCTTTTTTGCATCTCCAGATCAACAACCGGCAATACCGTATCCGCTGAATATATCAGCGCATTAAACTGTGGATAACTTGGTACTTTTCCTAAAAAACATGCCATTTGCGATGGTTCAATATCAGCACAATCAGCCCATTGATCCGTCATTAACACCCGGGGATTGTTAGGTTTGAAGGCCCCTTCACCCGCAGCATATGCAAAAATACATACCCCGATTGCGTAAAGACCGAGCAGCAACCAGAAAGCCTGCAAGGGGCGATGCCCGTATCGGACGGTTATGTTAAGCAGCCCATCTTTTATACAGATGAGCGGCCTTCTAATCCAGTGTAACCGCGCGCGCCGCGCCTCTCGTTGCGATCTTTCCTTTGCAATCAACACCGCCCGCGCATCCTCAAGATGCCCCATCTCGCGCAAAACCTTTGCCAGTTGCTCATAAGGCTGCGGAGTAAATTCCCCCTCCTTCTGCTCTTGCAGTTTTAACCATTCAAGCCGCGATTTAGCATCCACCGGTGCGTTAATAATTCGGCCATACCGGAACCCGTCCAACAACAAATGGCCCTTATCCGGCCAACATGCTGCATCATCAAGCAACACACCAACATTGGCTCCCGTCAAATCCAACACCCCATTTATTGACGTCCCATCGCGCCAAAGCAACGCCCCGTTAATGTTGGTGTTTTGAAGGGACAAAGCATAGCCTGTTACCTTCCCATTTGCGTCTCGCGCACCGTTAAACTTCGCGCCATCGCAGTCAAGATCACCACCCAGCGTTGCCGCAGTAAACCGGACCTCACCCTCTGCCGTGATCCCATCCAGGGAAACGTTTCCCTTTGCCTGCAGACGATCAGCTATGAGGGCATAGCCCGTTACCTTCCCATTTGCGTCTCGCGCACAGTTAAACTTCGCACCATCGCATTCAAGATCACGACCCAGTGTTGCGCCAGAAAACCGTACCTCACCCTCTGCCCTGATCCTATTCAGAAGAACGTTTCCCTTTGCCTGCAAGCCATCAGCCGAAAGGCCGTGGTGCAGGTGGGAACCTTTTAAAGACAGGTTATTCAGGCAAGCGCCGATAAAAACCGGTGTTTGCAAAAATCGACATAACACGAAAATAAGGTCACAGCCCAGATCACAGCTTTCAAGGTCCAGCGCACCCTTAATCAGCGCCCCTTGAATGCGCAGCCCTTTTTCATGGGTGGGGTGGTTTTCACACCCGCCAAGGGCGAGGTAGCGTAGGAAACGGGCGCGCACTTGGCGGTCATCCCCGGCATTTTCAGCCGGCAGTGAACCCTTGCCAAGCCGAATGCCCTCACCCGTATCAAGCTCATCCAGAATTTTCTGCTCTGCCGCTGTCAACGTGCCGAAATCGGCAATTGTGCGTGCTGTCCTCACGTCGCCCCCTCCATCAACGCTTTTACGCGCGCTTCAAGGCGCAAGGCGTGGCTGGTATCGCTTGCGGCATCGGGCATGGTTTTATCATAGGCCACCCGGATCAAGGCCGCGATTTGGGGGCGCACGATGGCCATATTATTTGCCTCAATAATCCCGATCGGGCTGGTGGTGCGAAACGTATCGGGCGCCCACAGCAACAGCGCCTGTGCCATCTGGCTGGTGGCCAGAGCTTGCGCCGAAACCTGCGCCATGTCGGTGTCATATTTCAACAGCAGGATGCATAATTTAATCGCACCACTTGGGTCAAAAGCAAAGCTGCGGTATTGGTTGGCGCCGGTTTTATCCAGCTCTGCCACCAGCGTATCAAGGTTTGCCAAAAGCCGGTTCAGATCGGGTATTTGGAGGATTTCGGACCAATCATTGCAAAAAAACACCAGAAAATTGGCGCCCAGCTCTGCGTCCGTTTCCGCAAGGCGCATATCGGCAAGGCTGGCCACGATTTGAAACCCGTCCTTAATCACCCCGAGCGATTCATCATCCGTGCCAAACACCACCGGCGCAATCGGGCGCGCCCAGCGGGCAAAAATATAGCGCCCGGTATTGGTAAACATTTTCTCAATCTCGCCAGCGGTCAGGGCAGTGTCGTTCATATTATTCCTCAAATAAATCCATATTATCAGGTGTTCTGGGCGTATCCAGCCCCAAATGTTTCCATGCTTTCGCCGCCAGCATTCGCCCACGCGGGGTGCGCATAATCAAGCCCTGTTGCAACAAAAACGGCTCTATCACTTCTTCAATCGCATCGCGTGCTTCGGACAGGGCCGCAGCAATTGTTTCCACCCCCACAGGCCCGCCGCCGTAGTTTTCCGCCAAAAGCTTCAGATAGCGCCGGTCCGCAGAATCCAGCCCCAAGTGATCGACCCCGAGACGTGTCAGCGCCATGTCAGCCAACGCCGCGGTGACCTTGCCGTCGCCCTCTACAATCGCGAAATCCACGACCCGGCGCAACAAGCGGCCCGCAATCCGCGGGGTGCCGCGCGAGCGTTTGGCAATCTCCATCGCGCCAGCGGCATCGGCATCGGCCTGCATCAAACGCGCAGCACGATCAACGATCTGCACCAGCTCTTGGATCGTGTAAAACTCCAACCGTGTCGGGATCCCGAACCGGTCGCGCAGAGGCGTGGTCAACAGGCCCAAGCGCGTCGTTGCCCCCACCAGCGTAAAGGGTTGTAAATCAATGCGCACCGTGCGCGCCGCCGGCCCTTCGCCGATCACCAGATCCAGTTCGAAATCCTCCAACGCGGGGTATAATATCTCTTCCACCGCTGGATTCATGCGGTGGATTTCATCAATAAACAGCACGTCGCGTTCATCGAGATTGGTCAGGATTGCCGCCAAATCACCCGCCTTGGCCAACACCGGACCGCTGGTCATACGGAAATTCACCCCCAATTCGCGTGCCATAATCTGCGCCAAAGTGGTTTTCCCCAGCCCCGGCGGGCCATAAAACAAGGCGTGATCCATCGCCTGTCCACGTATCTTGGCGCTTTCGATAAATACCCGAAGGTTTCGCCGCGCCTCAGCCTGCCCGACAAATTCATCCAGCGTTTGCGGGCGCAGCGCGCGGTCCGCATCGCCGGGGCGTTCTTGGGGGCGCAGGTCCTTATCGGGTTCCATGTTTTATCCTTTTGGTGCCAGCAGGCGCAACGCCGCGCGGATCAGTTCAGAGGATACTGCATCAGAGCTCGCGCCCGATGCCTCTGCTACCGCGCCCGCGGCATCGCCCGTTGCGTACCCCAGATTTACCAGCGCCGAAAGCGCATCAGCCTGCGCTGCCGCTGCCGTGTCATCAGCCACAGGTTTTGCCGCTTTAGGCTTGATCGTATCGATCACCAGCCCATCGTCAGGTTCTGCAACCTGCGCGCCACTCGCCCCCATGGCCATCACGCCAGGGGCTTTGTCTTTCAGTTCATTCACGACCCGTAGTGCGATTTTCGGCCCGATCCCGGGTGCAGCCTTGATTGCCCCCATGTCCCCAAGCGTAATTGCACGCGCAGCACCTTCAACCCCCAATGTGCCCAGTATCGCCAGCGCCGCCTTGGCGCCGACCCCCTGCACAGAGGTCAACAAGCGGTGCCACTCACGCTCGGCCAATGTTGAAAAACCGTAAAGCTGCATGAAATCCTGTCGCACCACCATTTCGGTATAAAGGGAGACCATTGCGCCGGTGGCTGGCATCATGGCCAGCGTGCGCTCGTTACAATAAATGATATATCCAACCCCGCCGGTATCGATTAAAACATGGTCACCGCTGCGATAATCGAGCCGCCCCGTTACCTTGCCAATCATGCCCCCGCCCTTTCCAAAGCTGCCTCAAGCCGCCCGGCAAACCTTGCATGATGGGCATGGCACATGGCAATCGCCAAAGCATCCGCCGCATCCGGCCCGTTGATCACAATTCCCGGCATCTGCATGCGTACCATATGTTCCACCTGTTTTTTGTCCGCGTGCCCCACGCCCACAACCACCTTTTTCACGGAATTGGGCGCATATTCCGCCACGTCCAGCCCCGCCTGCGCCGGCACCAACATCGCAATCCCGCGTGCTTGTCCCAGTTTCAACGTACCCGCCCCATCCTTGTTCACGAATGTCTTTTCCACGGCCGCTGTATCGGGGTTGAATTCGGCAAATACGGCGCGCAACTGATCAAACAGTGCGCTAAGCCGATAGGCCAAATCATCCCCCTTTGATTGGCACGTGCCATTGCCCACATGGGAAATGCGCGTACCTTTGACGTCCACAATCCCCCAGCCCATCCGCCTGAGGCCCGGATCAATCCCAATGACACGCATATGCTGCTCACTTTTGTTATCGTTTTTACAAGGTTAGCACGAAACAAGAACATCTGCCAAGCGTTGATTGAGATGGGCGATAAACACCACTTATGTGCAATCGACATAGATGGTATGCAAACATTGTAATTGTTCTTTGAAAGATTCGGGCCTAGATGCGGTTTATCAACGACGCTCAAGTCGGCTGAGAAACAAATGGAGAGCATCATGGCAATTTTTGCAACACCCCGCGCGGTTCCCTTTGGGGCCATCACAACTTTGAACGTCGTGCATATATTTGACACGATTATCGCTAAAGTCAAGGCGTGGAATACTACACGCAAAACCACCAGTATTCTTTTTGGCCTGACGGATCGCCAGCTTGACGATATTGGTTTGGCACGCGGGCAAATCAACACAGCATCCTACACAATGGCAACGCGCCAGATTCTGTAAGCAAACGCAATACATGTGATAAAGCCGCTCTTTTCGGGCGGCTTTTTGCTTTGTAAACTGCCGTAAATTTTAGCCGCCGAAGCCTGTGATTACCATTTAATTACAGCATGTTAACTTGGCGTTTTCAAAACCACTAAACCGGTTTAGTAGCTTTGAAAACAGGCCCGGATTTCGCATCTTTACTTTGTCCGAAAACCTGTCGGATCAAACTTGTGCAAATAGGTTCACTTACGCCACATTTGAAATTTCCCACGTATTGGTTATATGACATCAAACGCCATTTTTGGTCAGCCAACTTAGAAAGCCCAGATGCTTGATACCGAAATTCATCCACTATTCGCAGGCGCGCCCACCACCACCAGTTTCAAAAAACTGCGTAAACGCATTGTGCGCCAGACCCGCGAGGCGATTGCACAATACGGGATGATTGAACGTGGTGCGCGCTGGCTGGTGGCGCTTTCGGGGGGCAAAGACAGTTATACTTTGTTGGCCGTTCTAACGGAATTACAGTGGCGTGGATTGCTGCCAGTGGATATTCTGGCCTGTAACCTTGATCAGGGGCAACCGGGGTTTTCATCCGGAACCCTGCCGGAATTCCTGAAACGCATGGATGTGCCACACCGGATTGAATACCGCGACACTTATTCCATCGTTAAAGATAAAGTCCCCGATACCGCCACCTATTGTGCCTTATGTTCGCGTCTGCGCCGCGGGCATTTGTATCGCATTGCCCGCGAGGAAGGCTGCTCGGCGCTGGTGCTTGGGCATCATCGCGATGACATGCTTGAGACCTTTTTTATGAACCTCTTTCATGGGGGCAAACTGGCGAGCATGCCCGCGAAATTGCTGAACGATGAGGGGGATTTATTCGTTTACCGACCGCTTGCGTTTGTTTCCGAGGCGGATTGTGCGAAATTCGCCAAAGCTATGAAATATCCGATCATTCCTTGCGATTTATGCGGCTCGCAGGATGGCCTGCAACGCCAGCAGGTCAAGCGAATGTTGGATACATGGGAAACCAACCGCCCGGGGCGGCGCCAAGTGATGTTTAAGGCGCTGACCAATACAAACCCCTCACATTTGCTGGATTCCAAGGTTTTTGACTTTGATAGTCTGCAAAGATTGCCCAAAAAACCTTGACCTTTCCTGTTTGTCCCTGTTGAAGGCAGTGTGACAAATTTTCCGCGACCGGAGTGAATAATGGACGACCAGAATAAAAACCTGCTTTTGGCAACTGCTCTTAGCTTTATGGTGATACTTGTGTGGTTTGTATTGTTTCCACCGGCACAGCAAACCGAGCAGCTTGAGACATCGCTTGAGGCAAGTGCACCGGTAACCAGTGACAGCATTGCCGCGATTCCACAGGCTGATGGCACGTTTATTGCCGCAGTGCCTGAGCAGCTTGAAACTGCGGCCGAAAGTCGGGAGAGCGCCTTGCTGGAAACCCAGCGGGTCGAGATCAAAACAGCCCGGGTGAGCGGCTCTATTTCCCTGCTTGGCGGGCGGATAGATGATCTGCATTTGTCCGACTATAAAGTAACCCGTGATCCCGGCGCGGATACGGTGACCTTGCTGTCACCGGCCAATTCTGCGGATCCATACTATACCGTGCATGGCTGGGCGCCTGCTGGTGGGCTGGATGCGGCGGCAGTGCCGGGTGCAAAAACGCAGTGGCAACTTGAGCATGGTAATATTCTCAGCGAAACCACCCCCATAACCTTGATGTGGGATAACGGGGCTGGTCTGATTTTTCACCGCACGATTGCGGTTGATGAAAATTATATGTTTGCTGTGACACAACGGGTCGAAAACACCACTGGTACGCCTGTGCGTATGCAACCCTACGGCATCATTGCCCGCAAAGGCGAGCCGGATGTTCTGGGCATGTACCTGCTGCATGAAGGTGTCGTGCGCGCCCAAGACGGCGAGATTGAGGAAATCGATTACGGCGATATGCCGGGCCAGGAATTTGCCCCCGCCGAGGGCGGCAATATCAGCCGTGTTGACGTTTTGGAAGCAGGCTGGATCGGTATGACCGATAAATACTGGATGACCACGTTGATCCCGACCCCCGGGACGGCGTTTGCCTCGGTTTCGAAATATACTGCGGGCAATGACACATATCAAACGGACATGCGTCTGGATGTGATCGAAATTCCTGCCGGACAAGACGCCGAGGTCACAACCTTTCTGTTTGCCGGTGCCAAGGAAGTTGCGACAATCAAGGCTTACCAAGAGGAAATGGGCATCGATAAATTCGTTGATTCCGTTGACTGGGGTATGTTCTTTTTCATCACTAAACCGATATTTGCCCTGTTGCAATTCATCCACAGTCTGGTCGGCAACATGGGTTGGGCAATCATCGGTCTGACACTGTCAATCAAGGCATTACTATTTCCGCTGGCCTATAAATCCTATGTTTCCATGGCCAAGATGAAAAAGCTGCAACCGCAAATGGCGGAACTGAAAGAACGTGCGGGTGAGGATAAGCAAAAACTGCAAAAAGACATGATGGAACTTTATAAGAAAGAAAAGGTAAATCCGGCCTCGGGTTGCTTGCCGATTTTTCTGCAAATTCCGATTTTCTTCTCGCTCTATAAGGTGCTGTTCGTAACGATTGAGATGCGCCACGCGCCGTTCATGGGCTGGATACAGGATCTTTCCGCCCCCGATCCAACGTCAATCTTGAACCTGTTTGGCCTGTTGCCCTGGAGCGCCCCTGATCCCGCCAGTTTTCTGGCCATCCTGTCGATCGGCGTTTTCCCGATCTTGATGGGGGTTACCATGTGGCTGCAACAAAAACTGAATCCGGCGCCTACGGATAAAACCCAGGCGATGATTTTTGCCTGGATGCCGTGGGTGTTCATGTTCATGCTTGGGCGCTTTGCCTCGGGGTTGGTGATTTACTGGGTGGCCAACAACACCATCACCTTCATTCAGCAATACGCGATCATGCGGACCCAAGGCGTGAAACCGGATATTTTTGGCAATATCATGGCCGGTATCAACAAAGACAAAACCGAGGGCTGAAGGGAGCTATGTGCCATTATGAGCAGCCAATTCCCAATCGCCCCGCGCCCTGAGCACGATGCACAAGAGCAGGGGCGCAAACTGTTTGCTGGCAATACCGATTTCCTGAAAGGCGTCGTTGCCATGGATGGCATGCCGCCTGCAGACCGGATCGAGGTGTGCTTTGCAGGCCGCTCAAACGTCGGAAAATCGACGCTAATCAATGCGTTGACCGGGCGCAAAGCCTTGGCACGAGCCTCTAATACACCGGGGCGCACGCAGGAGATTAACTTTTTTACGCTGCAAGACAGCTATTATCTGGTCGATTTACCCGGCTACGGATTTGCCAACGCCCCCGTGGATGTGGTCGCCAAATGGCAGCGATTGCTAAAATCCTACCTATCAGGGCGCGCCACATTACGCCGGGTTTTTCTGCTGGTTGATGCGCGCCACGGTCCCAAGGAAGTGGACGCTGAAATCATGTCACTTCTCGACAGTTCAGCCGTGACGTTTCAGGTGGTTTTGACCAAGGTTGATAAATTGAAAGCCGCAGATCAGGATAAAATCATCGCCAAAACCCGCGAAGTTCTGGCCAAACACCCCGCCGCTTATCCCCAGATCGTGCTGACATCCTCTAACAAAGCCGAGGGGCTGGATATTTTACGCAGCATCATTGTCACGCTTGTATAAATACTATCGGTAAGTCAACAAGACTTTTGGTTGGCAAAAATGTGATATATCACGCGTTTGATATTGAAAATTGCAGAGGTATTGTCGGCACTCGCGATGCTGGCAGCGGCATTATAAGAATGGCAGTTGCTATTATTTCAGCAACTGATCCTGATTCTACTTTTCCCTCGCTGTTATTTCATCAGGTGGTCCCGCCGCTGCTCTGCTGCACCCCCATAAAGATTTGGAT
>CAYSAZ010000057.1:0-14931 GCA_964429065.1 uncultured Rhodobacterales bacterium
GAACCAGATGTCAGCTCATCACGTTCCAGCAACACCACTTTGTCCCAGCCAGCCCTGGCAAGATGATACGCGATGGATGTGCCCACGACACCACCACCGACAACACAAGCTTTTACATGGGTTTTCATGTCTAAACGCCCTTTTATTGTCCCAACGGGTCTAGCATGGAAAAATCTGGGCAATACGCCAAGTTCGGGCCGACTGAATGTAGCGCAAATCCGACTTTTGCGAAAGAAGTAATGGATAGTCGCGCAATCAGCCCGCGGATTTGGATACATGGCCTATAGATATTATGGCCTGAACCCAATCGCCCCCTCGCTTGTAATTTTTACATCACTCAAGGTGTGGTCCGCGTGTTTCATCCGGTGGTTCAGCAATCGCTGCGTCAGGCGCAGCAAGGTCGATGCATGGGCGGGATCATTGGCAAGGTTGTGCAGCTCAAACGGGTCATTTTCCATATCAAACAGCAATGGCGCGAGGCCTGCGTTGAAATGCACCAGCTTGAAACGTTTCTCGCGCAAGATAGCAAGATTGGAGTCGTGCAGCGCAGTACCACAGGCTTTTTGCCATTCGGTTGTGCCGTCAGGTTCGGCGAAATCCAGTTCCATATACACATGATCCCGCCAGTTTTTCGGGTTTTCCCCCTCAAGAAACGGGCGCAATGAGGCGCCATCCATGCTGGCAGGAGCCGTGCGCCCGATCAGATCAAGGATGGTCGGGGTGATATCAACGGTTTCAACAAACGCATCAATCTGCGCGCCGTGCTGCGCCGAACTTTGCGGGTCACGGATGATAAGGGGCACATGAAAAGAGGGGTCATAGGGGTTTTGTTTGCCCCATATGTGATGATCGCCCAGCATCTCGCCGTGGTCTGCCATCAGCACGATCACCGTATCATCATATTGGCCGCTTTCTTTCAGATACGTCAGTATTCGCCCAATATGGGTATCAACTTCGCGGGCCAGGCCTAGGTAAATCGCGCGCAAGGTTTGCACATCATCGTCATCATTGGGATCAACCCGGTCACAGCCGCGCACGATATGTTCCATCTTGGGGACGTTGATTGCGGCGCGCATAAAGGGATGCACTGCGGCCTCATCTGCCGGGGTTTCCATGCGGTTTGGTAAGGGCAGATCGGCGGGATTATATATGTGATTATAAGGCTCCGGCGCAACCAGCGGCGGGTGCGGGCGCAAGTAGGTGGCCAGCGCGAACCAGTTTTGTTCACTGCGCACGGTCAGGTTTTTGATCAGCTCATTGGTCAAAAACGCGGTGTCGCTATCCTCGGCTTTATAAAATGGCGGATCGCTGGGACGTGCGGGGCGGTTTGGATCCGGCGAGACCGCATCATAGAATCGCCCTCCATAGGGGATGGTATAGCCTTTGGCTTTCAGATAGGCCTGCCACGGATAGCTTTCCATAAAACGCATTTCCAGCACCTCCCGAAAACCGGGCAGCAGGCCTTCTTCGGTCTTTAGCTCAGGATCATTCGGGGCACGGGTGCGCGGATCAATCCCGGTATCCGTATAGCCAAACAGCATCGGATCATAGCCCGATTTGCGCGCCTCACGGGCAACATTGGGGATGTCATGTGCCATGGGCGTGCCGTTGCGAATAGAACGGTGGTTCATCGCATATTGGCCCGTGAAAATACTGGCACGCGACGGGCCGCAAGGGCTGGTCACTGAAAAACATTTGTTAAAGGTCACGGCATCACGTTGAAGGGCACGGATGTTGGGCAGCTCAATATGGGCGCCGAGCGCACCGTTAATACAATCGGCGCGAAATTGATCCATGATGATCATCAGGATTTTGCGGGCTTGGGGCATAGGCGCATTCCTTGGCAGTGATCGCTCGCCCACAGAATGCGCAATTTTTCGGCGCGTCAATCAAAAATTGACATGCGTAATATTTTGTGATTTCTCGGTCTATTCCCCTGTCTATTTCCCGACTTTTTTGCGGATCTGGCGCACGGCCCAAAATACAATTCCCAAGACTGGCAGGGTTACGGCGGCCAGCAATGTGGTTTTGTCAAATTCGAAATGTTTGGCGATTGGTGCCAGCAGATATCCAACCAGCGACACTGCGTAATAGCTGATGGCCACGACTGACAGCCCTTCGACGGTTTCTTGCAGGCGCAGCTGCAATTCGGCGCGCCGATCCATTTGTTTGAGAACCTCGTGGTTCTGTTCTTCGGTCGCTACATCAACCCGGGTGCGCAGCAAATTAGCGGCGCGTTCAGCGCGTGCGGAAAGATCCGACAGGCGTTTTTCGGCGGATCTGCAGGTGCGCATTGCCGGGTCAAAACGGCGCATCATAAATTCGCTGAATAGCTGGCGACCTTGCACATGAACCTCGCGCAGCACTTCGATGCGGCGGTTGACGATGGTCGTATATGCGCCCGCGGCCCCAAAGCGAAAGGCGCTTGACGAAGACAGGAACTCGATCTCGGCTGACATGCGCAACAAGCGGTCAAGGGTCTGGGCCTCATCCCCAGAAGCCTTCGCCATTTGTTGCACGACCTCGGTTAATTCCTGATCCAGTATCGCTACGCGCCGGGCCACGGTACGTGCAATTGGCAGGGTTAACATCGCGGCAGTTTTATAGGTCTCGATCTCAACCAGACGTTGGACGATCCGCCCTAAGCGTCGCAGCCCGATGCCCGGTTTTGTCAGCACGCAAAAGCGCACATGTGAAGATATATCGATATGAAAATCCCCGGCAATCACTGCCTCGCCATCAATCACCTGAGACACGGCCAGACTTTCAGGTACGAACCATTCGGGAATTTTCCTGTCCAGCATATCTTGCAGATCCGCGTCGTCTGAATATTCCTCAATCCGCACGAGCGCCGAGGTCAGCACAACGCCGGGGGCCTCTGCCAGCCAGTCATCGGGAAAGATTGAAAATACCTTGTTATCAAAGGGTACATCCGCAACCCCGTCGCTAAAAATTGTATAGGTTACAAATTCCGTATGCATTTCCCATTTCAAAAAATCCGGGCCGATCTGTCCTGCGAAATGGTCAGCGTCTGGTGCCGGATGGGCGATGCCAAACCGGTCAAGTAACGCGATCAGATGGGCGCGATCCAATGCGCGGTCCCGATCAACGGCTTTTTCGGGGTTTTTGATTGCCAGAAACGCGGCGCGGCACGGGGCTTTCAGTTTTGGAAACGGCCGCGCGTGCAGCTCATCGTTCAGCTTAAGGCGTAACGGGTGATTGGGCAGGGAGGGTTTTGGCATATCTCTACCTTTTAGGTTCGCCCGAACAGGCGCTCGATATCTTGCATTTTAAGCTCAACATAGGTCGGGCGACCATGATTACATTGACCCGAATAGGGGGTTGCTTCCATTTCACGCAGCAGCGCGTTCATTTCCGGGGCCGACATGCGCCGCCCCGTGCGCACCGATCCATGGCAAGCAACGCGGGATAAAATGGCCTCGATACGGTCTTTTACGGTCTGGGTTTGGCCAAGGTCTGTCAATTCATCGACGATATCATGGATCATAGCGCTGGCATTTACTGCGCCCAGAATTGCCGGTGTTTCGCGCACACATATGGCGTTGCCGCCAAAGGCATCAATCGTCAGGCCCAGAGGGGCAAGTTCGGGCGCGGCGGCCAGCAAACGGGCAATATCATCGGCAGGTAATTCAACGATTTCGGGGATCAGTAACGCCTGCGCCGCCACAGTATTTTCGGCCATTTGCGATTTGAGGCGTTCATAAACCAGACGTTCATGTGCGGCGTGGGCATCAACCAAAACCATCCCGTCAGTGGTTTGGGCAATGATGTAATTTTCATGCAGTTGTGCACGTGCAGCCCCAAGGGGCAAGGCCTCAACGCTTTGATCTTCAAGGGCCGATTGAGGTTCAAATCTGGCAGAAGGTGCGGTGAATTCGGCAAAACCTTGTTGGGCAGGATCGGGCTGTTGATACTGATATGCGCTGCGTAACGCTTGGCCTGAAGGGCGGTCCATTTGATATATCCGCCCTTGGGGAACCTCGGGCCGCATGGCGCCAAGGGTTGCATCGGCCACGGTGCTGGAGGCCCGATGTCCGGCCTCTGCCAGCGCATGTTTGAGCGCCGAGACGATCAATCCGCGTGCCAGCCCCGGTTCGCGAAATCGCACTTCGGATTTGGCTGGATGTACGTTGACATCAACCCGTTCGGGATCGCAGTTCAAAAACAAGGCAACGGCGGGATGACGTTCACGGCTCAAGAAATCCGAATAGGCCCCGCGCAATGCACCCACCAACAGTTTGTCGCGCACAGGGCGCCCGTTTACAAAGAAAAATTGCGCCACCGCCGCCCCGCGTGAATAGGTCGGCAGGGCCGCATAGCCGCTTAGGCGCAATCCTTCACGTTCCGCGTTGATTTTCATGGCATTTTTCGTGAAATCCGGGCCAAGAATATGGCGTAACCGTCCTTGTAGTGCATCAAACATATCGCCGGTTTCAGGATCCGCGCGAAACCTGATCCGCCCCTCGCCCCCGCCGGTTATATCCCGCAAAACAAACCCCACATGGGGTTCTGCCATGGCCAGACGTTTGATGACATCACCGATGGCCTGGGTTTCGGCGCGGTCGCTGCGCATGAATTTCAGGCGCGCCGGAGTGGCATGAAACAGATCACGCAGTTCAACCACGGTGCCTCTGCTTAGGGCCGCGGGTTCCACGGCACCTATTTTACCGTCGTTTACGGCAATTTTAGCCGCCATATCGGCCCCGTCAAACCGCGAGGTGATGCTTAGCCGCCCCACAGCACCAAGCGAGGGCAAGGCCTCGCCGCGAAAGCCAAAGGAATGGATATTAAGCAAGTCAGAGCCGTCGATTTTGGATGTGGCATGGCGCGATAGGGCAAGGGACAGCTCTGCTGCGGGAATGCCGTGGCCGTCATCTGTGACCCGGATCAGGGTTTTGCCGCCATCTGCAAAGGAAATATCGATGCGCAACGCCCCCGCATCCAGCGCGTTTTCCACCAGTTCCTTAACCGCAGAGGCCGGGCGTTCCACAACTTCACCCGCCGCAATACGGTTGGCCGCCGCATCGTCTAGCTGGCGAATTGGCCGCCGTTCAGAGGGTATATTGTGGTTTTGCGCGTTCATACCACAACTTGTAGCATGAACACGGGCGATTCTGGAACCCTGATATCTATAGGAAGAGGTGTAATCTCTATTGAAACATCTCTATAAATTATGTACTGAATGAGGCGTAATTCATGACCCTTCAGTCAGAAAAGCCACAATAAGGATTAGAAACAGATGCAAGAAGCTCTACTTTCAACGGCATTAACCGACACAAATAAGCTGATTACAAAGATTGCAATGGTGGTTTTTGGTTCACTCGCGATTGGGATTGCCGCGCAAATCAACGTGCCGATGTTTCCCGTGCCGATGACGCTGCAAACCCTGGCCATCTCGGTGATCGGGCTGACCTTTGGCGCACGCCTTGCCGGGCTGACCTTGCTGGCCTATCTGCTTGAGGGCGCGATGGGGTTGCCGGTTTTTGCCGGCTTTGGTTTTGGTGTAATGAAACTGGTTGGGCCGACTTCGGGCTATTTGTGGGGGTTCGTGGCGATGGCGTTCTGCACCGGCTGGCTGGTTGAACACGGATTTTCGCGCGGCATCTTCAGGCTGTTTTTGGCAGCGTTTATTCCGGCGACTCTGTTGTTCATTCCCGGCATGCTGGTGCTTTGGGGTGTTACACCATATGATTTTACCGGCGCATTCAAAGCTGGTGTTTTACCGTTTCTGATCGGCGATGTGGTTAAATCTTTCCTTGCGGCGATGGTCGTTTTGGGTGGTTGGACAGCCCTGTCACGCCGCAAAACCTAAGCCGTTAATCTTTAAGGCCCACCGGTTCGCCGACAATCACAACCTGTAGATTGTCGGGCTGTAACAGATATGCTGCAACACGGTTGATATCCTCAAGCGTTACAGCATTAACCGCCGCGTTGCGGGTGTTGATGTAGTCAATTGGCAGATCAGCACTTTGCAGCCCGGCCAAAATTGCCGCAATCGCGCCATTACTGTCAAAGCGCAAAGGGTATGATCCGGTCAGATATTTCTGCGCCGCTTCGAGTTCGGCTGCCGTCACACCGTTTTCAGCCATATTTGCCCAGGCATTGCGCACAACATCCATAGCTTGCGCGATTTTATCGTTAGCGCTGGCAAGGGAACCCATATAAAGCGCTGCACGGTTATACGGCACCAGAAAACTGCTGACACCATAGCTTAGCCCGCGCTTTTCACGCACTTCTTGATTAAGACGCGAGGTGAAACCCTTGCCCAGAATATGGTTCATAACAAAAGCGGTGATATAATCAGGATCGTCGCGCGCAATGCCGCCATGTCCAAAAACCGCCACCGATTGCGGGGAAGGAAAGGCAATAACCTCAACCCCGCCTGTTGCTTTGCTTTGTGTAAGTGGTGGCAGCGGCGGGCCGTCATCGGGCAGATCACCCAGCAGATCCCCCAGCAGTTTTTCTAATTCAGATGCCGTAATATCACCGACAACACCGATATAGGCCCGGGATTTGACCAGCGCCGATTTATGGGTTGTGCGCATATCCTGCGGGCTTAGGTTACTAACCGTTGCAACGCTGCCCCCCAGCGTGCGGGCGTAGGGATGCTGGCCAAAAGACAGGGCGCGAAACCGGGATGCCGCAATTTTGCGCGGGGCATTTTCATCAGAGCGCAGGATCGAATAGAGCTGTTCACGGACCCGCTGAAATGCAACACCATCAAAACGCGGTTCGTTGATTGCAAGACGCAAAAGTTCCATGGAGGGCGCGAGATTTTCACGCAAAACCGTGGCGCTGACACTGACCATATCAAGACTGGTGTCAAAACTGAACTGTGCGGCCAAAGCCTCGCTCGCGGCTAAATAGGCCGAGGCATCCAGCGCGCCTGCACCTTCTTCCAGCAAGCCGGTCATCAAATATGTAGCGCCGTGTTTATCAACTGGGTCAATGCTGGCGCCGCCCCGAAACAGGATTTCGATGGACACAATCGGGATGGAATGTTCCTCAACCAGCCAAGCGGTAATGCCGGATTTCGTGGTGACGCGCTGAATTTCGGTTCCATAGGCGGGCAGACTTAGAGCTGTAATAAAGATCAGGGTTAACGTGCGGATCATTCTGTATTCTCCTGCATAAGCCAGCCGGTAACGGATTTACGGATGTCCAGAACCCGGCGCGCGGCATCTTGCACATCCTGTGCATTTACGGCGGCCAGAACATCGGGCCAAGCGGCGATATCTGCAACTGTCAGGCCGATGGAAAGGGCCGCGCCGTAGCGTTCCGCCAAGCCGGTTTGATCATCAAGCGCATAAATCTCGGCCCCGCGAATTTGGGTTTTAATTCGCGCCAGCTGGTCTGCATCAGGACCGTTTTCAATGAAATCCTGTAATACGCCATCCAGCGCATCTTCGGCCTGTTGCAAAGAAATGCCGGGGGCGGGCATGACGTAAACGCCAAAATTATCCGGGTCAAGCGCGGTTGCATTGTAAAATGCCCCGGTTGAAACGGCGATTTTCGCATCAAGCTGCAAAGCTTTGCCCAGCACCGAGGTCAGGCCGCTGCCCCCCAGCAATTCCGCCAGAACCTGCAAAGCGGCGGCGTCGGTTTGTGCGCCGGAAGTGCGCACGGGCGCAAGGTAGGTACGGATCACATAATCATTGGCAACGCGCGGATCGCTGAATTGCAATCGGCGGGCCGCAATATGGGGTGGTTCTTGCGGGCGCAGGCGCGGTGGGATGTTTTCAGAGGGTGCAAGCGGGCCGTAATGTTTCAGCGCCAAAGCTTCAACCTCGCTAGGGGTAACGTCACCCGCAACCACCAAAATGGCGTTATTGGGGGCGTAATACTGACGATAAAACGCCAGCGCGTCGGTTAAATTAAGTTGTTCGATCTCATGGCGCCAGCCAATCACGGGGATGCCGTAGGGGTGGTTGAGATACATCGCCCCGCGCCTTTGTTCGGAAAACAAACTGCCCGGGTTGGCATCCGTGCGCTGATTGCGCTCTGCTAGAACCACGTCACGTTCGGTGGCAACGGCGGTCTCATTGAGGATCAAATCGCGCATACGATCAGCCTCCATCGTCATCATAAGTTCCAAATGCTCTGTGGAAATCCGTTGGAAATAGGCGGTGTAGTCAAACGAGGTAAAGGCGTTGTCATTGCCCCCCAAGCCTTCAATAATGCGGCTAAAATCTCCCTCGGGGATATCATCGGTGCCGACAAACATCAGATGTTCAAGAAAATGCGCAATGCCCGATTTTCCCAAAACCTCATCAGCCGCGCCGACTTTATACCAAAGCATATGGGTAACAACGGGGGCGCGATGATCCTCGATCACGACGCCTTGCATGCCGTTGGGCAGGTTAAAAGTGGAAACCCTGGCTTGCTGGGAAAATCCCGGCGTAGCTATGGCCAACCATGCCAGCGTAAAAAGACGGAACATGTATTTCCTTTCGCGTTTCACTCCAAAGATAGGTCCCTTAAGATCAAGTGCAAGTGTGTGTTACAAAACTGTGAACATTATAAGCGGTTTTTTGTGTCACCAAACAGTATCAGCCCAAACGCCCCGGCAAATATGGCCACATCCGCGATGTTAAACGCATAAGGGTTGTTGATGCCACAGCACGACATATTCAAAAAATCCGCCACAGCCCCATAGATAAAACGGTCCAGAACATTGCCAAGCGCGCCGCCGATAATCAGGCCGGTAAAAATCGGAATTTTCCAGCCGGATTTGTTCCGCGCCCAAAACCCGAGCCCGATGACAATTACCATGGCTAGAACGATCAGGAAATAGCGGGTAAATTCACCACTATCGCCAAAAAGCCCAAAATTCACGCCCTCATTCCAGGCCATAACGAAATTCAGAAACGGCGGCGCGACCTCAATTTTGAAACGCGCAGCCAGATCGAGCCATTCTACCACCAGCCATTTTGTGATCCGGTCAATCAAAAATATGATGGCGGCAATAATACTGATACGGGTCAGGGGCATTTTATCCTCGGGATTAATGTTTAACCACAAGGTAACGACCTCAAGCAGGATCGACAAGCGGTTGTGCATGCAATTTCCGGTAGTAATATCAAAAATATCTGATAGCGTCTGCCTGTACCTCGATAATAAAGTCGCAGGTGTGCTCAGGTAAAACACATGACCAAGATATCGAACAATCCGGCGACAGTGCAGGACAATAGCTGGCCCATGCATTTTCGCGCGACCCTTGCGCTTGGTTTGCCGATTATCGGCACGCAGATGGCGCATATGGGTACGGGGTTTATCGACACTGTTATGCTCGGCTGGCTTGGCGCCGAGACCCTTGCGGCCTCGGTTTTGGCGACAACGATGTTTTTCATCGTGCTGGTTGTCGGATTTGGTCTGGCAAATGCCGTGATGCCGCTGGCCGCCCAAGCAGCCGGCGAGGGAAATATTCCAGCGCTGCGCCGTTCGGTGCGGATGGGATTGTGGGTGGTTGCAATCTACAGCGCGTTAACGATGCCGCTGTTGTGGAATACAAAGGCTATTCTGCTTGCTATCGGACAAGAACCGGCACTGGCGGGCATGGCGCAGGAATATATGCGTATGGCACAATGGTCGGTTTTTCCGGTGCTGGTTATCTCAACCCTGCGCTCATATCTTTCGGCGCTGGAACGTATGCAGGTTGTGCTATGGCTCACCTGGGGGGGAGTGGCGCTGAATGCAGGGCTGAACTATGTGTTCATTTTCGGCAATTTTGGTGCCCCGCGGATGGAACTGGCGGGCGCAGGGCTGGCAACGCTTATTACAAATATTATAACCTCGGCGGGTTTGGTGCTGTATTGCCTGAAACACCCGGATTTGCGCCCGCATGAGGTTTTCGTGCGGCTTTGGCGCCCCGATTGGCCAGCCTTTCGCGATGTTTTCCGCCTTGGCCTGCCCATTAGCCTGACCATTCTTGCCGAGGTCGGCCTGTTTTCCGTCGCTTCGTTTTTCATGGGCTGGATCGGCACGATTGAGCTGGCCGCACATGGTATAGCGCTACAAATTACCTCTGTTGCCTTCATGATTCCGCTAAGCTTTGCCCAAGTAGGCACCGTGCGCTTTGGTCGGGCAATCGGGCGCAAAGACCCTGTTGCAATGGGGCGCGCAGGCATGGTCATCTTGATACTCGGGGTCGGTTTTGCACTGCTTGGCGCGGCGATATTCGTGCTTTTCCCTGGCCCGTTAATCGGGGTGTATCTGGACCACGAAAATCCCGATGCACAACTGATTATTGCCTATGGCACACCGTTGCTGGCGATTGCGGCAGCGTTTCAGGTTGTGGATACGTTACAAGTAATCGGTGCCGGATTATTGCGAGGTATGAAAGACACACAAGTCCCCATGTATATTGCAATGTTCAGCTATTGGGCGGTGGGCGTGCCGGCGGCTTATATCTTCGGATTTGTGCTCGATTACGGCGGTAAGGGCGTCTGGGCCGGGATGGCCGTTGGTCTGGCGGTTGCCGCGGTTTTGATGAATTGGCGCTATTTCAGACGGGGGAAACTGGGTTTGGTGCGTTTGTAAATTGCCTTGCACGATGTTTCGCGCTAAGTAAGGGACAAATTTTAAGGATATGATTAGTGACTGGTAAAAACACACGCATACAACGCGAAAAACGTGAAGTTATTCTGGATGCGGCTTTGCAGGTGTTCTCTAAGTACGGGTTTGACGGGGCAACGCTGGATCAGATTGCCAAGATCGCGAACCTCTCAAAACCCAATATGTTGTACTATTTCAAGGGCAAATCCGCGATCTACCGCACGCTATTGAACCAACTTTTGGCGATATGGCTGGAGCCATTGGAAAATATTGATGCCAAGGGTGATCCACATACGCAGATTATGGGCTATATCCACGCCAAGATGGAATTTTCCCGCACATATCCCCGCGAAAGCCGCCTTTTTGCCATGGAAATTCTGAACGGCGCGCCACGTCTTGATGATATGCTGGGTGACCCGCTAAAGACGCTGGTGGACAGCAAAGTCAAAATCCTGCGCACATGGATGGCCGAGGGGCGCCTGACAAAGGTTGACCCCTACCATCTGCTGTTTTCAATTTGGGCAACCACCCAGCACTATGCGGATTTCGCGGTGCAAATTCGCAACGTCCTGGATGACACCGACCCCGATCCAATCACCACCGGCACCCATTTTCTGGAAGACTTGTTCTTTAAGGGTCTGGACCCGAGGTAACCCCATTTATGCGTCACTGAATTTCTTGCTCTACATACAGCGTTTACAATTGATCACTATCGTCTTTACCTGGCACCGGGTCATAACCGTCGCGCCCCAGCGGGTGGCAGCGCCCTATGCGCTTTACGGCCAGCCAGCTGCCTTTTATGGCGCCGTGTTTTTCTAGCGCCTCCATGGCATAGGCCGAGCATGTTGGTTGATAGCGGCAGTTGCGCCCGACCCATGGGCTGCCGATCACGCGGTAGGCGCGCACAGGCAGGCTGATAATAAAGGCGAGCGGGGTCATTTGCAGGGCTTTCGCGGGGCGTGGATACGTTTAAGGGCAGCTTCAAAGTCCGTTACTAACAGATGGAATGGCCGTTTGGCGGTTTCAAGGTGCCGCCCGATTATCACGTAATCCCATCCAGCCTGGCCCTGCATAGGCAAAACCCTGCGCGCCACCTCACGTAAGCGGCGTTTGGCGCGATTTCGGGCGACGGCGTTGCCGACTTTTTTGGAACATGTGTAGCCTACGCGGATGAGGGTAGGCGCGGCCTCAGCCGTGTCGCGACGGCGCGCTTGCAGCAATAACCCTTGGGCTGATTGGCGCCGTGCGTGCGATGCCCTGACAAAATCACCGCGTTTGCGCAGTATTTCGAGCGGGCAAGGCAAAACCGCCGGGGGCGTTTCACCGACGTTCCCTGAATGGGGTGCGCGGCCTGCCTCCGACGGTTTCATATTGTAACCTGATGTCTTATGCGGTCAGGCTTTTGCGACCCTGTGCACGACGACGATTAACGATCCTGCGACCGTTTTTTGTGGCCATGCGAGACCGAAAACCGTGACGGCGTTTGCGAACAAGGTTGCTCGGCTGATAGGTGCGTTTCATCTTAAGTCTCCTGCGCGGTGGGCGAAGGGATTCGCCGGACCGGAAATTCTGAAATGGCTTTTTAGGGCGTCGACACGGGGAAGTCAATTCGCAATTCGGTAAAAAACACCTGTATTTTCGAAAAATTTCCCTGCTAAATGCAGTGAAAAGGCAAGGATATTGAAACAATTGCTAACGTCTGATCAAGCACGCGTGAGGGGGCTTTCGTAATAGCGCAGAACGCGTCACATAGGCAAATACACGGTTTAACGAAAGAAATAGTAATGCGTGAAAAAACAAATGGCACCCTGTCGCTGAAAAAGCTTATGCCGCTGCTGGTGATTGTCATCGTTGCCATCACTGGTGCGGTTCTGTTGCGCGATTACCTAAGTTTTGCGGCCTTGCGCGACAATCGTGAGGCATTGCTAGGCTGGCGGGATCAGAATTATCTGGTGGCGTCGCTGGTGTTTGTTGCGATTTATATTGTTATCGTGGCGTTTTCCCTGCCGGGGGCCGCTGTGGCCTCGCTGGCGGGCGGGTTTTTGTTTGGCATTGTTAATGGCGCAATTTTCAACATCGGTGCAGCAACGGTTGGGGCAACGCTGATCTTTTTGGCCGCGCGCATGGGGTTGGGGGATTTTCTGGCGCGCAAGCTGGAAAATGCCGAGGGGATAGTTGGCAAAATCAAGAGAGGGCTTGATGAAAACGAGGTCAGTTTCTTGTTGTTGATGCGCTTTGTACCGGCATTTCCGTTTTTTGTCGCTAACCTTGTGCCGGCCCTTGTAGGTACGCGCCTTAGCCGGTTTATCTGGACCACATTTGTCGGGATCATCCCCGGCGGCATTGTGTTCACATGGGTTGGCGCTGGTCTGGGCGAGGTGTTTGCACGCGGCGAAACCCCTAACCTTGGCATTATTTTTGAATGGCAAATCCTTGGCCCTATACTGGCACTTTGTGCGCTGTCGGTTTTGCCTATTATCCTGAAATTCTTCCCTAAAAAGGGCGCGTGATGAAACGTATTGAGACAGATATTTGCGTGATCGGCGGCGGTTCTGGCGGCTTGTCGGTTGCAGCCGGGGCTGTGCAGATGGGCGCGCGGGTTGTGCTGCTGGAAGGGCATAAAATGGGTGGCGATTGCCTGAATTATGGCTGCATACCCTCCAAGGCGCTGATCGCGGCGGCTAAGCACGCGCATGCAATGACCACCGGCGCACCTTACGGAGTAACGCCGGTTACACCAAAGGTCGATTACGCGGCGGCGATGGAACATGTCACCGGGGTGATTGACAAAATTGCCCCACATGATTCCGTGGAGCGTTTCACGAAACTTGGCGTTAAAGTTATCAGCGAATTCGGGCGATTTATTTCGCCAACTGAAATCCAGGCAGGGGATTTTGTGATCAAAGCACGCCGGTTTGTGATTTCCACAGGGTCGGCGCCGTTTGTACCACCAATCCCGGGGCTGGACACGGTGGATTATCTGACAAATGAAACTCTGTTTGATCTGCGAGACCGCCCCGAACATCTGTTGATCATAGGTGGCGGCCCGATTGGCATGGAGATGGCGCAGGCGCATGTGCGGCTGGGTTCCAGAGTGACGGTGCTGGAGGGAATGAAAGCGCTGGGGCGGGACGATCCCGACATGGCCGCGATTGCGCTGGAAAACATCCGTGCCGAAGGGGTCAAAATTGTTGAGGGCGCCATGGTGTCTGATATTATTGGCAACAAGGGCGTGATTGTTAAAACCAAGGACGGCGCGGAATTTACCGGCTCACATATCCTGATGGCTGTGGGGCGAAAACCAAATATCGCGCGGCTTGATCTGGATAAGGCAGGCATTGAAACCCACCGTCCGGGGATAATTGTCGATGCCGGCCTGCGCACAACAAACCGGCGGGTCTATGCGATTGGGGATGTGGCCGGCGGACTGCAATTTACCCATGTGGCGGGGTATCACGCCGGGGTTATCATCCGCTCGGCGCTGTTTGGGCTGCCCTCAAAGGCAAAAAATGACCATATTCCATGGGCGACCTATACGGACCCCGAGATTGCCCAAGTTGGCCTAACGGAGGCGCAAGCGCTTGAAAAATATGGCGATAAAGTCGAAGTACTGCGTTTTGACTACGCTGAAAATGACCGTGCACGGGCTGAGCGGGCCACCCGCGGCCTGATCAAGGTGATGGTGTTGCGCGGCAAACCGATTGGGGCATCAATTGTTGGCACACAAGCCGGTGAGCTGATCCAGACATGGGCGCTGGTGCTTGCCAACGGGCTGAAAATCGGGGCGGTGGCGGCAATGGTTGCGCCTTATCCGACCTTGGGCGAGATCAACAAACGGGTGGCCGGGCAGTATTATACTCCGCGTCTGTTTGAAAATCCGCGCCTGAAACGCGTTGTCAGGCTGGTGCAGCGGTTTTTATAGCCGGAAAACAACCAAAGCTTGTGGAAAACCTGCCAAATGTCTAATGTTATATATAATTATAAAACGGTGGGGCAATGATGTTTTTCAAGACGTTATCAGGGCGCTTCTTTCTTCTCAGTTTTCTCTTTGTAATGCTGGCAGAGGTTCTGATATTCGTACCTTCGGTTGCACAATTTAGGGTGTCGTATCTGCAAGAACGTCTTGAGCTGGCACAACTGGCAACACTGGCGTTGCTGGCAGCGCCTGATGATATGGTTTCGCCCGAACTCTCCGAAGAATTGCTGAAAAACGCCGAAGTTCTAAATATCGTGTTGAAACGCGATGAGGTCCGTGAACTGGTGTTAACAATGCCGATCACCGGACCCGTGCGCGAGACGTTTGATTTACGCATGATCGGGTCATTTCGCGCTATCCGTGAGGCGCTTGCCTGCGCG
>CAYSAZ010000058.1:0-14624 GCA_964429065.1 uncultured Rhodobacterales bacterium
TCAATCGAATTGCAGGTTGGCCATGATGTGCGCAGGCTTTGGGAGGTTTGCCAAATTTCGGACTTTCGCAAAGTTTGACAGGCGAACATGCGCGTATCTGTCAGGAAATATTTACCTTTATTCAAAGTAATGTGAGGATTCCCACAGATTGGCTGGCCAGACAGCTTAAAAACCCGATAATACCAGTGAGGATGTTGATGCTTTGTCAAAACGGCTGGCCTTTATCCGCACGTGGACCTATGTTGCGCAACGTAAAGACTGGGTTGCGGGTGCGGCCCATTGGCGCGGGGAAATCCTCGCGCTTGAAAATAGATTGTCAGATGCCCTGCACGCGGCACTGACCCAACGCTTTGTCGATCGGCGCACCAGTGTTTTACTGCGCCGCTTGAAACTAAAGGAGGCCCTGGTGGCAGATGTAAACGAGAACGGCGAAGTCATCGTCGAGGGGCAATTTATTGGCAAACTGGAAGGTTTCCGCTTTCAGCTTGATCCATCCGCCAACGCGGCTGAGGCCAAAACCCTGCGCGCGACTGCGATTGCGGCCCTTCAGCCTGCCTTCAACCTGCGCTCTGATAAGTTTTATAACGCGCCTGACACCGAAATGGATATCACCGAACAGGGTGGCCTGATGTGGGGGGAATATGCGGTGGGCAAGCTGGTGGCAGGGGATGATGCGCTTGTGCCAAAGCTGGAAGCATTTGTTGATGACGAGGCTGGCGCTGATGTTGCCGAGAAAGTCCGCCGCCGTCTTTCTCATTTTGTTGAACGCCGGATTGCCGCACAGTTTGAGCCACTGCTGGCACTCAAAAATGATGAAACTTTGACGGGGATGGCGCGCGGTGTTGCTTTGCACATTGTGGAATCCATGGGCGTTCTGCCGCGCAGCGAGGTGTTTCAGGAAATCAAGGATCTGGATCAGGACCAACGCGGGTTGTTGCGCAAACATGGCGTGCGTTTTGGCCAGTTTACGATTTTCCAACAACTTATGCTTAAACCCGCACCAACGCGCCTTAGGCTTGTTTTATCCTCTATTATCAAAAGCTTGACAGAATTTCCCGAGGCTCCTCCACCCGGGCTGGTTACAGTTCCAGCCCTCAAGGATGCGCCCAAGGGGTATTATGCCAACGCCGGCTACCGGCTGGCTGGTGATCGCGCGATCCGCATCGATATGCTGGAACGCCTCGCCGATATGATCCGCACAAAGGACACGCGCGCCGGTTTTGAAGGCAATGCCGACATGCTGTCAATTACCGGTCTGACGCTGGAGCAATTCGCCAACCTTATGCAAGGTCTTGGCTATAAAGGGACGCGCGGCGAGCGCCCTAAAGTTAAAGCCACGCCTGCGCCCGCACCTGATACCAAGACGCAAACGCCCGAAAATGTTGCAGATGATGTGGCCCCAAAACCCGCACCAGAGGTTTCAGAGGCCAGCCCCGAGGTAGTGCCAGAGGTCGAAGTTGAGGTATTTTATACTTTTGCCTGGGTGCCTCGGCGCAAACCCCAACCGCGCAATGATAATCGTAAAGACAAATCCAAAGGTAAGCCAAAACCAGCACAAAAGGCATTTGCTGCCCGCCCGCCAAAGCCCGATAAACCGATTGATCCTGATAATCCATTTGCCGCGCTGATGGCACTGAAAGGTAACTGATTGCGCGATGCGGCTCGATAAATGGCTCTGGCAGGCGCGGTTTTTCAAGACCCGTAGTCTGGCCGCAAAAGTCATAACTGCGGGGCATATGCGGGTGAATGAGGTCAAGGTTTCTAAGGCAGCGTTTAGCGTGAAAACAGGCGACAGGCTGACCTTTTTGCAGGCCCAAACACAGCGAATCATTGTACTTAACGGTCTTGGCGTCCGGCGCGGACCTGCGCGCGAGGCACAGATGCTTTATACGGACCTAACGCCGCCGCCAGCCCCAAAGCCCGCAGAAATTGAAAGAAAAGGCCGCCCAACTAAACGTGATCGTCGGGCAATTGATAAAATCAAACGATCTGGGCCTTGATCCTGACGCAAAGCCAGCCTAAATAGCGCATATGAAGTGTGACAGGCTTCGCCCATATTATTCGAGAGTACCCGATGACCTATATCGTGAATGACGCCTGTATCGCCTGCAAATACACCGATTGTGTCGAAGTTTGCCCCGTGGATTGTTTCTACGAGGGCGAAAACATGTTGGTAATCCACCCTGACGAATGCATAGATTGCGGCGTCTGCGAACCAGAATGCCCCGTCGATGCCATTCGCCCTGACACCGAACCTGATGCCGAAAAATGGGTGGAATTCAACCGCAAATATTCCGAAAAATGGCCCGTGATCATCACCCAGAAAGACCCGCCAGCAGATGCTGATGAACATGACGGCGAGACCGGCAAGCTGGAGAAATACTTTAGCGAGAAACCCGGAACGGGCGATTAACCTGCTTTTTGCGATGTTATAAAATGTACAAGCATCCCGAATAACAAACCCCAGACCGGTGCGCCAATAGACATAAAACTGATGCCCGAAACAGTGGTCAGGAATGTCACCAGCCCTGCCGTGCGTTGGCTGGATTCCACAAGGGCGGCTGACAAGCTGTTAGCGACGGTTCCCAGCAATGCCAAACCGGCCAAAGTTACGATCATGGCTTTTGGGATAATCAAAAACAGCCCTATAACTGCCCCGCCCAACAGGCCAACCATTATATATAATACCCCGGCAATTATGCTGGCCATATAGCGGGTCTTAGGGTCGGGATCGGCGGCCTCTTCGCAACAAATCGCGGCGGTGATTGCAGCCAGGTTGAACGTATATCCACCAAAAGGCGCCAAAACCAGGGTGGTTAATCCGGTCACGATGATGCTGCTGGATATGGGCGGCATATATCCGGCTGTGCGTAACGCAATAATTCCGGGCATATTTTGTGAGGTCATAGTGACAATATAAAGCGGCACACCAACCCCGAGTGCGGCACTGACAGTAAAGGTTGGCATCACGAATACGGGGGGCGAAAACGCCAGCTCAAACCCGTTACCTGGCAAGAAGAGGCCCAGCCCCCAACACAGTAAAATGCTACTTATCAGCACGCTCGGGATCACATATAGCGGGAAATAGCGTGTTGTCAGCAAATACACTGCGAACATTGTGGCCACCAGCGGGATATTTCCCTCAAGCTGCGTGAAGATACCGATGGTAAACTGGAACAGGATACCAGCCAGCATTGCATTGGCGATTGCGTCGGGGATAAGGCGGGTGATTTTATCAAACCAGCCGGTAATGCCCGTAAGGATCAACAATATCCCGCACAGCAAAAACGCGCCGATCGCCGCGCTAAGGGGGATGTCTTTTAGGCTCACAACCAGTAATGCCGCGCCGGGGGTAGACCACGCAGTCAGGATCGGCATTTTATGATAGAGCGACAGGAATATCGTGCTAACGCCCATGCCCAGACCCAAGGCCAACATCCAGCTGTTTGCCTGTGCCTGGGGTAGGGATAATGTGTCAATCGCTTGGAAAATAATGGCAACACTGCTGGCGTATCCGACCAGAACAGTAATAAGACCAGTGGTAATATGTGAAAATTTCAAACGGGCAAACATATAGGCTCCTATGTGAAAATCATGTATATTGGATATAATACATCGTGCGCTATAACGCACAAGCCTTTTCTGGAGGTCTCATGAAAGATGCTAATATTCAGGTCAACCTAAAGGCCATTCGCGCGCAGGCCGCACTAAGTTTGACGCAGGCTGCCAAAATAACCGGGGTCAGCAAGGCAATGCTGGGCCAGGTTGAGCGTGGAGAATCCAGTCCGACAATCATGACCTTATGGAAAATTGCCAAAGGGTTCCATGTGCCCCTCACCGCCCTGATTGAGGATATGACACAAACTCCTGATAAGGCGGGCAGCACATATGTGACATTCCCCGAAAGCATCACATTTCAAACTCTGTTCCCGTTTGATCCGCGTCTTGGCGCAGAGACATTTGTGGTCTCTATGAATCCAAGGCAATCTCATATATCCATGCCCCACGACACAGGGGTGGTTGAGGATATTTTTGTGCTCAGAGGGGATATGGAGATCATGGAAAATGATGTTTGGACACCCCATAAGCAAGGAGATTCTCTGCGCTTTAAGGCAGATCAACCGCATGGATATCGAAATTCAGGGCAGCAAATATGCCAATTCCACAACACGATTTATTATCCGGCAGGGACGATATTCGAAAAATTGCATAAAACCCGGCGGTGACTATTATTATCCGTTTTTTTGTGTTATACACCGCGTTAACGTAGCCGGCATCCAGATCATAATTGGGGTCATATTTCGGGGTAGAAAACAAGATGAATCCCCGTCAGCTTAGCAATTTGCGCCTTTGACTGCATTCTCCGCAGCCAAATGGGTTTTGTCAAAATACAAAGGAATGAGACGTAAATGAGTAAGAAATCAAACGCACAGTTTCGCCCTAATGAACATGTGGTTTACCCCTCGCACGGGGTTGGCAAGGTTGTGTCGATCGAAACGCAGGAAATCGCAGGCATCATGTTAGAGATGTTCGTTATCAATTTTGAAAAAGATAAAATGACCCTGCGTGTCCCTACCGACAAGGCTGAATCTGTTGGGATGCGCCCGCTTTCCAGCCCTGATATCGTTGACCATGCCATGCGCACCCTAAAGGGCCGGGCGCGGGTAAAGCGGGCCATGTGGTCACGCCGCGCGCAGGAATATGAGCAGAAAATCAACTCGGGCGATCTGATCATGATTGCCGAAGTTGTGCGCGATTTGCATCGCAATGATGAACAACGTGAGCAATCCTATTCAGAGCGCCAGCTATATGAGGCCGCTCTTGAACGTCTAACCCGTGAGATTGGTGCGGTTTATGGGGGGGATGAGGATGGTGCGCGCACAAAAATCAACGATGTTCTGGATAGCCGCACGGTTGTCGCTGCATAAACGCATAAATATTGAAAATCACGCGGGTTTTGTGCAAATTTACGCCAAAATGGCAAGAATAGCCGCAAGACTCGCGATTTCAACGCACTGTTGTGCGGCGCCTAATACATCGCCAGTCTGGCCTCTTAGATTGCGCTGTGCCAGTCCGTAAATCGGGATTATGCCCAGAAAACTTAGGGCAAAGATTAAAATTCCCCACAGCCCTGCGCATAGTATCGATATAAACAGGGCGATGAAAAGGGCGATTAACAGGCTTGATTTTAGAGGTTTTCCGGCGCTGGATGACAACCCCTCGGGGCGTGCGGGGGGCATGATATACATTAGAAAAACAACGGCACTGCGCGAAATTGCGCCGGTCATGGCAAGGGCGCCGATCAAAGCCCAGCCCTCAAGCGCGGCAATGCCAGACCAGCGCGCCAGCAGTGCCAGACATAATGCAATTGCCCCATAAGCGCCAATGCGGCTGTCTTTCATGATCTCAAGGCGCTGGGCGACGTTGCGCCCGCCCCCGACGCCATCGGCAAAATCGGCCAGCCCGTCCTCATGCATGCCCCCGCTCAGAAGCGCCAAGATCGCCAGCACAAATGCGCCAACCATGCCAGCGGGCAACCCAATCCACAGACCAACAGCCCCAATGCATCCGGCCATTACCCCGATGGCGGCACCGACAATTGGGTAAGCCCAGGCTGCCCTCGCCCCGCGCGCACCGCTGCGGGCATGATCAACCGGCACGGGCAGGCGGCTGAGCAGGCTGAACGCGGCCCAAATATCATGCGCCTGCATGTCCAAATTATTAAATCGTGGCGCCATGTCCTACCTTGTCGTTTTTGTCTCTACAGCGCATAGCAAATTCGGTATGCAAAGGTTACCAAACCACAGAGGGACATGATATGCCAGCGAAAGCGTTTTCCAATCTTGCCGAATTTGCCGCAATTATTGCTGATTTTCCAGCCTCCGATCAACAGGCGCAAAAAGCTGCAGCGGCGCGCAATGATCTGTTGACCAAACCTGCGGGCGCGCTTGGCCGTCTTGAGGATATCGCGATTTGGTACGCGGGTTGGCGCGGGCAAAAGGCACCGGTTTTAGAAAACCCGCAGGTACTGGTTTTTGCTGGAAACCACGGGGTTGCGGCGCTAGGGGTCTCGGCGTTTCCTGCGGAAGTTACGGCTCAAATGGTCATGAATTTCGAGGCAGGTGGCGCGGCCATTAACCAGCTTTCAAAGGCGTTCGGTGCCAAAATGTCTGTCCACGCGCTTGAACTTGATCGCCCAACGGCGGATTTCACGACCGCCCCGGCTATGTCAGAGACCGAAGTTATATCGGCCCTCACAACCGGCTGGCATGCGGTTGATCCAAGCGCTGATTTGCTGGTTTGCGGTGAGATGGGAATCGGCAATACCACCTCTGCCGCCGCCATCGCCTGTGCATTATATGGCGGTGATGGCGCTGATTGGGTCGGGCAGGGCACCGGGGTGGATGCGGCAGGTTTGGCCCTAAAGGCCGATGTGGTTAATCGCGGCGTTGCGCGCCACAAGGGTGATGCGCTTAACGTTCTGCGCTGTCTTGGCGGGCGTGAATTGGCAGCAATTGTCGGGGCGATTGCCCGGGCGCGGATGGCGCGCATTCCGGTTATTCTGGATGGTTTCATCTGCACGGCTGCTGCTGCCACGCTGGAAAAAACCGCCAAAGGGGCGCTTGATCATTGCCTTGCCGGGCATGTCTCGGCTGAGCAAGCCCATATGCACCTGTTGGAAAATCTTGGCAAGGCACCGCTGTTATCCCTTGGTTTGCGTCTGGGCGAAGGTTCCGGTGCGGCTCTGGCCATTGGCATTTTACAAGGCGCTGTTGCCTGCCACGCGGGCATGGCCACATTTGCACAGGCCGGTGTGTCGGACGCATAACGCTTCGTTCCAAAGCGAAGCATTTATGCAACCCACACGCTATCATTGCCCCCTAAAAATAGGAGGCATTTATGCTAACATGTATTATTCGCTATGAAATTGACCCGTTCAAAAGCGATGAATTTGCGCAATATGCGCGCAACTGGGGGCAGGCGATCCCGCAAAATGGCGTTGATCTGATCGGATATTTCGCCCCCCATGAGGGCACCACCCCCACCGCTTATGGGATTTACAATGTCCCGAGCCTGGCGGAATATGAAGCATATCGCACCCGTTTGGCAGCCTCAGATCCGGGGCGTGAAAACTATGCATTTGCCAAGCGCCAACAGTTTATTCGCCGCGAAGATCGGGCGTTTTATACGCTTGTTTCAACGCCACATGCCAAAAGGATTGTTTTATGATCGCCGTGATATTTGAACTGATACCGCACCCACACCACAGGGATCAATATTTTGATATCGCGGCCGACTTGCGCCCGATACTGGAAGATATCGACGGATTTATTTCTATTGAACGTTTTCAAAGCCTGAATGATCCGCAAAAATTGCTATCGCTGTCATTTTGGCAAGATGAGGCCGCAGTCAACCGGTGGCGCAATGTGCAAAAACACCGGGATGCACAAACCGTTGGGCGGGCCAAAGTTTTTCAGACTTACCGTTTGCGGGTTGCATCCGTTTTGCGAGATTATGGGATGGAGGATCGTGATCAGGCCCCAAAAGACAGCAAGGATGCCGATGAAATCCAGTCATAATGTTGCCAAGGAATTTGCACTGCTTGGGTTGTTGGCACTGCTTTGGGGGTCGTCCTATCTGTTCATCAAAATTGCGCTGGCGGATATCCCCCCGTTTACATTGGTCGCAACGCGGGTGGTGATTGCAGCGCTGGTTTTACTGGCGGTGATGTTCTGGCGCGGCCACGCTCTGCCGGTCGATATGGCGACATGGCGGATGCTGTTGGTCATGGCATTGCTCAACAGTATCGGTGCCTGGACAGTTCTGGCCTGGGGGCAGCAATATGTCGATAGCGGCTTGGTCAGCGTGTTGAATTCCACGTCGCCGATTTTTGTCTTTTTTATCACGTTGCTGATTACGCGCCATGAGGTGATGAATGTGCGTAAACTACTGGGCGCCTGTCTGGGGGTGGTCGGAATAATCCTGATCGTTGGCTTTGGGGCACTGCAAGGATTGGGGCAGCCTGTTTTGGGGCAGTTGGCGGCATTGCTGGGGGCGCTGCTTTATGCCTGCGCCGCGATATATGGCAAAAATTTTGCCCATCTGCCGGCAACTGTCATTGCCGCTGCGACAATGATCTGGGCGAGTGTTTGCCTTGTGCCGCTAAGCCTGACACTGGAGCAACCCTGGCTGCTTAGCCCGTCGTTAAAGTCGGTTCTGGCCGCGATCATGCTTGCGGTTTTTTGCACGGGCGGGGCGCTTTTGATCTATTTTCGTCTGCTCAACACGCTTGGATCAATGGGGGTGGCCAGCCAGGCGTATCTGCGCGCCGGGGTGGGCGTAGTGCTGGGTGTTGTTTTTCTGGGCGAACAGATCGATATGCTGGTAGGCTTGGGGCTATTATGCGCAATGGTCGGGGTGATTTTGATCAACCTGCCTGCGCGGCGTGGTTGAAATGCAATAAAACATTGCGCCCGTGCGAAAATGCATTACCATAAAATCGAAGCAGAAAAGGAAGAAAACATGGCTCAATATATCATCGCTTATCGTGGTGGCTCTATGCCTAAAACCCCCGAAGAAGGGGCGGCTGGCATGGCTAAGTGGAAAACCTGGGTCATGGATCTGGGCGATGCGGCGGTTAATCCGGGCACACCGCTGGGCAAATCGATGATTGTCAGCGACAGTGGCGTGACCGACGGTTCCGGTGCTAGCGCCATGATGGGCTACACAATTGTTGAGGCCGAAAGCATGGATGCCGCTTTAGAAATGGCCAAAGCCTGCCCGCATCTTGAAATGGAAAATGCGACACTCGAGGTTGCACAGCTGATGCAGATGGGCGGCGGTTAAACGTCTGTCATGCACAGGTAGTTAGCTAAAATACAGGCTATTCCTATGTGGTGTGCGGCCTTGCGCGCACCACAGCCTTTAGCCAGAGGCCGTGATTTTTGTGTCCGGTATTTCGCTTTGCTCCAGCAATCCCACAGCATTTTTGGCGTGGCGTTCCAGCAAAGTTTGCAGCTTTTGCCCCGTGGCAATCGGGCGTGCGGGCTGCGCGTTAATCGGGATCAGGCCGGTGCTGTTGTCTTTCAGCCATGCCATTTCATCTATTTCATCACCAAGGATTTTCAGGGCTTCTTGGCCCATATACAAGCTTTCAACAAGGGTGCCGTCAGCCTCAAACACCTCGTGTTTATCAAAAGCGATGTGGAAATAGGTGATGTTGGTAATATCATCAGCCACCGTAATACCGGCAAAATCACATAGTTTTTTCGCGGCCACCAATACCTCGGGATTGTCATACATACGTTCGCAAATTTTAGAGCGCAGCAGAATACGATGTTGCGGGGATACCAGCATATCACGGGCAGGTGTTGTGGCATTCAAGGCCCCGGTTTTGATGCGAATGGGGTGTTTATTCGGGGATGCATATAGCGCGCGTTCATCCACCCTTGCCTGGCCAATCCAGCGCACAGGCTGATATCCATGGTCAAGCGTCCAGACAGAATCCCCGACCTGCAAAGCATCAGCGCGGATATTTGCACCCTTGCACCGCACCTGACTTTCGCCGGAAATGCACACCACCGCATCATCGTTTGTGATTGATGCTGTGTATTTGGTGCCATCAACTTCCTGTTGATAGGAATTTCCACTCCCAGTTGCACGGAAATCTAGTACCGCATCAGACGTGGCGCCATTCGCGGCCCCTGCGACGGCGGTTATCGTAAAATTATCCGTCCCGAAAAAGTCAATGACTGTATTAGTCGTAATGTTGGTTAGAGCGACGGCAGATGCTTCGTTTATATCACTTGTATTAGAGTCTTTAATACCCAGTGGAATTGTATAGATGGTCCAATTGGGATTATCCGGATCAGGTACACCAGTTAAGGTAGATAGGTTCACCTCGCCGCCCGAAATCCCTGAAGTTGTGTGTAAATAGCCATTGTGATCGTATGCACTGACAACAAAGTCCGCAGGGTTATCAGTATTGCGCAGGGCAATTTCGACAAATTCAACGGGTGCACCAGAAGTGCCAACATAGCTAACTTCAGAAATAAAGGCCATTTTTTGTACTTTCTATTGCGCGTGTTAATGCGCGTTACTGGTTTAAAGTACCTTAATAGCAAAAAGCCACAAAAGTATATACAACTAACGTTTTAATATGCTTTGGCCCGCATAAATTGCAGTGCCGCCCAATTCTTCCGCAATTCGAATAAGTTGATTATATTTCGCCAAACGATCCGAGCGCGACAGAGATCCGGTTTTTATCTGCCCGCAGTTTGTCGCCACCGCCAGGTCGGCAATGGTGGCGTCCTCGGTCTCGCCCGAGCGGTGCGACATCACGGCCGTCATGCCAGCGCGGTGCGCCATATCAACCGCATTCAAAGTCTCGGTTAGGGTGCCGATCTGGTTGACTTTGATCAGGATAGAATTGGCCGAACCCTCGTCAATCCCGCGCGCCAGGCGTTCAGTATTGGTAACAAATAAATCGTCCCCCACCAGCTGGCAGCGATCCCCGATCCGTTCGTTCAGAGCCTTCCAGCCTTCCCAGTCATCCTCGTCCATGCCGTCCTCGACTGAGATAATCGGGTAGGCATCAACAAGGGTCGCCAGATAGTCGGCATTTTCAGCCGAGGTCAGCTTTTTGCCCTCGCCTTTCATGTTATAGACGCCATCTTTGTAATACTCAGAAGCCGCACAATCGAGCGCCAAAAATACGTCTTCGCCCGGCGTATACCCAGCCTTTTCAATCGAACGCATGATGAAATCAAGCGCGTCGGTGGTGCTGGAAAGCGCCGGTGCAAAGCCCCCCTCATCGCCAATGGCAGTACTGAAACCGGCGGCTGACAGCTCAGCCTTTAATGTATGAAAAATCTCTGCCCCGATACGCACGGCCTCTGGCAAACTGCTTGCCCCCACGGGCATCACCATGAATTCCTGAATGTCGATCGGGTTGTCCGCGTGTTCGCCCCCATTGATGATATTCATCATTGGTACCGGCAACATGCGCGCAGACGTGCCACCGATATAGCGATAAAGCGGCATGCCCAGATGTTCAGCCGCCGCCTTGGCCACGGCCAGCGAGACCCCCAGAATGGCATTCGCGCCCAGCCGCGCCTTGTTGGGCGTACCATCAAGATCAACCAGAAACTGGTCAATGCCCACCTGATCAAGCGCATCATGCCCCAGCAATTCATCGGCAATCTCGCCATTTACGGCATCCACGGCGTTCAAAACACCCTTGCCGCCATACCGTTTCGCATCCCCGTCGCGCAGCTCCACCGCCTCATAAGCCCCCGTAGACGCCCCCGAGGGCACGCCCGCCCGCCCCATTGCACCATCTTCCAATAGCACATCCACCTCAATCGTTGGATTGCCCCGGCTATCCAGAATTTCGCGCGCGGTGATGTCAATAATGATGCTCATGGGGATGTCCTTTGATTTTGGGATTTGGGATGTGTTTACACACTCGGTGCGCGATAGGAAAGAGCGGATGAGGTGCATAAGCGTGTTGTGATCAAAATCGCGCTGCCAATTGAAAACAAATGAACTACGTTGATTAAATATGGCAATAATGTTAGCAAAATTTCACCCATGGGTGGGGTAATATTAAGTGGCCAAATTTTAGGATATATTTTGAATGATATAATGCATTCATTAAATCGTATGTAGAATTTTCACGCGGTTTGCTGTGGACGTTTTCTGCGCACCTAAATGCACCCAAATAGAATGTAATATGTGATTGGTGCTTTCGTATCTCATTATAGTACGGCGATATTTAGCCGGATATTTAAAACAAACGACACTAAAGTCGAATTAGGGGATGAATATGTTTACTAGACGTACCGCAATAATGGGCGCTGCAGCGATTGCCAGCGCGCCGTTTATCATCAATACAGCTTCAGGGGCCAGCAGCACGGACAGCTCTTCCGGGCAGACGGTTGATTTGTCAAACCTGCCACGGGTCAAGCAAAAGCTCGTGGCGCCACCTTTTGTTCATTCACATGAACAGATCGCGAGTTCCGGCCCGAAAATTGTGGAATTTGAGATGACAATCATCGAAAAAGAGATGGAAATTGCCGATGGCGTATACATTCAGGCGATGACTTTCGAGGGAACGATGCCCGGCCCGATGATGGTGGTGCATGAGGGGGATTATCTGGAATTAACCATGTATAACCCACCTGAAAACACCCTACAGCACAACATTGATTTTCATGCCTCAACCGGTGCATTGGGGGGCGGGGCATTGACCCTGATTAACCCCGGTGAAAAGGTGACCTTGCGCTTTAAGGCCACGCGTCCGGGCACATTTGTCTATCATTGCGCCCCCGGTGGCCCAATGATCCCGTGGCATGTGGTTTCTGGAATGTCGGGCGCAATCATGGTGTTGCCGCGCGATGGTCTAAAGGATCAAAACGATGCCCCCATCAGCTATGATCGTATGTACTACATTGGTGAAAACGATTTCTATATCCCGCAGGACGCCGAGGGTAATTACAAACGTTACGAAAATGCCAGCGCCGGATATGACGATATGTTGGAGGTTATGCTGGGGCTTATCCCAACGCATATTACCTTTAACGGCAAAGTCGGGGCGCTGACCGGCGAGGGCGCGCTTAAGGCTACGGTCGGCGAACGTGTTTTGTTCGTGCATGCACAGGCCAACCGGGATAGCCGCCCGCATTTAATCGGGGGGCACGGGGATGTGGTCTGGGAGCTGGGCAAGTTCAACAACAAACCCGACATCGACCTTGAAACCTGGTTTATCCGTGGCGGATCAGCGGGCGCGGCACTGTATGAATTCCGGCAACCGGGGGTTTATGCCTACGTTAACCATAATTTGATCGAGGCTGTTAACTTGGGCGCAACAGCGCATGTTGTGGTTGAGGGCGCATGGAATAACGACCTGATGGAACAGGTTGTTGCCCCTGTGGAATATGACCCCTCCAAGGAAGGGTAGGGGCCGTCACCCATATCTTGAAACCATAGAGGTGGCCAGAAGTGGCCGCCTTTTCTGCATGATAAACGGGTTTGAATGATGAAATGGCAAAAGAATATTTTGGCCCTATACGCTGTGGCAATGGGCGGCATAATCGCGTTGAGCACGTATATATCACTCCTGAAAATACCGCCCCCCGAGGTGGTGACTATTCCTGCCGGGGAATATTCCTACAGGTTGCCGGGAAGGTTTCGGATTGATACCCGCAGAGTAGATGCGCCCCTGCGCCACCAGACAGCGCCAGCTTTGCATATTATGAAATATCAGGTCAGTCAGGGGCAATATGGGCTTTGTGTGCGGGCCGGGGCTTGTGTTGGTGCCCATGGGGTTGATGGCGTTGATTTCGCGCAGGTGCATATCAATTACCACGATGCGGGGGCCTATGCTGCGTGGCTGTCTGAACAAACCGGGCAGCACTGGCGCCTACCCACGGCCTTTGAGTGGCAGCGCGCGGCGGGGGATATGTATTTTGACGGGGCATTGGGGGATCTGGATGATGCAAATGACCCCGCAAAACGCTGGATTTTGGAATACACCCGGCAAGTTGAATTGGCCCGAAATGCCGATATGAAACGCTATGTGCTGGGAACCAATGGTGCCAATAGTCTGGGGCTGTTTGATGTATCCGCCAATGTCTGGGAATGGACGGACACCTGTTTTGCCAGTGCAAATCTGGATGCTGACGGACAGACGATTTTGAACCGCGTTGAAAATTGCGCCGCCCGTGTGGTTGCCGGGCGGCATACGGCCTATATCGTGGAATTTGTGCGTGACGCTAATGTCGGCGGCTGCGCGGCAGGCATACCGCCGGATTACTTAGGCTTTCGACTTGTGTTAGACGAGGCGTAACCACTTTAATGAAGGAGAATACCATGCATTCAGGATCATGTCTGTGCGGCGCAGTCAGTTTCGAGGTCACGGGTGATCTGCCGGCCCCCGATGCCTGCCACTGCACGATTTGCCGCAAACATTCCGGGCATTATTATGCTGGCACGGATGTCAAAAAAACCGCACTGACAATTAACGGCGCGGATAACATCACATGGTACCAATCCTCACCCAAGGTGCGGCGCGGGTTCTGTGCAACTTGCGGATCGTCGCTGTTCTTTGATCCCCCCCACCACGACTGGATCGGCGTCGCCATGGGCGCGTTCGAGAAACCGACAGATACCAAACTGCACATCCATATCTTTGTCGATGACAAAGGCGATTACTATGATATCGCCGATGGATTACCCCAAAACGGGCAGTGATCGTAGGGTGTGAAACAAAACTACTTAATAAATCACAATCTCCGAATAACGGATATTGATGGACTATCAATACCAGAGTTTAGCTTTTGTGGTGGGGTGTCGTATTTCATTCCTAATCGTCTGAAACCGTCATCCTGATTTCGAAAATACAAAAACCGCTCTTTATGTTTTGCTTGATATTGGTTGGACAAGCGTGCGCGTTGTTTGTTCAGCACATACTTGCCCCACTCTTCACCAGGTAACCAGTCAAGGCGAAGTATTATATTCGGTGACAAAGGAAAGGGTATAACTGCCTGAGAATGGGAAAGCCCAAAACCATAGGATTCAGTTCCAGTATCTGGCCCACCATTTACCCAGTTCATACAATTATC
>CAYSAZ010000059.1:0-14476 GCA_964429065.1 uncultured Rhodobacterales bacterium
GGCAATCCAAACATATTGTGCGACTGGTTACTGTGCTGACAGCGAACGACTGCTAAGCGTTCGAGACCCTGCCCAGCCGCCACGGGGAAAGAACCTAGCATGAAGGCTAAAACGTCGAGCGCAATAATCATCGCGGCGCATCCGTTCGGTTGCCTTTTCGACCAACCAACGACCCACTAAGACCGCTTGATCGGGGCGGCGATACTTTGGGGCAAGAACCTTTAAATTGCCGTAGCCATTACGTTGTGTCTCGATGAGAGGGATATTCTCGCCCTGCAAAGCACGCACAAACCGCTCACCCTCAACAGAGCGCCAGATTTGGCGGGCGTGTCTAGGGTCTAGGGCATAAAGCGCCTGCACATCCCATATCATTGCATGATACAGTCGCTTGCGGATGCCACGCGATATTCCCGGCAAATCATCCATTTCCAAATGCGTAATACGGTCCGGCATGTTTTCAGGGGCAAGCCATTGCAACCCGTCCGGTTTTTCCAGCTTCCCCGCAATTTTAGCCAACAACTGATTTGGGCCAAGGCCAATGGAGCATCGCAATTGTGAGCCGACCTTATCGCGTATGGCCGCTTTCATTCGCCGCGCCAGTTCCATTGCCCCGTCCAGCTTCGCCGTAGAGCCACCTAACGCCACCTGAAATTCGTCTATCGAGCGCACGCGCTCTAGCTCGCCCAATTCATCTAGGACAGCTGCAATCTTTTGGTTCACCCGCACATAAAGGCGGTGGCGGCTTGGTCGAAATACAATGCCCGGGCATTTGCGCCTTGCATCATAAATGCGAGTGCCAACCCCTACGGGTATGCAGGTGGTCAATCTGTGGCGCACTCGCACGGGTCAGAATGGCGCAGGTTTCGCTATCATCTGCCAGCTTGGAGCGAAGCCCTGCAAAATAGAAAACGGGTGCATTGGTATCAATACCTATAAACCAAGGCTGTTTCTTGCCTTTCTCGCCGGTCCATTCGTAGTAACCGGATGCAGGGATGAGACAGCGACCCGTTTTCCATGCTGTGCGGAATGTGGGCTTCTCATGGGCGGTTTCAATCTTGGCATTGAACGTGGTTGCTTTCCAGTCCTTTACCTCGCCCTTGTGTCAGTGAGGAACAAACCACCGGCGGGCGTTTGATGCTAACAGCCCGTTTTCACCATAGTGAGCAATTGGAACAGATTGGGTTGGTTTAATGTTGTAGCTAACCTTTGCTGGTTCTGGGCGCAGAATTGATAGGGCTTCGTGATACTCTGCCCAACTGCTTTCGCCTAATATGAATCGTCCACACATTCGGGCAGTAGGCAGGGGAAATGCCAGTGGCGTCAATATTTGACCAAGAAGTTCCTGCAAATTCCACCAATATCCGCACTCAATTGGGGGATGACATGGGGAACAAAATACACTGAATGGCCGTAAACATCTGTAAATAAATAATATTTATAGGTTCTCTGGCGGAGGGAAAGGGCCTGCCAGCGAACCTTCTGTGGCCCGCGCGCCCTGAGCATCCGGCAATGTTGTGCGCCAAAGTCAAATCGCTAGGCCGACGTTACTTTCTTTTCAACGCATAGACAAAAACATTTTCGACCGCGCCGTCGGTGGTTACCGCACGCGTTTCTACGCGCTCGTAGTCGTCCCCTTCAAACGCATCCAGGTTTTTCCAATGGTCATTCAGGTTATTGGACGAGAAAATGAACCCGGAAATTATTTCTCCTTTTGCCTCGACCACCATGCCGCGCAAGCCATGGTTTTCATATCCCCAGCCTTCTTCGTACCACGTGCCTTTTATCGTCGCTTCGCGCCACTCTCCGCCGATATTGTTCATCACATGTTCATTGGCATAGCCGGGTCGCAGCGTACCGTAGACGAAAAGTTTCTGCATTGTTGTCTCCTGTCAATATCTGAACGAAACCGCCCTTTGTTCAGGCTGGCGCATTGGATTTGTATAGCGCGTGAACGCGGTTGCGGGTGAAAGGGCGGACTTCGCTAGCCCAGCGACCTTTCTCGACGGCCTCGGCCCATTCCTTGCTGTGCATGACATCAGGGCTGTCGAGTTCATAGATCGCAGTATAAACAGGCGCGGGTGCCGACATCGGTTTCACCTCGCCGCCGATGCACAGATCAAAGGGTTGCCCTTTCCAGCGGGTGACATTGAGCACCCCGGGAACCGCAAGCAGATGTGGGATGTGCTCGGTGTCGTATATCTCGTTGAAGAGGTCTTCGTGTTGCGCATCAACGTCCACGGAAGCGATCAGGATATAGCTGGATGTCTCGGGCATTGGATTTCTCCGGTTGTTCCTGTGAATTTTCGCGAAAGGCCGTACTTATTCAGGCCTCAGCCCAGGCCCATCAGCTCAAGTGTCGTGGCGCCTTTGGCCAGTTTATCCATCATGTCGGCTTCTTTCTTTTCGCGTGCGATGCCGGCCTTTACGATATCTTCCAAATGGACCGCCGGCAGGATCAGAACACCGTCGGTATCAGCCACCACCATGTCACCGGGGGTGACGTCGACTCCCAGCATGTGCATCGGGCTCCCCCAGGACGGAGCGCAGGCTTTGACGGTTCCGATCATCGAGACGCCGAGCGCGAATACCGGAAAACCACGGGCCTGCATGGCATCGATATCGCGGACACAACCGTTGATGACAAGGCCCGCCAACCCGGCGGCCTGTGCTTGAACGGTTAACACCTCGCCCCAATAACCGGTTTCCACGCCCGCGCCCTCAACCACCAGAACCGATCCTTTCGGTGCGGTGGCAAGGCCGTGATGGATGGCAAGGTTGTCGCCGGGCGCACAGCGTACCGGCCAGGCAGGGCCAGCCATTGCAGCACCGGGCCAGACCGGGCGTAGCTTTGTGCCAAAAGAAATATTGTCCAGCCCCGAAGCTTCGCAAAGGGTCGAGCTGCCCAGTTTAATCAGGTGTTCCATCCCTAAGCCCCCTTGGTTTGCAGCTTGTGATAGCCATGGCGCGCGCGTGCTTCGCGAAGGGTTGATCCAGACTGAATATCGCGAATGATTTCCGCCTCGATGGCATCGATCTCTTGGGCAATCCCGGCCACTTGCGCCGCGCGTTCCTTGGGGACCACCACAACGCCATTGCCATCGGCCACGATAATATCATCCTTTCGCACGTTGATGCCGCCAATCGTAACGGTTCCGCCCACCTCGGCGCATGCAACACGGTCTTTGCCCGTTAGCATGAAACGCCCACGGGTAAACATCGGATAACCATCGCCAAGGGCGCGTTCCACATCGCGGCAAACACCGTCGATCACCGTGCCACCGATCTTTTTGGCCCCGGCCAGTGTTGTCATGATATCGCCCCAAACCGTGCAATCGGTGCGGCCCTGATTATCAAGTACGATAATCGCGCCTTCGGGAACATCGTCGATAAAATCCCCTACGGTGCCACCTTCGGTTCCAATCGGCACATAGCGCACGGTGAAAGCGGGGCCGCAGGCGTTGGCCTCGTTGAACAGGGGCGCGATACCGTGGCAAGCTCCGGGAATTCCCAGCTTGTCCAATGCGTCCGATACGGTCGGGGTGCTAAACTTTTTAAGCAGGTCCATTATGTAGCCTCCATTGCCTTGTCAAACTCCTTGTCATGCATAACCTCGACGACCGAGCGACCGCTGCGCACGGCAGCCACCATAAGCGCCTCACGCTTTGCCAGTTTCTCGGCGACCTCCAGCACCTTTTCGATGTGCTGCGCTGAAATCACGATTGTGCCTGACCCGTCAGCCAGCACGAAATCATCTTTGCGCACAGTGACATTAGCGAAATCGATGGCGTCGCCATAGGAATATTGCACCAGACGATTGCGCGCACTTACCGGCACAACAGAACGGCCAAAGACCGGAAAACCAAGCTCGCGATTGGCGTCGATGTCGCGGCAGGCACCGTCTATGATGACGCCTCGCACACCCTTGGCGCAGGCGGCGTTGGCCAGAATATCACCCCAGCACGAGATATTCTTGTCGCCTTCATTGGCAATAAGAAGAACAGTCTCGGGATCGCTTTCTTCGATCGCGGGTGTTGCCAGATGGTGGGCGGGCTGGCTGTCGGTTTTCGGGCCAACTAATACTGTCATCGCGCGCCCGACAATTTTTTGGCATTGCCAAAGCGGTCGCAGGCCAATCGTAGCCCCGGGTAAATCAAGACGATCAAGGGCGTCCGAGAGGGCACAAGAATCAAGTCGGGCAAGGCGCGTAAGCATTTGTATCTCCTTTTGACAGAAGATTGCCGGTTTTGCGAGAGGTCGTCAAATATCATTGTCAGCAGCGGTTGATACATGCAATGTATCAAACATGGACTTTCGACTGATAAGACATCTCTACTATTTCCTGATGGTGGCCGAAGAGCGACATTTTGGGCGGGCCGCGGAACGGCTTTGCATGACACAACCGCCGCTTTCTGCTCAGATAAAGGTACTTGAACGGGTTCTGGGCGTCGAGTTGTTGGAACGCTCGCGTTCGGGGGTGCGCCTTACGGATCATGGCAAGGCAATCCTGCCTTCGGTTAAGCGATTGGTTGAAAACGCCGAACGACTGGAATCCATCGTACATCTGACGAAAACCGGGCAGGTGCATTCGCTTACGGTCGGTGCGGTGACATCGGCGATGTTCCACCCGCTTGGCGAGGGAATGAGGCGGGCACGCGAACAGCTTCCCGAATTGTTGATATCGCTGAAGGAAATGGATACAGGCGACGCATTGCGCGCGGTTGAAGCGGAAGAGATAGACATTGCCTTTGTACGCACCGAGACCGTGGCTCGGCCCTTGGTTTGCAAACCTTTTTTGCGCGAAAAGCTGGCCGTTGCGCTATGGTCCGAGCACCCGCTTGCCCACAGCCAGACAGTGCAATTGGCCGATCTGGCATCTGAAAGCCTTGTCATGTGCCCACGCGCGATCAGCCCACATTATTTTGATGCCATCCAAGGGCATTTTCAGGCCGCGGGGCTAAGCCTGAAATCTCCGCATTCGGCAAATTCGATCGTCTCGCAGATTGCCATGGTTTCCTGTCAGGTCGGGATTGCCATCATTCCCAAATCATTTGCCGGATACGATGCCGCCAACGTGGTCTACCGCGACCTTGAAAGCGACGCCGAGGTTGTAACCGCCGCCGCCGTCTGGAACGAGCGCCGCCATTCGCCGATCATCGAGCAATTCATATCCATTGTAGCTGAATCACAGATTGTATGAACGCTCAACCGGCGCGGCGCTACTCCGGTTATTGATGCATCACCCTTCGGCGCTGGTGTCGATATGGTTGATGACCGTTTTGATCGTCTGAGCGTGGCGTACAAGGCTTAGTACGGGGCAAGTTCCCTCGACGGCCTCGAACAATTCCTTGATGGTCTCAGAGGATGCTGGGGATTCGACATTGACCGTATAGTTGATGTCCGTGGGGTGGTAAGGTACTTTCTCGAACCCTTCCCGGCCTGCGCGTAGATCCAATGTCCCATTGACCACAACCTCGATGGAATCCAACGGAACCTGCCGCGCCGCTGCTTGCATCTGACAAATATGCACGACGCACGCACCAAGCACGCCCATCATGGTTTCTGGTGTGCTTGGCCCAAGATCGTATCCAGCGAAATCGCTTAAACTGTCGTTCAGGATGTGGTGCTGCCGGATACGAATGTGCCGGATACCGCTCCGCCCCTCGGCTGTTGCAGTGGCATCAAGGGATAATGGCTCCAGATCGCCCCGGGCGAATTTCTCGTCGCGAGCCTGTACCGCTAGGCTCTTTTGCTTCAGGAAGTCATTCAGTGTGCTCATAGCTGTCTCCTTACATTTGGTATGCAAACATCAAGAAAACCATATTGTTGCGTGCCAAATATGTAAAAGTCGAAGTTCAGCGGGTTTGGATACAAAAAACCTATCAAGGCTGGGCCTAAGGCCAGCCAGCTCGCCCTAATTGTATTTGAGATCGACCAGCCATGTTGCAATTCCTGGAAACAGCGCCAAAAGCACAATAGCCACCAACATGAGCAGGAAGAATGGCAGCGTCATCCGGGTGATGGTGAAAATGTCATGCCCTGTCATGCCCTGTATCACGAACAAATTGATCCCAAGCGGTGGCGTGATCTGTGCCATCTCGACGACAATAATTAAATAGATCCCGAACCAGATGGGATCAATGCCAAGCTGCACGACTGCCGGAAGGATCACTGATGATGTCAGTACGATAATCGAAATACCGTCAAGGAAGAAACCGAGCACAATGAAAACCAGGGTCATCAGGACAAGGAACAAAGTGGGGCTGGCATGCAGTGCGACAACATAAGAAGTGATAGCTGCGGGTAGGCCCGTGAAACTCATCGCCTTGGTCAGGAAAGCGGCACCGATCAGGATTAACCCGATCATTGCGGTGGTGTGAAGCGCTCCGTTAATGCTCTGCAAAAAGCTTTCCCAGGTAAGTGCGCCGCTTAGCGCCGCAATGATCAATGCCCCAAAAACGCCAACTGCAGCCGCTTCGGTCGCAGTCGCGAAACCGCCATAGATCGATCCGATGACAAATCCGATTAGCAGTGTTGTCGGCGCAAGAAGTGAAAGCGCCTTAAGCTTGCTGATTTTATCGGTTTCGTCGTCTTTACCACCGGTCGTGGCATCCTCACCCGACAGCAGGGAACGGATTGCGATGTAGGTCGAAAACAACGCCATTAGCATGAAACCCGGCAAAATGCCGGCGATGAATAACCGGTTGATAGAGACCTGCGCCGCGACGCCGTAAACGATCATCATGATCGAAGGCGGTATCAGCAAGCCAAGCGTGCCCGAGCCGGCGAGGCTACCGATTGCGAGGCGTTCATCATAGCCATTGCGCGCCAATTCGGGCAATGTCATCCGCCCGATTGTTGCTGTTGTCGCCGCTGAAGAGCCGCTCACAGCTGCAAAAATTCCACATGCGAAGACATTCACATGCAAAAGGCGGCCTGGCAACCTTTGTACAAAGGGCTTCAACCCTCGGAAAAGGTCCGATGAAAGCCGCGTTCGAAACAGGATTTCACCCATCCATACGAAAAGCGGTAATGCCGTCAGCGTCCAGTTGGCAAGCGTGCTCCAAGTGACGGTCGCAAATAGATAGCCGGTATTGGTATCGGCAAACAGAACCAACCCCAAACCTCCGGTCAAGAGAAGCGCCACCCCAACCCAGAGCCCCACCGCAAGAAAGAAAAACAAGCTGCCTAGAATAACCACAAATTGGATCGTTTCAGCGGTCATTGCGGCGTTCCTCGTTCTCGGTGCCGGTAAGCATAAGATGCAACAGGACTGGCAAGGAAAAGATCATACCCGCCAGCATCAGGATTTGCGGTATCCACAACGGGATTGCCACAATGCCCTGGGATGTGTCGCCGTAGATATAGCTTTCATAAACGTAAATGCTAGCATACCAGGTAGCGGCGACAAACACGACCAACGTCGTCGCATAGATCCCGCGTATGAATACTTGGCGTACCCGCATATTCAACCTGTCTATGACCAGAGTAACCTTGATGTGTTTTCCGTAGAAAAAGGCCGAGGGCAATGCCAGAAATACGGCACCCGCCATCGCCCAAGCAGCAAAATCATCTGTTGAAGGGATCGATGATCCCAGCATCCGGCTTGCGATTTGGGCGAGCACAATGCCAGCGATGGACACAAGGCATATCCCGGCGCAAAAACTTGATAACGCGCACAGGGCTCGGATTGATTTGTGCATGGGGTTTCTTTCAAATGAAAGGGCGTGATGCCAAATGCACCACGCCCTTCCTGTTGGATAGATTACTCTTGATAAGCGTCGATGATGGCGGTGACCGCATCGCCGCCACGCGCCTGCCAATCCGCCAGAATTGTCTCTGCGGCAACGTTGAGGCGCTCTTTTAGCACATCCGGCGTGTCACCGATGATCATGCCATTCTCAGCCAGGGTGGCCAGCGCCGATTCCTGCGCTGCCATGCCCATTTCCCAACCGCGCGTCTCGGCGATAGCGGCCGCTTCCAGAACCGCAGCCTGCGTTTCGGCCGATAGGCCCTCAAACATAGAGGTGTTCATCAAAATAAGGTTCTTGGGAACCATCGCCTGAATGTTATAGAAGTAGTTGGCAAAATCCCAAGCCTGCGTATCGACGCCGGTCGTCGGGGACGTGATCATGGCGTTGACAAGACCAGTGCTGAAGGCTTGCGAGACTTCGGCGGACGGGATGGTTGTCGGGATCGCACCCATCTGTTCGGCAAATTGTGCAGTCAAAGCGTTGTAAGCGCGAAAGCTTACACCTTCGAGCGCATCCGCACTTTCAATCGGATCAGTCACATAAATTCCCTGCGCGGGCCATGGTTCGGCCCAAAGGATCATGATGCCATCCGCAGCCAAGGCTTCTTCGTACATTGGGCGTGTGACATCCCAAAGACGCCGGGCTTCTTCGAAATTTGTGGCCAGCAGCGGCACGAGGTCGGCGTCAAATATCGCGTTTTCACCACCCATGGCTCCGGCGATAAGATCCCCTATGGCGACGATGTTGCGTTGCACACCGCGTTTGAGCTCGGATCGCTTCAATAATGCAGCACCCGAAACCACATCAATCATCAAATCACCACCCGAAAGCCGTTCAACATCTGCGGCGAATAATTGTGCGTTTTCGGTGTGATAATTGCCTTCAATATCGTTTGCGGAGAATTTCCAGGTATCTGCGTGCACTCCGGTCGCCAACGACGTTGTCACAAGCACGGCAGCAGCCAAGTTTGAGAAGTTTTTCATGGTTTCATCTTTCCCTGTTTTGGTTGTTCTGTTGCGAGTTTTCATCGAGCAGAAAGCCCAAGGTGATCCGGTTGTGTGTTTACGCATCCCTCACTTAAAGGGGGAGTAACCCTACCACACAACCACCTCTCCAAACTCCGGGTCAGCTTATTGGAACCCATCGACCTCTCAAAATCCTAAAAGCAACTTGGTTTCATTCACGAAATGTATGTGTACGCTGGAAGCAAACATTCAGTGTATCGTGGCGCTTCCATTTAAGTATTTCCGATTTCTTGCACCATGGGTCAGCTTGGTTCAACCGAAACTGAGTAAAAGGATGAGGTAAATGCCTGCCCAAAACCATAGCCTTTTGAATAAAATGATGCGAAAGGTTTCTCCATCAGCGACTTATGCAATGATTGCGCTGGCCCAAAAAATGAAGGCCGAAGGTCTGGATGTTATTTTGTTGGCCGCAGGGGAACCTGATTTTCCGACACCCGCACATATTTGCGACGCCGCCATTGCCGCCATTCATGCAGGAAAAACAAAATATACGCCCGTCGCTGGCCTGACATCGTTACGCAAGGCGGTTTGCGACAAGTTTCAAAGGGAAAACAATCTGTCCTATGCAACTGAACAGGTGTTGGTGTCCAATGGGGGCAAGCAGGTTATCGCAGCAGCACTGGCCGTTACGCTTGACCCGGATGACGAGGTTATCATCCCCACCCCCTATTGGGTCAGCTATCCCGACATGGTGCGCCTCAATGGCGCAACGCCGGTGATTGTTGACACGGGCAAAACGGCAAAACTGACCCCAAAAATGTTGCAGGCTGCCATAAGCGGTAAAACCAAATGGCTGATCCTGAATTCACCAAGCAATCCATCCGGTGCTGTCTATAGCCAGTCAGAGTTGGGCGCATTGGCCGGGGTGCTGCGCCCGCATCAACGCATTATGGTGTTGTCAGATGAAATCTATGAACATCTGGTTTATGGCGTTGAATTTGCCACCATTGCCGCCGTTCCGGGCTTTCAGGATCGCGTATTGGTGGCCAATGGTGTGTCCAAAAGCTATGCCATGACCGGGTGGCGGATTGGCTATGGTGTCGGCCCGGTCGAGTTGATCAAAGCGATGGAAACCTGGCAGGGGCAAGTCAGTTCCGGCGCAAGCTCCATATCCCAGCACGCCGCCCTTCAGGCGCTAAACGGCCCACAGGATCACATCCGCGAATACGGCGGAGCCTTTGAATGCCGCAAGGATTTGGTGGTCAGTGCACTTGCTGGCTGTGAAGGGTTGAAAATTATTCCCCCGCAAGGTGCTTTTTATGTCTTTGCCCTGATCGACGCGGCTATGGGCAAGCAAACGCCCAAAGGTCGGGTGATCGAGACGGATATGGGTTTTGCACTGGGCCTGCTGGAAGAAACCGGCGTATCAATCGTGCCGGGCAGTGCCTTTGGTATGGGCCCGGGCTTTCGTATTTCATTTGCGGCGGCGGATCCGGTTTTGGCTGATGCCTGTGGGCGGATTACATCGTTTTGGGCGTCCTTGCGGCCCTAGCAAAACTCAAGCAGTGGGGCACCAAAGCCTATCAATTCACCTTCATCGGCAAGCCAGCGGGCCATCAAACCTGACTGGTTCGCATGAACAGGCAAAAGCACGTCGCCGGTTTCCAGATAAGCGACGACGTGGCCGTTTTCGATGTGATCACCTTCAGTAAGCGGCTGTACGGCGGCCAAAGGATGGCAGCGACGCAAAATCCCGATACCGGGTGATTTCAGGGCTGTATCAGCCTCTATTGGGTGCGCGACAAAGGGTTCTTTGTCACCATCAGCTTGAGGCCCCCATAGACGCGATCGACTACGTAATCACGCACGAGCTTTGCCATATAACAGAGCCGCACCACGGTTCAGCATTCTTTGACCTGCTCGATATGATCTTACCTGACTGGGAAAGACGTAAGCGCCGGTTGGAAAAAATCATGGCTTAAAGAACCGCCTTTTCGCCCCCAGACCCAACCACCCAGCATGCGGAAGTTCGAACTACGGAAAATGGCCGTTCTAAATTATGGTTGTTTTACAACAACTTACAAAACTGAACCAAAACCCCTTTAGGCAACAGCTTTGGAGAATATCGGGGGTCAGAGAACCATTTCCGCCCAAACCGCTAGAACGGCACTCAACAGCCCACCACCTATAACCTTTGAAAACAACAAGAAAATTCTGGATCAGCCACAAACGGAGAACGGGTTCTCTGGGGATAGTGGCGGAGGAGGAGTCCCCAATACTTACTTTATAACGCATTGTTAGTTATGAATATTATATCTTCATCATAATTTCATACCACGGTAAATACCACACGACACCCCAATTCAAAGGCAACTCAAGCCAATTAGAAAGAATTGACGCGAAAGAAATTCCCCTGCCTACTGCCCGAATGTGTGGACGATTCACATTAGGCGAAAGCAGTTGGGCAGAGTATCACGAATCCCTGTCAATTCTGCGCCCAGAACCCGTAAAGGTCAGCTATAATATTAAACCGACCCAATCCGTTGCAATCGCTTACAGTGGTGATTACGGGCTGGTATACTCCCTGATCCACGCCATGTTTTCATCGGTAAGCGTTTCACAGAGGTTCTTATCAATCGGAAAATCGGAGGCTGGGGTGGTACTTAAATAACAGGGTAGATGAGATACACTGTAAAAAGAAAAACCCCACCGGTGTGGGGTTTATAATCGACTGTAAGGGGTGGGCTCTAGCAGCCTGAAACTGCCTTTGAGCAATCAAGCTTTTCCCAGTGCATTTTTGCGCGGCTAAACACTAAATTTTCCACACCGGATTCTGCTTCTTGATATAAGCCAATAATCACATTCATTATCTCAGTTTGCCGGTCTGGGAACAGGTGAGTGACGTAAAGAACGCGCAAAAGCCTATCAGCGGGTCCAGTTACATCGGTGTGTTCAGCCTTCTCATATCGAGCAATCATTTGCACGGATACGCCGATTTCATTGGCGAGATCAATTTGCGTTTTGTCCATTTGACCTCTCAGGAATTTTACATCCCGATAATTCAAGTGGGGGCGAGAAATGACTATCTGCAAGCCAATTAACTTGTGCAGGCTATCAGCGTCTTCAATGATTACGCCGGGACCGTAACCTTCATCTTTTGTGACAGTGAATCCATTCTCAAGATAGATGCCCTCGACGCCGCAGGCCTTGTAATGGTGCGGTTCATTTTTTTGTGGCTGCTCACCTCTGGAAATGGTTAGTAGTTTGGTCATTTTGGGTCTTCCCACATAACTGTAATTAAAATTAGCTTTTTCTTTTGATCAACAACGGCCGTCACCACGCTTGCTTCTCTATTGCTAACCACGTTTTTTGTTGCGCGAACAACGCTATCTCCTCTTTCATCTGTTTCTTCATAGTTGATTTCACCCGTTCTTAGAATTTTCAGGACGGTATTATAGTCAATATCCCGTTCATACATTCTGTCTTCAGCATGCTGTGATATCACTATATTGCTTGTTGATATTGCCAACTCCCGAACAAGATTAGTTAGGGTTTCGTTTCGCAATCGGTAAGATATCTTGTCGAGTTTCTGTAATGTCTTTCCTACCATTATGATAGGTAGGTAAATATGTTCTTAATAAGGCAGGGTCAACAAGTTTTGCAAAAAGCTGTAATTTATACAGAAATTAGGCGCTTTGCTGCTCAACTCTAAGCTTGTTTCCAGCTATTCGCTGTTAGCAATTGGTGATTTCCCACCCACGAATCGTTACAATGACAGGCCATACATTTCTCGATACCCACCGTTAAAAAACGGTGAATTCCCCTGTTATTTTCCTGTAGAAACAGGCATCACACTGGATGTTATCCACCGACTATAAGCGCCTACACAAATCTGCCTATTAGTTGCACCAAAACTCACGCCCGTTCGGCCACCTTCGTGCAAGGCCTTCTGCTATGAGAATATTACCCACATCTTTTCCACTAACTCGAATTGTTGCAAGGGAGCGCCCATACCTGTCTTTACCAAATCTTTGGATGGTAAATCCGTTTTCGTTCAATAGCTGAATAAGGCGCTTAGAGGCCCGCGAGGCCAATTTTCTTTCTCTATTTCCACCGCAAATATTTGTGGTTGGCTCGGGTGTGTCGTAGTCCTTCATTCTTATTTTTTCACCTTTAAGCCAAATGGTATCCCCATCTACCACACAAGTCACACGCCTACCGGAACCACACTTTTCAATAGCAAGCGCCGGATTCGCAAATAGCATTAAGAGAAGTATTAAAGCGTTCAAATAGCCCAGTTTACCCATCACACGCGCACCCTGGACCTTTTGAGCACCTATAGCTCCTTTTGATACAGGAATTTCCACACGCCTTTCCTTTTCGACACACCTTGCAACATGCCGCGTCCCAAACAATACCCCCATTTTGCAGCTTTAAGGCTCGCGACCAAAAGTCACCTGATACATCATTAGTAAAGAGGTTTGGGGCAACCACTAACGGGGGATTTTGTCCAACAACCGGATTCCCTGCCATTGCAGTGGAAATCGGCAAGAGTGCTATGAGCAACCCAACTTTGAAAAAGCGCATTTGACTTTCCGTGAAAAAGAGTTTGAATCTAATGTTGCATATTAATTACCACCAATAACTGAAAGCGTAAATGGCAATCCCCCAATAGGTAGCACCCTAGTAAATGGCTCATTTCTTTGTTTCACACCATCTCGCCCAACTCTTTTTTGCAATGACTAAAGTTTGCTAGGGGATTTGGGCGATGTCTTTTCCCTATAATTTGTTTCCGTTTCATTCCGCTAAAAAATATGTGGAATGGAAGATGATGGCTCCGAATTGGTCGGACGCGGCGCGCTTCTATAATTGGTGACCAGAGACCCTTGCGGTATTGTTCCCGCCAAATAAAAAATGCTTTTTTGCGCGTGATACTTTCATAGTTCTTAGTATTGATTGTTGCCATTTCCGCAACATCTTGTGCCTCCATCTTGCATACAAGTTGGAAACAATCTGTTTTCTGAATTTGTTATTGATTCTTTAACCATAATTAGGGCCACCTCACTATTGTAAATTCAACCTAAGGGGAGATTAACGAATGAACGAGTATAAATGGATGATTGATGTTCTTATGGATATGGCCGCATTTGCAGAAAAGAACGGGCTGCAAAAAAGCTATGATACATTGATCAATTCAATGATTGAGGTAATGAATGAAACTAACTCAGTAGACCATATTGGGGATAGTGAAATGGTTGCGGCAGATTCTTCAAAGGGCAATGTAATTGCGATGCCCGTCCAGTAGATACCGCATTGATTGCAATGCCAACAGCTTGACGTTATGCGACCCGAAACCCAGAAATACGAGCAAGAATCCACTTAAAAATGAGCGGATTTACGCTCCATTAAGAGTTTCATAATTTTCATTAACCATTGATTAACTAAAGTAAAGCAATCGTTCCCTAATGCTCAATTCGGGGGAATTGCTATGTCAGAGTCGAATAACATAAGTAGATTGGATCTGTTGGAACACGTTGCTCTTCCAATGGGGAACTTGTCGCGAATCTTAGATGCACTGCTTAGCGGTGACACCAATTTGGATAGAGCTGAGGTAAGAGACGGCTTGCGAACAGCTCAAGTCAATGCTGCAGCAATCTATCGATTTGTTCTAAGTAACGGCGAGAAGCCAACTTCGCGAGTAGGTATGTAAACGGCGGGGCAATACTAGGCCACAGTAGCGGCGGCAAAATGCGGTCGCGG
>CAYSAZ010000060.1:0-14447 GCA_964429065.1 uncultured Rhodobacterales bacterium
TACATACAGGCCTCAAACAACGCCTTGGTGTTGTCAAAATTCATCGCGACCGGGTTGCCGCCAACGCTTGGGTCTTTCAGGGCCATGGCTGTAAGGTCATCAATCCGGCTGGCTTCCACACCCATTTCCGTCAGGTTTTTCGGCATGCTTAAGCTGTCGTTCAGTTCCACAACATAAGCGCGGAACCCATCAAACCCGCCCGTCAGGCCGAGATATCCGTTCAGGGCATCCATGCGTGGCTCTATATAACTGCGGTTAAAATCCAGCACTGGCGGGATAACCACGGCATTGGTTGTACCGTGATGGGTGTTGTAAACCGCGCCGACAGGATGGGAAAGCGCATGCACCGCCCCGAGGCCTTTTTGAAACGCCGTTGCCCCCATCATCGCGGCGCTGAGCATATGGGCGCGGGCCTCAAGATCATGCGCATCGGCATAGACACGCGGCAGATTATCTTTAACCAACCGCATACCTTCAACTGCAATACCTTGCGACATCGGGTGGTAATGGGGCGAGCAATAGGCCTCAAGGCAATGGGCAAATGCATCCATGCCGGTACCCGCAGTGATGAATTTTGGCATGCCGACAGTCAGTTCGGGATCGGCGATCACGATGGCGGGCAGAACTTTGGGGTGAAAAATGATCTTTTTCACATGCGTTATACTATCCGTGATGACCGACGCACGCCCCACTTCTGAACCCGTACCTGCCGTAGTGGGCACCGCAATAATGGGTGCAATTGCGGCGCTATCTGCGCGTGTCCACCAATCGTCAATGTCTTCAAAATCCCAGATCGGGCGGGTTTGGCCAGCCATAAAGGCAACCATTTTACCAAGATCAAGGCCCGAGCCACCGCCAAAGGCGATGACACCATCATGGCCACCGGCTTTGTAAACGGCGACTCCGGCTGCCAGATTTTTTTCATTCGGGTTCGGGTCCACCTCTGAAAACATGGCGCGCCCAAGCCCGGCGGCATCCATGATATTCAGGGCGTTTTGGGTGATCGGCAGGCGCGCCAACCCTTTGTCTGTTACCAGTAGCGGGTTTTTCATGCCGGTGGTTTTGCAGGCCTCGGCCAGTTCAACAATCCGACCAGCGCCAAATTTTATCGGGGTCGGATAGCCCCAGTTTCCGGTGAGATTCATGATGTGACTTTCTTCAGGTGGTATGATTTCGGGCGAGTAAGATTTTGAAAACCAAGCACAGACAGCGCCCCGCCACGCCCGGTGTTTTTACACCCCGTCCAGCACAGGCCGGGATCAAGGTAATCGGCGCGGTTCATAAATACGGTGCCGGTTTCCAGCTCTGCCCCAATGGCAGCAGCGCGGGTTGGATCAGCCGTCCAAAGCGAGCACGTCAGGCCAAATTCGCTGTCATTCATTAACTTGATGGCCTCTGCATCAGACGCCACTTTCATGATCCCGACAACCGGCCCAAAGCTTTCATCTTGCATGACGCGCATCTGGTTGGTGACGTTGGTCAGAATTTGCGGCATCAGATAGGTGCCACCATCATCTTGCGGGAAATGTGCAGGGTCGATCATCGGGGTGGCACCGGCAGCAATTGCTTCGGATGTCTGTGCGCGAACTTCATCGGCAAAACGAATATTGGCCATCGGGCCGAGGGTGGTTTCTGGGTCAAGCGGATTACCAAGCGTGTACCCGTTAACAATATTCACAGCCTTTTCGACGAAGGTATCAAATAGGCTTTCGCACACATAAATCCGTTCAATCCCACAGCAACATTGGCCGGAATTGAACATTGCGGCATCGATCAGCGTGTCAACGGCCGCATCGATATCTGCATCCTCCATCACATAACCGGGGTCTTTGCCGCCCAGTTCTGTACCAACGCCGGTGAACGTACCCGCGGCAGCACGCTCCATTTCTTGCCCACCACCAACCGAACCGGTGAAGTTCACGAAATCAAAATTATTCCCCGCAATCAGCGCCGAAGTGGTGGCATGATCCAGGAATATATTCTGGAAAAGATCAGCCGGAATGCCCGCGCGCACGAAAGCATCGACCATACGTTCACCTGCCAGCAAAGTCTGACTGGCGTGTTTCAACACCACGGCGTTACCTGCGATCAGGGCGGGCGAAACCGTGTTAATTGCTGTTAAATAAGGGTAATTCCACGGCGCAATCACCAACACAACCCCGTGTGGCTCGCGGATAATCCGGCGTTCAAAATTTTCGCTATCCTCAACGATATGCGGGGCCAGAGCGGTTTCGGCGATGGCAGCCATGCCCGAGGCGCGTTCCTCAACCCCGCCAAATTCACCGCCATACCGCACCGGGCGACCCATCATATGGGCCAGCTCAAGCACGATATCGTCGTTCATTTTGCCCAGCTCAACCACCCCGGCCTGCACCAAGGCGATGCGTTCTGACAACGGACGTTGCCCCCAAGCCTTTTGCGCAACTTTGGCGCTTTTGGTCAGGCTAATCGCCACCTCAAGACTAAGGGATTCCCGCGTAGCATAGGTCGAGCCATCAATCGGCGAGATACATTTTATTGTCGTCATAATATTTCCTTTAACATCGCAGGGCATTGACATGCCCTTGATCTGCGTAATCAAGTATTTTTTGGTCGCGGGTCAGAATGGTCATGCCGTATTCCCGTGCGGTGGCAATGATTATTCTGTCAGCAGGGTCTTTATGGATGGGGCCGGGGAGATAGGAGGCATTTATCAATACATCGGCATTCATTTCAGCATACGAAACACCGTTGAGGGCAATTAACCGCTCCAACATGGCCCGCTCATTTATGCTGGAGGGCAGTCTTCCACGTGACATCAGCATGCCAAGTTCCCACGCACTAAAAGGTGAGATGTAAATTGAACCATTGGAATCAAACGTGCAAGAAATCGCGTTTTCGGCTTCTTGCGCAACTTTTTTGCCCCCGGAAATCCAAATTATCGCACATGTATCAAGCAAAAGTGGCGGCGTCATTGGTCGTCACCATAGGCGGATGTGCCCCAGTCCGGGTCTGTTGGTTCGGTTAGGTCAAGGTCGTCAGGAATTGTGATCAGCCCCTTTAAGCAGCCAAAAATCGGGTGTTGACGGGGTTTACCGGCATTTGCATTTGATGTTGTTGGAGGGGCACCATTGTTTTCACGAATGAATACCAGTTTTTCGCTACCCAAATCTACTTGTGCAGTTTTGTAGCCAGCATTTAGCCATGCGAAAGTAATAACACTGTTACTTGGATTGTTACTCCACCAAGCACGATGTTTGCGTGCAGATGGTGGCAAGTTATTTTCGATGATTGATTCGATATCCGAGAAGGACATAGGGATTTCAGAAAAACCCTTATTCATAAGGTGATTTTCAAGAGGTTCATATTTAGTTTGTGCTTTAGTCATGTTATTTTTCCTTTGTAGATAAAGCAAATCTACCATCAATAACTATACATGTCAATAAAAAGTAACTATGTACCTATGCCCGTTCAAACCCTCGCGCGATTTCCCAGTCGGTTACCACGCGGTCAAACTCTTCCAGTTCCCATTCGGCGGCGCGGGTGTAGTGGGTGATGACATCGTCGCCAAATGCTGCGCGCAGCATGCCCGAGGCTTTCAGGGTTGCCATCGCGTCACGCAGGTTTTGCGGGATTTGGGCGGTGTCGCCCTGGTAGGCATCCCCAACCGTGGGCGGTGCCAGCACCAGCCCTTCCTCGATACCTTTGATGCCAGCCGCCAGTTGCGCAGCCATCGCCAGATACGGGTTCAAATCAGAACCACCGATGCGACATTCCACCCGCACCGCACTACTGCCTGCAGCACAAAGCCGAAAGCCGGCGGTGCGGTTATCGATTGACCAGATGGTACGGGTGGGCGCGAAAGTACCTTTTTGAAACCGTTTATAACTGTTCACATAAGGGGCCAGAAAATACATGTAATCCGGTGCATATTTCAATAACCCCGCCATGTAATTCTTCATCACTCCAGACATGCCGAGAGCGTCGTTTTCGTCATAAAACGCCGGTTTACCATCGCGCCACAGCGATTGATGCATATGGGATGACGACCCGACTTTGGTGTGATCGTATTTTGACATAAACGTCACCGCATGGCCCTGCGCCCATGCGATTTCCTTGATTGCATGCTTGGCGATGGTGTGATGATCAGCGGTATTTAACGCGGTGTCATACTTGATATTCAGCTCTTCCTGCCCGGCCTCGGCCTCGCCTTTTGTGCCTTCAACGGGGATTCCGGCGGCATAAAGATGATTGCGAATGGGGCGCATGATATGTTCTTCTTTGGTGGTCTGGAAGATATGGTAATCCTCGTTGTAACCAGAAATCGGCGTCAAATCCCGAAACCCGTCTCGGGCAATTTCCGCGAAACTTTTCTCAAATATGAAAAACTCCAGCTCGGTCGCCATAATGGCGTCAAATCCCATTTCCGCCAGCTTGGCCAATTGATTTTTCAGCATGGCGCGCGGGGAATGGGGCACTGGTTTGTGGGTTTTATGCTCCAGCACATCGCACAGGATCATCGCGGTTGCATCCAGCCACGGCACCCGGCGCAGGGTGGCCATATCGGGTTTCATCACGTAATCGCCATAGCCGGTTTCCCAACTGGTCGAAGCGTACCCCTCAGGGGTTGTCATTTCCAGATCGGTGGCCAGCAAATAATTGCAGCAATGGGTTTCCTCAAAGGCGCTGTCGATAAAATGCTGCGCATGAAACCGTTTGCCCATCAGGCGGCCCTGCATGTCTATCAGACAGACGAGCACCGTATCGACCTCGCCTGCTACCACGGATTTTTTCAGATCATCAAACGAAAGATTACCAGTCATGGGGATGCTCATAAATTAAAGAAGAATCGCGGGCAGGTGACCGCCCGCGATGATATTACCCTAGTAACGATAAGGTTTGCCAGCCTTAGCCATAACCCCGTTGTAATCCTTGAAGATTTGCACAACTTTGGCTTTGGTTTCGGATTCAGCCGCGATTTCATCCCAGAATTTGACGGCCGCGTCCTCAACGGTTTGCCATTCTTCATCCGGAATTGAGGTCAGCTCCATTTTCGGGCCGTTAACACGCAGATCGGCCTCGCCGCCCCAATACCACCATTGGCGATAATAATGCGAGTGATCCATCATCATATCAATCAGCTTTTGCAGGCGCTCTGGCAGCTCGTTATACCGATCCATATTGGCATAAAATGACCCCGCCCATGCGCCCGAGATGTTGTTGGTCAAGAAGTAATTGGTAACATCGGCCCAACCAACGGTGTAATCCTCTGTGATGCCAGACCATGCGATGCCGTCCAGCTCACCAGTTTGCACCGCAACCTCGATGTCCTCCCAGGGCAGGTTCACCGGCACCACGCCGAATTGCGTCAAAAAGCGTCCCGCCGTTGGAAAGGTGAACACACGTTTTCCCGAAAGGTCAGCAAGGCTGCGGATCGGGTCTTTAGTGGCAAAGTGGCATGGATCCCACGATCCCGCTGACAGCCATTTCACGCCGACTTTTTCGTATTCACTGCGCCAAATATCACCCAAACCGTATTGGTTGAACAGCACCGGCACATCCAGCGAATACCGGCTGGCAAACGGGAAATAGCCGCCAAAAACCGTGACTTCGGTAGGTGATGCCATGCTGTCATCATCTGATTGCACCATATCGATTGTGCCGCGCTGCATTGAACGGAACAGCTCGCCGGTTGGAACAAGTTGGTCTGCTGTGTAAAGCTCTATTTCCATCTCGTCGCCAGCGATTGCGTTGAACATATCGATCGATGGTTTGATCACATGCTCGGCCAATGCCGGCCCCGCATATGTCTGAAGACGCCACTTGATTTTGCTTTGCCCGTGCACAGCAGGTGCCGCTAAACTCGCAGCACCGGCAAGCCCGGCAGTGGCGATAAACTTACGTCTCGTTGTCATAGTCTTCTCCTTGTTGTGAGAGGGCGTATCCCCCTTCGGTTGATTAATTTGGGTAAACTAATCCCGGCAGCCACAAGGCAATTTGCGGGAAAATCGTAACAATTATCAATGCCAGTAACATAACACCGACAAACGGAATGATGGACATATAGATGTCACGCAATGTAATTTCTGGCGGTGCCATGGCGCGCATCAGGAACAAATTATAGCCAAAAGGCGGCGTCATATAAGCGATCTGGCTGGTGATGGTATAAAGAATACCGTACCAGATAAGATCAAATCCCAGCGCCCCCACCAGCGGCACATAAAGCGGCGCGACAATAACCAGCATGGCGGTGTCGTCCAAAAATGTACCCATCAGCAAAAAGGAAAGCTGCATCAGGATCAGCACTTCCCATGGCCCAAGACCAAGGTTGTCGAGGAAAAACCCCTTGATCGCCTTGACCGCACCCACACCATCAAATACCGCGCCAAACGCCAAAGCCGCAAGGATGATCCACATGAACATGGCGCTGATATTCAGGGTCTGGCGCACCGTATTTTCAAACACTTCTTTGGTTAGGCGACGTTTGACAATGGCGGCAATGGTTGCTGTGGCAGCCCCCACAGCCGAGCTTTCAACCAGTGAAGTCCAACCTTTAACAAATGGAAACATCATCACAAAAAAGATAATTAACGGCAGCATCCCCGCGCGCAAGAGCCGCAGCTTTTCAGCCATCGGGACATTGCGTTCCGCAGCGGATAGCGGCGGGCCGAGCTTGGGGTTAATCTTGCAGCGCACCGCAATATAAATGATGAACATTGCGGCCATCATCAGCCCCGGAATTACCCCGGCCAACCACAATTTTCCAACCGGCTGACGCGCGATCATTGCATAAAGCACCAGCACCACCGAGGGCGGCACCAGAATACCCAAGGAACTGCCCGCCTGCACCACCCCAGAGATCATGCGTTTGTCATACCCGCGCTTCAACAGTTCCGGCAAGGCAATCGTAGCCCCGATGGCCATGCCCGCCACCGACAGGCCGTTCATCGCGGAAATTAATACCATCAGGCCAATCGTACCAATGGCCAAACCACCGTTCAGCCCCCCCATCCAGACGTGAAACATCTTGTAAAGATCATCCGCAATACCGGATTCCGACAGAATAAATCCCATGTAGATAAAGAGCGGTAACGTTAACAACGGATACCATTTCATCAGTTTCATGCTGGCGGTAAAGGCGATTTCCACCCCACCGTCCCCCCACAGCAACAACGCGGCCACCACGGCAATAAAGCCGATACCGGCAAACACCCGTTGCCCTGTCATCAACATCAACATCATGCTGGCAAACATCATCAGTGCGATCATTTCATAGCTCATCAGATATCAACTCCGCGGATTTTGGCAATATCCTGGAAAAAAACGGCTATGGCCTGCAACAGCATCAGGAATATTCCTGTGGCCGCAATTATTTTGATCGGCCACATCACCGGACGCCACGGGCCGGTGTTGCGTTCTAAAAACCCTGTGACCTCTGCGGCGCCCAACGGCCCGCCGGTTAGAAACCCGACAAACAGGTCTTTGAAAAACACGAATGGCGTATCGCCAAAATACCCCAAAGAATAGGCCGCACTGGAAACACCGCCGTAAAACAGCACACCTAGATAGAAAATCAATGCCATAATCGTAAAAGCATCAACCCAAGCCTTGGTTGTGACTGACCAGCTTCCATAGACCAGATCCATACGCACATGCCCGCCCAGTTGCATCGAATACGGCCCACCCAGCAGGTAATAGGCAACCATGGTAAATTGCGCCACTTCAAGCGTCCAGAGCGAGGGTAAAAAGAAGGTTTTCGAGATGGAAGACCACAGTAAAACGCCCATCATCACAAAGATCAGATACATTGCAACCCGGCCAACCCGATAGTTGAGCGCGGTGACGATGCGCACATATGCACGTATCCAGCTAGGCATGCGCCGCCTCCGTTTTGATCGTTTTCAAAGCTCGGGTGATCATATGAAATAGGATATCTGCAACTTTGTTTTGCGCGTGCGACGTGGCAATCAGATCATTGCGAATTTCAATCATAACATTCAGCAATCCGTTGGGGTGCGCGTGCAACTTTAATGTGTGGGTCACGCCGTCCTGTGGGCCATATGGCTGGTTGCGCCGGCATGTTAAATCACAGGGAATATCCAGCATTGCATCAGCCAGTTTACTGTCCGTATCATGCAGTATTCCCAGTTCTACATCGCGGGCTTTGCCAAAATAGAGCGGCGTGAAACTGTGGATGGTTATTATGACAGGCGGTGTATTTTGGGCTACGCGCTGCGAAATTTCGGTCGAGATGGCGGTTGCAAAGGGTTGATAAACCTCCTCAATACGTGCAGCGCGCTGGGGGGCGGGGATATCTGTATTACCCGGTATCGCAAATACCTCGCTTTTAGCAGGCATCGCATCGGTGCAATCGGGTGGCCGGTTACAGTCGTAAACCAGCCGGGAGAACCGCGCGAAAATCAATGTAGCATCTAGCCTGTCGCTCAGAATTTCTGCCAGCTTAAGCGCCCCGGGATCCCATGCTACATGGCTTTGGCGCGTGTTATCTGTTAGTCCAAGATCGTTTAGCGCCGCAGGGATTCGGTTTGAGGCGTGCTCACAAATCAGCAAAATATCCGCGCGCCCCTCAGGATTACGGATATCAACCGGCGCCCCATCCTGGGCATTTAATATGTGATCATCATGGTGTGACAAGATTACCAGCCCTCGTTTTGTAAAGAATTGAACACCTTTATGTTCTCTGTCAATATTTTTTCTGTAATAAACATTGCAAGGCCACCCATGACGTAATATTTTATGCAAAAACATAGGAGCTGTAACTTGTCTGCACCCAGACGCACGATTTCGGAAAAGATACGCGACACGTTTGATACCCTCACCCGTGCCGAACGCCAACTTGCCGATTCGCTTGCGGAAAATTATCCCGTGTCCGGATTGGCGAGCATTACAGCCGTCGCACAAAACGCCAATGTTTCAACGCCGACCGTGGCGCGTATGGTGCAAAAACTGGGGTTCAAAGGCTACCCGGAATTTCAGGCGGCCCTGCGCGGTGAACTGAAAGCCCAGATATCCAATCCGATTGCCAAACACAATAACTGGGCCGAAAACGCCCCTGAAACCCACATCCTGAACCGCTTTGCCGATGCGGCCATCCAGAATATCCGCCGCACCTTGGGTCAGATTGATCCAGCAGAATTCGATGGTGCATGTGCTTTGTTGGCAGACCCAAAGCGCCCCGTGCATATCGTTGGCGGGCGTATAACCCGGGCTTTGGCAGACTACATGTTCACCCATATGCAAGTAGCCCGCCCCGACGTGACATTGATCGCCGCCAACGCCAATGCCTGGCCCCATTATGTGCTAAATATGAAAGCAGGCGACGTTTTCGTAATCTTCGATATTCGCCGGTATGAGCATGATCTACTGCGCCTTGCGGATATGGCTAAAACGCGCGGTGTAGAGATTATTCTGTTTACGGATCAGTGGAGCTCACCCATTGCAAAATTCGCAACCCATCGGTTTAATTGTCGCATCGAGGTGCCCTCGGCGTGGGATTCCTCTATGGCGATGATGTTGATTCTTGAAACAATGATTGCTTGCGTGCAGGATTGCACATGGAAAACCACCAGCGGGCGTCTGGAGGAACTCGAATCTTTATTTGACCGGACAAAACTGTTCCGGAAATTTATCTGATAAACGTTGCAATTAAGCTGTGGCCTGCTTTACTTGCCGTATGATCCAATTCGTTAAAACCGTGCTGCGCCGCAATACAAACGCAACTCTTTGGTCTTTGCAAGGCATCCGGGCCGCGTTGAAAAGCGAGGCAGGCATGCGCCAGTGGAGCATTATCGCCGTGCTGGCAACAATCCTTGCATTCATACTTGATTTCAATGGTTTAGAGCGCGCAATGGTCATCGCATTTTCCTGGAATATCGTTCTGATGGAACTTGTAAACACGGCAATTGAGACGGTGGTAAACCGGATCAGCCCGGCGCAGCACGCATTATCTAAAAAAGCCAAAGACATCGGCAGTGCTGTGGTTTTTTTGGCGATCATCATGGCACTCATGGTTTGGGTTTTGGTGCTTTTCGGGTAAATTCAAAAATACAACGGCCCCTCATTCAGGTTTTTAGAACAGCCTCCATCGCGGCGCCGATACGCAATATTTTTGCCTCTGCAAACGGGGTGCCCATCGCCGTGATTCCGCAACTTTGCGTGTCTGTCGGCAAGGTAAGTGCGCAGGATCCCAACAGGTTGCCGATACGGGTGTTACGCAGGGCCAGCAGGTTTTCAGAAATGAAATAGGCGTGATCAGAAAGCAACCGTTCGATGTTGGGGGGCAGGATGGGTGCGCTCGGGATCAGCACGGCATCAAAGGCGGCTGTTTTGGCGTGGTAAATATCCCGCAGCGCCCGCAGTTCTTGCCAGCTTTCGATATATTCCACGGCTGAAAACGCCGCGCCAGCCCGAAAACGTTCGCGCACCGGGGGGAACATCGCGGCGGGGTTGGATTCAATTTCATGATGCCATTCGGCGTAAGCCTCGGATGTAAACAGGCATGCCGCCAGTTCCATCGCGCGGGTAACTTCAGGGATTTTAGCGCGGGTGATCGTGGCGCCTGCTGCGGCCAGTTGGTCCACAGCGGTTTCAAACGCGGCCAACGGTTCGGCCCGGCAATCTTCCAGTGCCACAGTTTCCAGCACCATAAGATGCGCGCCTGTCAACGTTGATGCGCATAAATCCGGCGCGATTTTGCCCGCCATCACCGCGGTCAATTCAGCCGCATCCTCAACTGATCGACAAAGCGGTCCGACCGTGTCAAAGCTTTTGCAAAGCGGCACGACGCCTTTGGCAGACAGCAACCCATGCGTGGTTTTCAGCCCCACCAGATCATTCCAAGCCGATGGAATACGCACCGAGCCGCCCGTGTCAGACCCAATCCCCGCTGCCGCCAGCCCATAAGCCACAGATGTCGCCGCACCGGATGACGACCCACCCGCCACCAGCGCCGGATCGCGGAAATTGGGCGGCGTTGCGGTTACGCTGTTTAACCCAAGTCCTGAAAATGCCAGCTCGGTCATATGGGTTTTGCCAAGGCATACCAGCCCGGCTCGGGTGGCATTTGCCAGCACCACAGCATCGCGCTCCGGCACACGGCCCTTTAACAAGGCGCTGCCCGCTTCGGTTGCTACACCGGCTGTGTCGTACAAATCCTTCCAGCTTATGGGCACCCCGTCCAGCAAGCCGCGCCGCATGCCTGCCTTGGCCCGCAGAGATGCCGCCGCAGCCTCTGCGCGGGCGCGTTTTTCGGTCAGGCGGGCGTAAATCCGGTCATGGTATGGATGCGCTTTGATCTTTGCCAAAAACATTTCGCTCAGCTCTAGCGGGTCGGTTTTCCCTTTGCCAATGCTACGGCCCAGATCACTTGCTGTCATGTTTAACCAGTCCTGCATGGTGCTCTCCTTTATATTTTTACCAGCGTAATACGTCATTCGCCTGTTGGAAATCTATATGTTGCAGATATCCGCGATGCAGGTAATATCCCAGAGAAAAAATTCGCGGGATGGCATATATGACCCCTATTTTGACGATAACTTTAAACCCGGCACTTGATATTTCGGGATCGGTTGACGAGATCGTTATCGGCCCGAAACTGCGCTGTGAGGGCGGTCAGATTGATCCGGGCGGCGGCGGGGTTAATGTCTCACGCGCTATCAAGATCCTTGGAGGTGAAAGCGCTGCTTTTGTCGCCACAGCCGGGGTTTTGGGCGATCTTCTGGTCAAACAGCTGCGTAAACACAATATTGAGCCGATCCGCTATGAAACGGACGGGCACACCCGCCAAAGTTTGAGTATTTTTGAGGAGAAATCCGGCAAACAGTTGCGGTTGGTTCTACCGGGGCCGATTTGGACCAAAGCCCAGATTGACGGGCTTCTGGGCGCTATCGTAAGCCAGACACCAGAGGGCGCGCTGGTTGTTGCCAGCGGCAGCCTGCCCCCCGGGATTGCGGATGATTTTTATATCGGCCTGAACCGCGCGCTCAGGCAGAAAAATGCGGCAATGGTGCTGGATACGTCCGAGGCTGCGCTGAAAGTTTCGGTTAGGGATAAAATCCACCCCTATGCTGTGCTGCGCATGGACCGCCTTGAGGCCGAGTTTCTGGCTGGCCGCAGTTTTCCAACCCCGCTTGAGATGGTCGATTTTGCCCAGAGTCTCGTACATAAGGGCGTCGCCGATATCATTGTAATGGCGCGTGGGCCGGACGGTTCGGTGTTTGCATCTGCGCGCGAACGGTTCCACGTCTGCCCACCCCCAACCACCGTTCTTAGCGCGGTTGGGGCAGGTGATAGCCTCGTTGGCGGGCTGGTTCTGGCGCTGGCACAAGGGCGGCCCTTGGAACAGGCGGGGCTGCTGGCAACCTCGGCCGCATCCTCAGCCGTGCAGACCCCGGCAGCAGATTTATGCATCTGTGACGTTACAGAAAAAATCGTCACGCAATGTGTTTTGCAACGTTTGTGAATGCAGATCAGGGGTTTGCGTCTTTGCCCAGCCTGTGGGGCTCAAATATATAATGCGCCCCGCAAAACTGACAATCCGCCGTGACTTTGCCTGCCTCATTGGTCATATGGCCGATGTCTTTGGCAGAATAAATCGACATGGTTTGCTCTACCTTCTTTGGGCTGCACGTACAGCCGAATTTTATGGCTACGGGGTCAAATACCCGTGGTGATTCCTCATGAAAAAGGCGCGTCAGCAAGGTGCTGGGGGATACATGCGGCCCGATAAGCTCCATCAGTTCCACCGTTTCAAGCAAGATCATCGCACGGTTCCAGTTTTCCGCGTTATCATCCGTATTTACCGTTGCAGGCATATGTTGCAACATAATCGCGCCACCCCGCCAGCCAGCAGCCTCTCCCGGCTCAGCAGATTCGCCAACAGCCAGTGAGAACCGCGTAGGCAGCTGTTCTGATTGGCTAAAATATGTTTCAGCACAGGATGCAAGTGAGCCACCAGCCAACGGCGTTATCCCTTGATAGGGCTGCATTTTATCACCCTGATCAATCAAAACCGCAAACATGCCTTTACCGATATTTTCAAACGGCGCGCGATCCGAGGCCGCTAAGCGATCTGCATCGTAACTGGCGTAGGCCCGGATTTTTGGCGTCTCGCCAGCCGCTGTCGGCCCAAAATAATCCGTGGCAATCAGGCGGATCGGCCCATCACCGCGGATTTGCAGGGACAATTTCCAGCGCAGCTTGATCGTCTGGCCAATTGCGGCCGTTAACAACACCGCCTCAGCCACAAGTGCGGCAACAGGGGCCGGATAATCATGCTGCCCAAGAATTGCCTGCAGAATTCCGTCAAGGCGCACGATGCGCCCACGCACATCTGCACCGTCCAGTTGAAACGGTAAAATCCTGTCATCCCAAGCGGTATTCGTCTTGCCTGCCATCTTGCACCCCTTTTGCCTGAACCGCCCAGATAAGGGCTTTGCGCAAAACATTCAATCACCTCTCTTGTAACAACATGCAGGCCACGCTAGAAAACCCTATTGAACGGAGATTTGTAATGGGTTTTCCCGGTACCTGGATGACGACAAGCGAAACGGTGATGTACCGTGTGGTGCCCAAATGTGCCTGCTCGACCATCGGGCAGGTCATGTATTACGGGGATCACGGCGAATATTTTGACGGGGATATTCACGACGCGACCAAAGGCCTGCACAAATGGGGGATTGATGCTAGCAAACCCTTGATTGAGCAACGTGCGCAGGCGCAGGATGTTTATGCCTTTACCTCGGTGCGCAACCCGTATTCGCGGGTTCTGTCGGCGTATTTTGATAAAATTACCGGCATTCAACGCAATGGGAAACGGTATCGCGGCAATCTCGTGCCGATGCTGATGCGCAAGTACGGGGTCGATGTCGAAGGGGATTTTGACCAAATCGCCTCGTTTCGACGGTTTTTGTTGTTTGTGCGCGACACTATCAAATTTCGCAAACCCATGGACCCGGATATCCACTGGTCAGCGGTTTCGGGGCATGTATCAACCTTTATTGCCAATGGCGGGCGGTTCAACCGGATTATCTCAACCGAGGATTTTGGCACGGATATGGCTAAGGTTTTGGGCGAAATTGACCAAAAACACCCCGTTGATCTGGAAAATATGCCGCGCTTCAATGAATCCGAGGGCCACGGCCCCAAACGCGCCTTTCCGGTTGCGGATTATTTTGATGATCTGTCCATCCATCTGATGTTTGAGATTTATAACCGCGATTTTCGACTGTTCAAATATGATCGCGAACCGGGGCGTGCTGGCCCTAAAAAAGAGATCGATCTTGATGAAGTTCATGCAAAATTAAGTGGGCGTTAAGGGCAGTAAATAAAGATACGAGGTCAGTTGATTTTCCTCTTGCAGACCACCGCGGAACCTCTATATATCAGCCCCACCACCGGCTGCGGGCGTAGCTCAGTGGTAGAGCACTTCGTTGCCAACGAAGATGTCG
>CAYSAZ010000061.1:0-14186 GCA_964429065.1 uncultured Rhodobacterales bacterium
CAATATAAAATTGGAGCCGGCAAAGTAGGCAACACATCCGGCCACACCCAGCGCCATTGTAAAAAGTGCGATTAGTAATTGTTGCACTCCTGCTCCCCTTTGGTTGGATTATTGTTAATAAGCCTGCCCGAAACAGCTTTGATCCGGGCAGGAAAGCCTATTTATTTCAGGGAATCCCATGTTTCCTGAATGCTGGCCGCTGCCGTCGCGGCATCTTTACCCCCGGCATAATCCACCATGCCTGTCCAAAAAGCCCCGGCACCAATCGCCCCAGGCATCAAATCAGAGCCATCAAAACGGAAGGTTGTGGCATTAAGCAGAATTTTCCCCATATTTTTAAGGGTATCATTGCCATAAGCATCAACATTCACCCCATTGTGCGGCGTCAGGAAACCGGATTGTGCCATCCATATTTCATGCGCGATCGGTGATTGTAGGTATTTCATGAACGCGCGGGCACCTTTGGAATCTTTGGTAACGCCAAAGACGGTGCCAGCCCCCAGAACCGGTTTGCCGAGATCTTTGCCCGCATAGGCCGGGAAATAAAAGAAATCAGCGTCACTGCCCACTTCGGTGCCCTCAGGGAAAAACGAGGGGATGAACGAGGCCTGACGGTGCATATAACACTTGGGTGGTGAGGCAAACAGACCTTTGGGACTGTCGCGGAAATCTGTGGAAACCACGGCCCCTGCGCCACCATCAACGTAAGCATCAACCCGGGCAAAAGCGCCGAATTCCTCAATCGCGGCAACCACACGCGGGTCGTCAAACGGTATCTTGTTACTTACCCAGTCATCGTAAACGTCAGGGGTTTGTGTGCGCAGCATCAAATCTTCTACCCAGTCGGTCGCAGGCCAACCTGTCGCGCCGCCTGATCCCAATCCGATGCACCACGGCGTGCCGCCATCAGCAACGATTTGGTCTGTCAGAGCTTTTAGCTCCTCCATGGATTGGGGGATGTCATAGCCGGCGTCTTCAAAATTTTCCGGCACATACCAGACCAGCGATTTCACATCGACCTTGTAAAAGAAACCATATAACGCATCGCTGCCATCGGCCCCGGCATAGGTGCCAAGATCGACCCAGGATTGCCCCGCAGCATAATTGTCACGCACCCAGTCAGCGGTCTCAGAACCTAGGGGCGTCAAATGCCCTTTGGCAGCCAAATCAGCGGCCAGACCCGGCTGTGGAAAAATCGCAATATTTGAGGCTGAACCTGCTTCGGTATCAATAACGATCTGTTGTTCAAAACTGTCAGAACCAGAATATTGTACATCCGCGCCCGTTGCATTTTCAAAATAGGCAATCATGCTTTCAAACAAATCTTTGTCTGGTCCAAGCCATGGTCCAAATATCGTGATGGTTTCCCCTGACAGATCCGTTGATTTCAACGCTTCATAACTGGCCCAGTTAAAGCGCATGTCTTCGCCAGGGGCGTACATAAGGTGGCCCGCTGCGCCAGCAATGCTTGCATTTAACGAAAGCGCGGCAGCGCTTAAATATAATGGTAATTTCATCGGTAATCCCTCCCAGAATTCATATATTTTTTGACCAAGGCGCGATGAGACGAATCTACCAAAGCGCTTTGAATGATGTGAATGTGCGGATATTATTAAAATAAGTCAAGTTTAACTGTTAATGTACTTTTATAACAATTTTTGATATCCATCATGTTACATCAATATTTATAGCGCTATGAAAGACTTAACCCGTGAAGATGAACCTCAAGAAACTTTCCGAAGTCCTGAACCTGTCGCAAACCACAGTTAGTCGTGCGTTAAATGGATATCCGGAGGTTAAAGAGCATACGCGCATCAGAGTTCAGGCGGCCGCGCAAAAGTATAACTACCGGCCAAACAACCTTGCCAAAAGCCTTGCAACAGGGCGCGCAATGGCGATTGGTCATGTTTTACCGCTTTCGACCCATGAAATTGTCAACCCGATTTTTACGGATTTTATTTCCGGCGCCAGTGAGGCTTATGCCAAAGCGGGCTATGATATGGTGTTGTCGGTGGTGCGCGACGAGGATGAGGAAACGGCGTATCGCGAGATGCTGGCCAAACGTTCTGTCGATGGTGTGATCGTGCATGGGCCGCGCATTCCTGACCGACGTATTGAATTGTTGCAAAACATCGGCATGCCATTTTTGATGCACGGGCGCGCGGCAATTGTACGCCACGATTATTCCTGGCTCGATGTGAACAACAAAAGCGCGTTCAAGCGGGCAACCGAATTTCTGCTTGACCTTGGGCATAGGCGCATTGCGTTGATTAACGGCCTGGAAACCATGAATTTCGCCGCCCGTCGCCGAAACGGTTATGAGGAGGCCCTTGCGGCGCATAATATCCCAATGGAGCGAAATTTAATGAGCAATGACGAAATGACCGAGCCTTATGGCTATGCCTGCGTAATGGCGATGATGCGTTTGCCCCAACCGCCGAGTGCATTTCTGGTCTCATCGATTATTCCCGCAATCGGGGTGCGTCGCGCGCTACAAGAACTCAGGCTGGAAATGGGGCGTGATATCTCGGTGATTATCCATGATGACGAGTTGTCATTTTTGCAAAATGGTGGCGATGTGCCGATGTTTACATGCACGCGTTCCTCTGTGCGCAAAGCGGGTAAAGCTTGTGCTGATATGCTGTTGGATATTATCCGTTATCCCGAAAAGCCCGCGCGCCACGCTCTTTGGGAGGCCCAGTTGACTATTGGGAAATCCACCGGGCCAGTTGCAAAATAGTTTTTAATTATGCGGCTTTTCCCTTTGGTTTATGCAGATCAATCCCGATAATTTCGGCTTGTGCTACCAGGTTTTCGGTCATGGCGCGGGCGGCTTTGGCCCAGGCTATTTGCTCTAGTCTTTCCATGATTTGCGGCTGAACAGTTGCGAAAGGTAAAATCTCACCATCGACTTTTTCATCCATGCGGATGATGTGAAAACCAAAACGGGTTTCGACCACATCTGCGTGCAATTCCCCGGCTTTCAAGGCGTTCATGACGGTTTCAAATTCAGGAACGGTATCGCCACTGCTGATTTGCCCCAAGGCGCCACCGTTATCTTTTGACGGGCAGGCTGAACGCTCTTTGGCTAATATCGCAAAGCTTTTAGGGGCGCTTTTTATCTCATGCAAAGTCATCGTTGCGGCTTGTTTTGCCGCTTTTCTGGCGTCTTGATCTTCTGGGCGTGCAGCAAACAGAATATGGGCCGCTTGAAACAGGCTGGGCGCGCGAAAACTGTCAGTGCGGGTGTCGTAAATATCACGGCACTGGGCATCGGTGATTTCGGGGATGTCCATACCCTGTTCCAAAACTGCGCGGATCAGGGATTCCTCGTCGGTTTCCAACTTGCCTTTGCTTAGCATTTGCGGGGCAGGGCTAAGGGCGCGGTTTGCCGCTTCTTGCAACAACAACGTGCGCAACACCAAAGCCCGCGCCGCCGCTTGCCACGCCCAGCCGGGTTTATCCGAAGGAGCGTTATGGTTTTGTGCTTCAGCAGCGATGTCAGCGGCGGGGATCACCGCGCCGTTGACAATGATTTCAGGCATAAGCGGGTTCATCAGCTTTTTCCTTTGCGGGTGCGCACGATCTGATATCCGGGGCGCCAGAAATAGCGCACGGGCACAGATAACATGTGGACAAGTCGAGTGAAGGGGAACACCAAAAATATGGTTAACCCTAGGAAGATATGGAGCTTGAACAGAATGTTTACATCGGCGATATAGCTGGCAGCTTTTGCATCAAATAGGAATATTCCGCCTGCCCAGTGCATGAATTTGGTCATTTCATGCCCGTCCAAATGCCCAAGGCTAACAAAAATTGTCATCAGGCCAAGGGTCACTTGGGCCAATAACAAAATTAAAATAGCGCTATCGGCAAAACTGGAGGTCGCCCGTACCCGCGCATCAAACAACCGTCTATGGGCCAGCATTAGCCCGCCGATCAACATGGAAATTCCTGCCGTGCCGCCGAGCAAAATCGCGATCATTTGTTTGGCCCCGTGACTGACGCCAAGCGCATCCCAAACCGTGAGCGGTGTCAAAAGCCCGACCAAATGCCCGGCAAAAATTGCCAGAACGCCGACGTGAAACAGGATGGATCCCATGATTAATTGCTTGCGCCGCAACAATTGACTGGAGCTGGATTTCCATGTGTAGGGGTCGCGTTCATAGCGCGCAATGGACCCGATCGCCAGAACTGTTAGGGCAATGTAGGGGTAGGTTCCGTATAAAAACTGATGCATGTTCGCCTCCTATTTATGGGCCGCAAGGGGTGCGGCGCCAGGCGTTGGTTGATCCATATTTGCGAGCATGTCGCGCGATACCGGGCAGCCGGCGTTGGGGTCGGGGCCAAAGGTGACCTCGGCCTCTTCCCAGACGTCATCAAGTGCGTCCAGATCTTCGGGATTATCATCCACAACCGACAGCAATTCTGCCACCAGTTCACTGCCGGTATCGATATGCGCAAATTCCGCCAAACCAGCCAGAACGGCAGCATATACGCTGTCACGCCGGTGCAAACGTTCTGCTAGTGCCGCGATGATATGCCCGGCATCTTCTAGCATTTCTTTTGCAACTTCAATGGGTTGGGTTGCTACAAATTCCAGCAGGATCGGCAAATGGTCCGGCAGTTCTGAACTGTCAAGATCAAAGCCGCCCGCACGGTATGTTTCCAGCAGATCAACCATCGCTGGACCCCGATCACGGCTTTCACCGTGGACGTGTTCAAACAGGTTGAGACTAAGGGTGCGGGAGCGGTCAAACAGCAGCACGAAACGTTCTTGCAGTGCGTAAACGTCCATCGTTTCAAGCTCCGCCAGCAATGGATGAATCGCTTTGATCGCCTGGCTCGACAGAATGCCCTCATCCACCAGAATTTGCCGGATTTCAGCACTCGCAGCTTTTAAATCCTGCGATGGATAGCTCAGCAGCGCGCTTAGCGCCTTAAAGGTCATATTCATCGTGCACCCCCTGTCGGCACTACAAATTTACGCGAGCCGAACAGCTTTTTGCCACTGGTGCCGGTGGAACATTGGTTGCCGTCGGTAAACCCGCACCCGCTGCGCAGATCATAGGCATCCTCAACCGCCTCGCGGTGGGTTGTGGGCACAACAAAGCGATCCTCGTAATCCGCCAGAGACATGATTTTATACATATCCTCGATCTCAAGCGGGGTAAGGCCCACCTCTTTGGCGATCTCGATATCAATCACGCCCTCAACAGTTTTTGACCGCATATAGCCGCGCATCGCCAGCATCCGTTCAAGGGCAGTGATGATCGGGGCCTCGTCGCCAGCCGTTAACATGTTGGCCAGATACCGCACCGGAATGCGCAGGGATTGCACATCAGGCATGTTATTTTTGACGTTTATTTTGCCAGCTTCAACCGCATTTTGAATGGGCGAAAGTGGCGGGATATACCAGACCATCGGCAATGTGCGATATTCCGGGTGCAACGGAAAGGCAATTTTCCAGTCCATCGCCATTTTCCACACCGGAGATTTGCGCGCACTTTCGATCCATGCCTCTGGCACGCCCTCTTTGCGCGCGGCGGCAATTACGGCCGGATCATTTGGATCCAAAAACACATCAAGCTGGGCATCATACAGCTCCTGCTCGCCAGTAACGGCGGCGGCCTGTTCGATTTTATCGGCGTCATACAGCATTACCCCAAGATAACGGATGCGCCCGACACAGGTTTCTGAACACACCGTGGGCATGCCGCTTTCGATGCGCGGGTAACAGAATGTGCATTTTTCTGACTTGCCGGATTCCCAGTTATAATAGATCTTTTTGTAAGGGCAGCCTGACACGCACATGCGCCAGCCGCGGCATTTATCCTGATCAATCAACACGATACCATCTTCTTCGCGTTTGTAGATAGCGCCAGACGGGCAAGAGGCCACGCATGTCGGGTTAAGACAATGTTCGCACAGCCGCGGTAAATACATCATAAAGGTATTTTCGTATTCGCCATACATTTCCTTTTGTATGCCCTCGAAATTATAATCCTTTGAGCGGTGTTCGAACTCGCCCCCCAGAATTTCTTCCCAGTTTGGCCCCCATTCGATTTTCTCCATGCGTTTGCCCGAGATTTTTGACCGTGGGCGCGCGGTTGGAAAGGCATCCATTTCCGGCGCTGATTTCAAATGGTCGTAATCGAAATCAAACGGTTCATAAAAATCGTCGATCTCAGGCAGGTTCGGATTGCCGAAAATATTCGCCAAAATCCGCCATTTCGCGCCCTGTTTCGGCACAAGTTTTCCGGCTTTGGTCCGGGTCCAGCCGCCTTTCCAGCGGTTCTGGTTTTCCCAGTCTTTGGGATAGCCAATGCCGGGTTTGGTTTCGACGTTGTTAAACCACGCGTATTCAACACCGTCGCGACTGGTCCAGACGTTTTTACAAGTGACGGAGCATGTATGGCACCCGATACATTTATCGAGGTTAAGCACCATGCCGATTTGTGCACGAACTTTCATTAGCTCTGCCCTCCTATTTTCGCCGGTTTATCCAGCCAGTCTACTTTTTGCAATTTGCGCACGATCACGAATTCATCGCGGTTTGATCCAACCGTGCCGTAATAGTTGAACCCATAGGAAAGCTGTGCATATCCGCCGATCATATGGGTGGGTTTCAACGTGGTGCGGGTAACTGAATTATGAATGCCGCCGCGCAGACCCGTTTGTTCAGACCCCGGCACATTCACAATTTTTTCTTGTGCGTGATACATAAACAACGTGCCTTCTTTCATGCGCTGAGACACCACGACACGGGCCGTTAACGCCCCGTTGACATTATAGGCCTCGATCCAGTCGTTATCGATCAATTTGGCCTTTTTGGCATCGATCTCTGACATCCAGACCACCGGACCACCGCGATTAAGCGTTAGCATCAACAGGTTGTCCGAATAGGTCGAATGGATCCCCCATTTCTGGTGTGGTGTAATGAAATTCAACACCACATGCGGTTCATTATTCTGCGCGGCTGTGTTCACGGCCGTGGTGATGGTTTTCAAATCTACCGGCGGGCGATAGGTGCAAAACCCTTCGCCAAAGGCCCGCATCCACAAATGGTCCTGATAAAGCTGTTGTCGCCCGGACAATGTGCGCCACGGGATCAGCTCATGGACATTGGTATAGCCGGCGTTATAGCAGACTTCCTCGCTTTCAATACCCGACCACGTGGGGCTGGAAATAATCTTGCGCGGCTGGGCTGCGATATCGGCAAAGCGGATTTTTTCATCCTGTTTGACTTCGGCCAAATGGCGGTGCGAACGCCCCGTGGCCTTGGATAATTCATCCCACGCCCTGACCGCCACTTCACCGTTGGTTTCAGGGGCCAGCATCAGGATCATCTCGGCGGCATTAATCGCTGTGTCAAGTTTAGCCATGCCTTTGCTGACGCCCTCATCCGTGACAACACCGTTCAGTGCCTTCATGTGCTGCATCTCGATCTTGGTGTCCCAAGAGATGCCTTTACCACCGTTCCCGATTTTTTCCATCAACGGGCCAATCGCGGTGAACCGTTTGTAAATATTGGGATAATCACGCTCAACAGTGACGAAATTCGGGGCGGTTTTGCCCGGAATAAGTTCGCATTCACCTTTTTTCCAGTCCAGAACCTGATCCTGCGCAATCTCGGCCGGGGTGTCATGCAACAGTGGTAACGCCACGACATCGGTTTCTGTTCCCAGATAGCCCGGGGCAATTTCCGAAACCTTCTTGGCGATGGATTTGAAAATTTCCCAATCCGATTTACTTTCATAAGCAGGGTCCACGGCCGCTTGTAGCGGGTGGATGAACGGGTGCATATCAGACGTGTTCAGGTCGTCTTTTTCATACCAGCTGGCCGTAGGCAGCACGATGTCGGAATAAACGGCTGTTGTCGACATTCTGAAATCAATCGTCACCAGCAAGTCAAGTTTACCTTTGGTGCTTTGATCATGCCATTTGGCCTCGATCGGTTTTTTGCGGCCCTCAACCCCCAGATCCTTGCCCAAAACCCCGTGGTCGGTGCCTAGCAGGTGTTTTAGGAAATACTCATGGCCCTTACCGGAACTGCCCAGCAAATTAGAGCGCCACACAAACAGGTTGCGCGGCCAGTTTTCCGGGGCATCGGGATCTTCGCACGACATTTCCAAATCGCCGGATTTTAGCTGTTTGGTGATGTAATCCTTAACCTCTATGCCCGCGTCTTTGGCGGCTTTAACCACCTCAAGCGGATTGGTTTTCAATTGCGGGGCCGAGGGCAGCCAACCCATGCGTTCCGCGCGGATATTATAGTCGATCAGACTTGCATCGTGCCAATCGCCATCGGGTGCGGTCGGCGAAAGGATCTCGTCAGCCCCCAGAGTTTCATAGCGCCACTGATCCGTATGGGCATACCACGCAGAGGTGGAGTTCATATGCCGGGGCGGGCGGGCCCAGTCCAGCGCAAACGCCAGCGGTTGCCAGCCGGTTTGCGGGCGCAGCTTTTCCTGCCCCACGTAATGGCTCCAGCCGCCGCCGGATTGGCCGACACAGCCGCACATGATCAACATATTCATGATACCGCGATAGTTCATATCCATGTGATACCAGTGGTTTAGACCGGCCCCGAGGATAACCATCGACTTGCCGGTGGTTTTCTCGGCGTTTTCGGCAAACCCGCGGGCGACGGTGATGATCTGATCGCGCGGCACCCCGGTGATTTTCTCGGCCCATGCGGGGGTAAAGGGGATATCCTCGTCGTAATCCTTGGATACCCAATCGCCGCCCAAACCTCTGTCCAGACCATAATTGGCACAAAATAAATCAAATACGGTCGCGACATAAATGTCCCCGCCTTTGGCTTTGATTTTCTTCACTGGAATGTTGCGTGTCAGTACATCTGGGTGTTCGCATTTGACGAAATGCTCAGAGGCTTCGCCGCCAAAATACGGGAAATCAACGCCGACGATTTCGTCGTGATCTTCCTCCAGTATCAGTGAAAGTTTGAGCGCGGTATCTTTGGCTTTGGCGCGTTCCTCAAGGTTCCATTCGCCGTCTTCGCCCCAGCGAAATCCGACCGAGCCATTGGGGGGCACCAAATTGCCAGATGCGCCGTCAAATCCGACGGTTTTCCATTCAGGGTTATTCTTTTGCCCCAATTTACCTTTCAGATCATCGGCGCGCAATTGCCGCCCCGGCACGAGCTTTCCGTCCTTTTCATCCAGTACCACCAGCAGTGGCATGTCGGTGTATTGGCGGATGTAATCTTCAAAATATTTCGCCTGACGATCCAGATGAAATTCGCGCAAAATTACGTGGCCCATGGCCATTGCCAACGCGCTATCAGTGCCGGCTTTTGGGGCCATCCACAGGTCGGCGAATTTGGTGGCTTCGGCGTAATCAGGGGAGATTACTGCCGATTTTGTGCCGCGATAACGGGCTTCGGTATAAAAATGCGCATCCGGTGTGCGGGTTTGGGGCACGTTTGATCCCCAAAGCAACAGGTAGCCTGCATTATACCAATCAGCCGATTCCGGCACATCGGTTTGTTCACCCCACGTCATGGGCGAGGCGGGTGGCAGATCGCAATACCAGTCGTAAAACGACATGCAGGTGCCGCCCAGCAGCGACAAATACCGTGAGCCAGCCGCATAAGAAACCATCGACATCGCCGGAATGGGCGAGAAACCAAAGACCCGGTCCGGGCCGTATGTTTTGGTGGTATAAAGATTGGCGGCAGCGATAATCTCTGTGGCTTCGTCCCAGGTGGCGCGCACAAAACCGCCTTTACCGCGCGTGGTTACATAATCGGCGCGCAAGACGGGATCATTTTGCAGTTTGCTCCAGGCTTCAATCGCAGTGTTGCCTTCGCGCATACGGCGATAGGATTTCAACAAACGGCCCCGGATCAATGGGTTTTTCACCCGGTTGGCGGAATATAAATACCAGCTATAACTGGCACCACGTGGGCAACCGCGTGGTTCATGGTTCGGCAGGCCGGGGCGGGTGCGCGGATAATCCGTCTGCTGGGTTTCCCAGGTCACGATCCCGGATTTTACATAAATCTTCCAACTACAAGACCCGGTGCAATTTACCCCGTGGGTCGAGCGCACCACTTTGTCGTGGCGCCAGCGATTGCGATAGCTATCTTCCCAATCGCGGTTTTCATTGGTGGTGATCCCATGCCCGTTCGCAAATGTATCCTGCGTGGTGCTTTTCAGGAAATTCAACCTGTCCAGTAGATGGCTCATTTTTTATTTCTCCATGTTAATAAATGGCACCAGCGTAAAGAGTGAGCAAAACGCTGGCGCCAATTTTCGCGAATTTACGGGTTTTTCACATAGGCATTGGGCCGTAAGTAGAACCACCAATTAATTGCGATACACACCGCATAAAATACCGCGAAACCGTATAGGGCGTATTGTGGCGTGCCAGCCCCCATTTGTTCACCAAATACTTTAGGAATAATAAAGGCACCGTAAGCCGCGATGGCGGATGTCCAGCCCAGAACCGGGCCGGTTTGTTCTTTGTCAAACACAATCGCGATGGTGCGAAAGGTTGAGCCGTTACCAAGGCCGGTTGCCGCAAACAGTACAAGAAACAGCGCCATGAAGGGTAAAAAGTAGGTTTCTGGCGTTGCCGAGCTATATGCCTGTTCCAGGATGTAGGCGAGTCCAACAGCCGAGGCAACCATCACAACCGATATCCACTGGGTCACGCGTGCGCCCCCCATTTTATCAGCCAGCATACCGCCAATCGGGCGAATAAGCGCGCCGATAAATGGCCCCATCCATGCAAACATCAAGGCCGAAGGGCCGTTGGGGTTTATGATATCATGGTTCATAACCCCGTCTGCACCCAAGACATGTTGAAATCCGAACACAACCTTGATCGTAAGGGGCAGTGCCGCCGAATACCCGATGAAGGAACCAAAGGTCATGATGTAGATGATGGTCATTGCCCATGTATGTTTGTTTTTGAAAATCTGGTACTGGTGCGTCAGGTTTTGCCCGACAGCCCCGGGGATCATTTTTAAAAACATAACTGTGAGAATAATAACAATGGGCAGAACGATCCATTTGGAGACACCAAAGCCCGAACCATTGGCCGTATCTGGCAACAACAGCCACAAGCCGAAAGCCGCCGTAATAAACCCGATCAGCAACATGCCGGTCATGATTCCAAAGGCACCCAGCGGCTTGGGGATATCGGGGGAAACATGCTCGTCGCGAATGTTGTTCATGCCAAACCAGCCAAGGAAGGCCAGCGGCACAAGCAGTAGCAACCACACAAAACCGGCGTTTTGGATATATGTCTCGGTGCCGGCTGGAATTTTGCCAATCAGCGTGCCGGATGTGGTTTGCAACGTCATAGAATCGCCACCAAACAGGGCAAAAGTCATAACCAGCGGGATAACAATTTGCATGGTTGTAACCCCAAAGTTACCCAGGCCCGCGTTCATACCCAGCGCATAACCAAGAATTTTCTTAGGGTAGAAAAAGCTGATATTGGACATCGAGGATGCAAAGTTCCCGCCGCCAATACCCGACAACAGCGCTAGGGCCTGAAATTTCCACAACGGCGTGTTGGGGTCTTGCAGCGCCAACCCCGCACCAATGGCCGGGATCATCAGCAGGGCGGTGGTAAAGAAGATCGTATTTCGCCCCCCTGCGATGCGAATAAAGAAGGTTGACGGAATACGCAACGTAGCCCCGGTCAGGCCGGCGATGGCCATCAGGGTGAACAGTTCGGATTTGTCAAAATCAAAGCCGAGGTTCAGCATTTGCACCGTAATAATGCCCCAATACAGCCAAACGGCAAAACCGCTTAGCAGGCTGGGGATTGAAATCCACAGGTTTCGTGTGGCGATGGATTTGCCGGTTGAGGCCCAGAAGGCCTCATCGTCCGGTGTCCAGTTTCGAAGATCTTTGCCCAAGGTCTCTCTCCTTTTGTTTGGTTAATTATGTATGGGGAACATCTGACAGATGAGTGTTTTTGCGCAGTTCTGGGTGGCGGGCGCGGTCCATTCGTGTGATGGCCAGATGCATCCAGATTGTGCTGACAGCCACGATGATAAACATCAGCATGAACACCACCGACCAGACATGGAACAGATCCAGTAGTATCCCAAAAGATATCGGCAAAATGAATCCGCCAAGCCCGCCGATCATGCCAACCAGCCCACCAACGGCCCCAACGTTATCGGGGAAATAGACCGGGATATGTTTATAAACGGCCGCCTTGCCAAGGCTCATCACAAAGCCCAGGATCACGGTCAGGAACACAAACATATAAAGCGGAATGCCAAAGCTGAATTCGATCAGACGCGGGGTGCCGTCGGCATTCGGAATGCCTTGAACCACATAGCTGGTTTCGGGATAGCTCATGATAAAAAGCACCACCAGCGAGATGATAAAGGTCAGATACATCACGAAACGCGCCCCCCAAACATCCGACATCCAGCCGCCCAGCGCGCGAAAGATTGAGCCGGGCAGGGAATACATGCCGGCAAATATCCCCGCCGAGGTCAGCGCGACCCCGTAAGCGCCGACATAATAGCGTGGCAAGAACGATGCGAATGCTACAAATGCGCCAAACACAAAGAAGTAATAGGTTGCAAAACGCCAGACCTGAATATCCTTGAGCGGCTCAAGCTGTTTGATCGCAGAAACCGGTTTCGCGCCGGTTCTCTTTTGCTCGGCACGCAGCGGGTCTTCTTTGGCAAATAGAAAGAATATGATGGCCATGACTACCAGAACGATGGCGTAAATGCGCGCCGTTTGCTCCCAGCCAACGGCGATCAGCAAAAACGGAGCGGCAAAGTTGGTGACCGCAGCGCCCACGTTGCCGGCACCAAAAATCCCCAAGGCTGTCCCTTGACGAGAGGCCTCAAACCAGCGCGAGACATAGGCAATTCCGATGATGAAGGAGCCACCAGCCAACCCAAGCCCCAGCGCGATCATCAGAAACACCGCATAGGTTTGCACGGATGCCAACAGCCAGACCGACACGGCCGTGACCAGCATTTGCAAAGGCAACATGATGCGCCCGCCAAACTGGTCTGTCCAAACGCCCAGAAATATCCGGCTAAGCGATCCGGTCAGCACCGGCGTTGCCACCAACAGGCCAAATTGTGTTTCCGACAAGCCCAGATCCATTTTGATCTGAACGCCGATAATCGAAAAGATCGTCCAGACTGCAAAACAGACTGTAAACGCCAGCGTGCTAAGCCCCAGCGCGCGATATTGATCGCTTGTACTAACACCATCAAGGTTATGCATAATGTGTCCCTCCATTATTTGGCCTAATGGCCCACTCTGGCAGGACGGTATGCAGCTTTTGAAGTTCTGGAATTGATCCAGATCAATTTTTTCAAATAATCGTTTAAAATAAATAGCTTAGTGATATTTGTTGTCTACATATGACGCGGAAATTAAGTGTGATATACAAATGTAGTAATCCGACTATTGACATTTACGAGTCGTAAACTTGATAAGTATCAAGTGAAAGGTGCTGGACATGATTGCTGAAAGAATAGCCGAGATTCGCAAACTTGCGTTGTTTGCCGATATTTCTGATGATGCGTTCAAGTCGTTGACGCGCGGCGCCTATATCCAGAATTTCCCGCCGCATACGGAACTGATAACCCAAGGAGAGGCGGCTGATTTTCTGCATATTGTTATCAGCGGCTCGGTGGAATTATTCAGCACCTGGAATAACCGCGAGACCACAATGGCCACCGTTTGGCCCGTATCCTCATTCATTTTGGCCGCCGCGATTATCGATCAGCCGTACCTGATGTCGGCGCGCACCTCTGGCAAATGCCGTATTATTATGCTGCCGTCCCAGGATGTCCGGTCAGTTTTTGATACTGATACAGAATTTGCCCGGGCCATTGTTGCCGAACTTGCGGACCATTATCGCGCGGGCATTCGCAATACCAAAAACCTGAAATTACGCACCTCGACGGAACGTTTGGCCAATTACCTGATCCGCTGTCGGCGCACCAAAGGGGATCACCCAAGCTTTGAGCTGCGCTATGAAAAACGCCGCCTTGCGTCTTATCTGGGGATGACCCCGGAAAACCTGTCGCGGGCATTTAATGCACTTAAACCTTACGGTGTTAAGGTTGAGGGGCAGCGTGTTCATATCAAAACCCTTGATGATCTTGCACATTTCGCCAAGCCTGACCGTTCGATTGACGGGTGATTTATGGATGCTTT
>CAYSAZ010000062.1:0-13657 GCA_964429065.1 uncultured Rhodobacterales bacterium
GATTATCGAGTAGTGCGGGAAGCCCCAAATTATCAGGGTGGATAATGGCCCAGAATACGTCAGCGGGACCAAAGCATCCTTGAAACGATAGAGAAGGCTCAAGCCCAAGCTATAGAACGGCTCTGGATATACATACAACAACGACCGGCCCAACATGGCCATCGGTGGGGTCACACCCGTCATAAAACTGAAACAAGCTGCGTAATTCTACTAGCGGACCCTATGAAAAGGGGGGGTTACCCAGAAAGTCCGGATTTTTGATGCATATCAGCAACTGCTTAATATGAAGATGGAAATAACGAACAAATAATAAATCTAAGCAGCCAACGATTTGATCTGCTAACCACCACCCGTGAAAAATAAACAAGCTTTTCTAATTGGCATCGTAATTATGTCTGGCCCGGGTTATCAATGGGTGACCCATACTATACCATATAAATCCTCTAATCATCCATCTTCAGCGCGTTGATAAACGCCTGTTGCGGGATGCTTACGCGGCCAAATTCGCGCATCTTTTTCTTACCTTTTTTCTGCTTGTCCAACAGTTTGCGTTTGCGGGTCATGTCGCCGCCGTAGCATTTGGCAGTTACGTCTTTGCGTAGCGCCGAGATGGTTTCGCGCGCGATGATGCGGCCGCCAATGGAGGCTTGGATCGGGACTTTGAACATGTGCTGCGGGATCAGTTCCTTTAATTTAGCGCACATGGCGCGGCCCCGGGCTTCGGCGCGGGCGCGGTGGACCATGGTGGAGAGGGCATCGACCGGCTCATCGTTAACCAATATTTGCATCTTAACCAGCTGATCCTCGCGGTAGCCGTTAATATCATAGTCAAAACTGGCATAGCCCTTGGTTACGGATTTCAGTCGATCATGAAAATCAAACACCACCTCGTTGAGCGGTAAATCATAGACCACCATGGCGCGCGCGCCAACATATGTCAGATCTTGCTGGATGCCGCGGCGATCCTGACAAAGTTTTAGCACATCCCCGAGATATTCATCGGGCACAAGAATGGTCGCGGTGATGCGCGGTTCTTCGATATGGTCAATCAGGGTCGGATCGGGCATGTCGGCGGGGTTGTGCAATTCCTGCACGGTTTCGTCGCGCATATGGATGTTATACACCACCGAGGGAGCCGTGGTTATAAGGTCGATGTCGTATTCACGCTCAATGCGATCCCGCACGACCTCAAGATGCAGCAACCCCAAAAATCCACAGCGAAATCCAAAGCCCAGCGCTGCCGAACTTTCAGTTTCATAACTGAACGAGGCGTCATTCAACGCCAGTTTTTCAATGCTTTCGCGCAAGTCCTCAAATTCGGCGGCATCCACGGGAAACAGGCCACAGAACACAACGGGTTGCGCGGGTTTGAAGCCTTCCAATGCCTCAGTTGCACCCTTTTTCTCATGGGTAACCGTGTCACCAACCCGGGTATCACGCACCTGTTTGATACTGGCGGTCAGAAACCCCAACTCGCCGGGGCCGAGACTGTCCACATTGGTCATTTCGGGTTTGAAAACCCCGACACGGTCCACCGGATAAACAGCATTTGTGGCAATCATACGAATGCGATCACCCTTTTTCAGGCGCCCATCGATGATCCGCACCAAAACGACCACCCCTAGATAGGCATCATACCAACTGTCCACCAGCATGGCGCGCAGCGGTGCATCTTCAACCCCTTCGGGGGCCGGCAAACGGGTAACGATAGCCTCTAGCACCTCGGGAATGCCAATGCCGGTTTTGGCAGAAATCATGATAGCGTCGCTGGCGTCAATCCCGATCACGTCTTCGATCTGTTCGCAAACACGCCCGGGCTCGGCGGCTGGCAGATCGATTTTATTGAGCACCGGGATGATCTCGTGGTCAGCTTCAATGGCTTGGTAAACATTTGCCAAGGTCTGCGCCTCAACGCCTTGGGCCGCATCAACGACCAGCAAAGACCCCTCAACCGCCCGCATCGAGCGACTGACTTCATAGGCGAAATCCACGTGCCCGGGAGTGTCGATCAGGTTTAGCACATAATCTTGCCCGTCCTTGGCCGTATAATCGATCCGCACGGTATTAGCCTTGATGGTAATGCCGCGTTCACGTTCAATGTCCATCGTGTCAAGCAATTGCGCCTGCATGTCACGGTCAGCCACGGTGCCGGTATGTTGGATCAAACGGTCAGCCAATGTCGATTTACCGTGGTCGATATGCGCCACAATGGAGAAATTACGGATATTTTTAAGGTCTGTCATGGAAAAGGGGTATGGGCGGGATTTTATGGGGGGTCAAGGGGGATGCTCGAAACCAAACCTTCCGTTCACATCCCCACAAGATGTGTCAGCAGTTCGGCCACGTTTTTGGCATCGAATTTTTCCAGCAACTGCGCCCGGTAATCTTCGATTGTGCGTGGGGATATGGAGAGGGTTCGGGCGATCTCTTTGCTGGTCTGACCTTTGCGCAGCAGCAAAACCACCTGCCTTTCGCGCGGGCTCAGAGCGATGATCTGGTGGGTATCTGAAATATCGGCAAAGCTAAGGATCGTGCGCCCCAACGGATTATCCGGCGTCAGAGTTTTGGCACGAAAACGACACCAAAACATGTGGCCGTCCCTATGCAGCATGATGCGTTCGTCACTATAACGCCCGGTTTTGCGCAGTGGATCAAGGCCGATATTGCGCACTTCGCAGAATTCTTTTGTCGTTGCATAAAGCATACGAAATGATTGTTCCAGCAGCGCATCCTTGGGATAGCCAAACAGATCGGCAAAGGTCTGGTTGCAGGTTTTGATGATGCGATTTTCGGTTAACACGATGCCAACCGGTGCATGCTCGAACGCCAGATCGGTGGTTTTTTGTCCTTTGTGCATACGCCCCTCCCCGTATTTCTACTGTATTGCGCTACGGCTGGTTTTTGGGAAATAATAATGGAAGGAATGCAGAATTGATATAACGAGGGATGGATGGAGCCTAACAAAACCAAAATTGCCGAATTTACAACCCGCGTTGATGGCGCGCGCGATGATTTGATTGCCTTGACCCAGGATTTGATCCGCATCCCGACGCTTAATCCGCCGGGGCATAATTATCTTGAGATTTGCGAGTATCTGGCAAAACGGCTGGGCGCGCGGGGTTTTGCGGTTGAGATGATCCGCGCCTTTGGCACCCCCGGGGACAGCGATAAATATCCCCGTTGGAATGTGGTTGCACGGCGTGATGGCGCGGGCAAAGGGGATTGCGTGCATTTCAACAGCCACATTGATGTGGTTGAAGTTGGCCATGGCTGGACCTTTGACCCGTTCGGGGCAGAATTGCAAAACGGCAAGATTTACGGGCGCGGGGCGTGCGACATGAAAGGTGGGCTCGCGACCTCTATTATTGCGGTTGAGGCCTTTATCGACACCTGGCCCGATTACGCAGGTGCGATTGAGATATCTGGCACTGCGGATGAGGAAACCGGCGGGTTTGGCGGGGTGGCTTATCTGGCAGAAAAAGGGTTTTTTACGCCAGAACGGGTGCAGCATGTGATCATCCCTGAACCTTTAAACAAAGATCGTGTCTGCCTTGGGCATCGTGGCGTTTGGTGGGCTGAAATTGAAACGCATGGCCATATCGCCCATGGTTCCATGCCGTTTCTGGGGGATTGTGCTGTGCGGCATATGGGGGCTGTGGTAGCTGAAATGGAGGCAACCCTGTTCCCTGCCTTGGCCAAAAAACGCACCGAAATGCCAATTGTTCCCGAAGGGGCCAAGCACTCGACGTTGAACATCAACGCGATTCACGGTGGTGAGCCGGAACAGGATAAAGATTTTGATGGCCTGCCCGCGCCTTGCGTGCCTGACAGTTGCAAAATGGTTATCGACCGGCGGTTTTTACTGGAAGAAAACATCGCGGATGTACGGCAGGAAATGTACGATATTTTAGATAAAGTGCAGGCAACGCGCCCTAAATTTCGCTATGATATCCGTAATCTGCACGAGGTATTGCCAAGCATGACATCCAAGGATGCCCCCGTTGTCACAACGATCAGCAATGCTATTTTGAAGGTCCTTGATAAGGTGCCGGAATATGTTGTGTCGCCCGGTACGTATGATCAAAAACATATCGACCGAATCGGACGGATGAAAAACTGCATTGCCTATGGTCCGGGAATTTTAGACCTTGCACATCAGCCGGATGAATATATTGGCGTACAAGATATGATAGACTCTGCCAAAGTTATGGGGTTAGCATTGGCAGAATTGCTGACAGATCAGTAACTTGAAACCCCGGTTGGAGGGAACCATGAAAACTTTACCACACAAACTAGCATTAGCCGGTGTTATAGCCATCAGCGCTGGTATCGCGCAGGCCGAAACGACAACAATCACTGTCGGTATGCAGCTGGAACCACCCCACCTTGATCCAACTGGCGCTGCAGCGGGGGCGATCGACAGTGTGGTCTACGCCAATATTTTTGAAGGATTGACGCGTTTTGGTGCCGATGGCTCGATCTTGCCGGCACTGGCCGAAAGCTGGGGCATTTCGGATGATGGGCTGGTCTATACGTTCAAACTGCATGCAGGTGTTGCGTTTCATGACGGCAGCGCAATGGATGCAGAGGACGTGGTATTTTCACTGGATCGCGCTCGGGCCGAGGATTCCACCAACGCCCAAAAAGCCCTGTTTGAGGGGATTGAAACCGTTGAGGCGCTGGATGCAACGACGGTAAAAATCACCCTAAACGCCCCTAATGGCGCGTTTTTGTTTAATCTGGCATGGGGCGATGCGGTTATTGTAGCACCTGAATCTATCGCAGATGCCAAGACCCATCCCGTCGGCACCGGCCCGTTTGTATTTACAAACTGGGTGCAGGGCGATCGGATCGAAATCACCAAAAATGCAGATTACTGGGGCACACCTGCGCGTTTGGAAAAGGCGACTTTTAAATTTATCTCGGACCCCACAGCCGCTTTTGCCGCTGTTATGGCCGAGGATGTTGACGTATTTCCCGCCTTTCCAGCCCCCGAAAACCTGTTGCAATTTGAACAGGATTCACGGTTTCAGGTCATCGTTGGCTCGACTGAAGGCGAAACGATCCTTGCGATCAACAATAAAATGCCACCCTTTGATAATGTGCAGGTCCGCAAGGCCGTGGCCCATGCCATTGACCGCCAATCGATCATTGACGGGGCGATGTTTGGCTATGGCACCCCCATCGGCAGCCATTTTGCGCCACACCATCCTGATTATGTGGATTTGACGGGGCAATCCAATTATGACCCTGAACTTGCGAAATCCCTGCTGGCCGAGGCCGGGTATCCCGACGGCTTTGAGACGACCTTGAAACTACCGCCGCCTTCTTATGCGCGCCGTGGCGGTGAGATCATCGCGGCTCAATTGCGCGAGATTGGCATTAACGTCAAGATCAGTAACCTTGAATGGGCCCAGTGGTTGGAGCAAGTTTTCCGGGGCTATGATTTTGGGCTGACTATCGTTTCACACACTGAACCCATGGATATTGGCATTTATGCCCGTCCTGAATATTATTTCCAATATGACAGCGCTGCGTTTCAACAGTTGATGGAGGACCTTAACGCCGCAACCGATCTGGCCGCACGTTCGGCAATCCTGAAGTCTGCTCAACGGATGATTGCGGATGATTATGTCAACGGATATCTGTTTCAGCTTGCCAATACCACCGTTGCAAACGCCAAAATCGTTGGGCTGTGGAAAAATGCGCCGACACAGGCAAATGACCTGACGGCGATCTACTGGAACGATTGAGCGTAAATACTGAGGCGGGTGCGCGCGCCTCAGTTTTCCTATCGGGACGCTGATTATCATGTTACGTTTTACCCTAAAACGCCTGTTATCCCTTGGCCTCAGCCTGCTCGCAGCAAGCGTGGTGATTTTTGTCACCATTGAGGTCATCCCCGGCGATCCGGCCAGCTATATGCTGGGGATCAACGCACAAGCGGACACTGTTGCTGCCTTGCGCGAAGAATTGGGGCTGAACGTCACCGGATTGGCGCGGTATACAGCCTGGGTCAGCGGAATGCTGCACGGGAATTTTGGCACCTCATATACCTATCGCACCCCGGTTGCGGATATGATCGCAGACCGTGTAATGGTCTCATTGCCACTTGCAATTTACGCGCTGACCCTGTCAACGCTCATCGCTTTTCCTGCCGGAATTTTTGCCGCGTCCCGGCGCGGTTCTGTGGCGGATGTGTCGATAATGGGGGCCACGCAATTAGGGGTGGCTGTGCCGAATTTCTGGTTCGCGATGTTGCTGGTGTTGGTTTTTTCGATCAACCTGCGCTGGTTTTCTGCCGGCGGCTTTCCTGGCTGGGACCACGGGGTTTTTGCCGGATTAAAAGCCCTGAGCCTGCCGGCCATTGCGTTGGCGCTGCCACAGGCGTCCATTCTTGCGCGGGTCATGCGATCTGCCCTGATCGACACAATGTCCGAGGATTTCATCCGCACGGCGCGCGCCAAAGGCCTGTCAAAAAGTCAGGCATTGTGGCACCACGCCCTGCGCAACGCCATGATCCCGGTGTTGACCATCATCGGGCTGCAATTTTCGTTCCTGCTGGCAGGTGCAATCATCATTGAAAACGTGTTTTTCCTGCCCGGTCTCGGGCGGCTGGTGTTCCAAAGCATCGCGCAACGTGACCTGATCGTGGTTGAAAGCGTGGTAATGCTGCTGGTATTTGCGGTGGTTCTTGTGACCTTTGCGGTTGATATTACCTATGCCGCCGTTGATCCCAGATTACGGAGGCGCAACTGATGCGAGAAACCGGATTTATCACTGCAGCACGGCGCAATCGCAGCTTTGTGATTGGCACGGTGTTGGTGCTGATTTTTGTCGGGGCGGCTTTGTTTTCCTATCTTTGGACACCTTACGATGTGACCAAACTTGACATCGCGCATAAACTGCAACCCCCGGGCAGTGTGCATTGGTTTGGCACAGATCATTTAGGGCGCGATATATTCTCAATGATCATGGTTGGGGCGCGCACATCCATTGCCGTCGCGGTAGTTGCCGTGGGCATCGGGATGGTATTGGGCGTACCGCTGGGGCTGGCGGCCGCGGCACGTAAAGACAGCCTGCTGGATGAGGTAATTATGCGCACCAATGATCTGGTTTTTTCCTTTCCGGCATTGTTGATTGCCATCATGATCACTGCCGCGTTTGGCCCCTCGGCGCTTAATGCCATCATCGCTATCGGTATTTTTAATATCCCGGTTTTTGCCCGCCTTTCGCGCGGGGCGGCACTGTCGCTCTGGACCCGTGATTTTATCCTGTCCGCCCGTGTAGCCGGAAAAAATGCCGCACATATCTCGTTTGAACATATCCTGCCCAACATTCTCAATCTGCTGATTGTACAGGGCACCATCCAGTTTAGCCTAGGCATTTTGGCCGAAGCAGGGCTGTCTTATGTCGGTCTTGGCGCGCAACCCCCGATCCCAAGCTGGGGGCGTATGTTGGCAGAAAGCCAGACCATGATCAGTTTTGCGCCGCACTTGGCACTGTTTCCGGGCTTTGCAATTGTGTTGACGGTTCTGGGCTTGAACCTGATGGGGGATGGTCTGCGCGATCTGCTTGACCCAAAACTGCGACGGCAGCGCGCATGAGCTTTTTAGAAATCAAAAATCTGCGTGTAGCTATTCACGGCACCCAGATTCTTAAAAATATTAACCTCAAGGCGGCGCGCGGGGAAAAAATTGGCGTGATCGGGGAATCCGGTTCCGGTAAATCCATGACCGCGTTTTCCGTGATGGGGCTGCTGCCCTCTGGTGCAGATATCTCTGGTGAGATTATGCTCGACGGGCAGTCGTTATTGGATAATTCCGAAAACCAGATGTGCGCCATACGCGGCAATGACATCGGGATGATTTTCCAAGAACCAATGACCGCGCTAAACCCTGTGAAAACTATCGGCGATCAGGTGGCCGAAACGGTGCTTATCCATGGTGGAGCCACCCGTATTGCGGCTCGTAAAATCGCCCGAAAAACCCTCAACCGTGTTGGTTTACCTGCGGATCAATTCCCGCTGAACCGTTATCCCCACGAACTATCCGGTGGGCAACGCCAGCGGGTGGTGATTGCGATGGCCATTGCGCTGCGCCCAAAACTGTTGATCGCAGATGAACCGACGACGGCGCTGGATGTGACCACGCAAGCGCAGATTTTGGCCCTGTTGGAACAGCTGGTGGTTGAGGATGGCATGTGCCTGATGCTGATCACCCATGATCTGGCCGTTGTCGCCAAAATGGCTGATCATGTGGTTATCATGAAATCCGGTACGGTCATTGAAAGCGGTGAAACCCGCAAGCTTTTTCAGGAAATGCAGCATCCCTATAGCCGGGCATTATTTGCTGCCTCTGGTCATATCCCAAATCGCAAGGCGCATATCGATGCCAAAGACACACCCGTGCTGGAGGTCAAATCCGTGGTGCGCGATTATGTATTGCCGCGCAAAGGGCTGTTGGGTAAGCCCGCATATTTTCGGGCAGTTAATGGTGTTAGCTTTGTGATCAAGCGCGGCGAAAGTCTGGGGTTGGTCGGGGAAAGCGGCTGTGGAAAATCAACGCTGACCCGGGCCATCCTTGGGCTTGATGCCCTAGAGGGTGGTGAAATTCGCATTGCCGGCACTCCGGTTCTGGCGGGCATTCATATGCCCCGCGATTTGCGGCGTAAAATGCAGGTGGTGTTTCAGGATCCATATGGTTCATTCAACCCTCGCCACAAAGTCGCGCGTTTGATTAGCGAACCGTTTCATCTGCTGGAAACGCCCCCTATCGGCGCGACGCGGCAACTAGCTGTTGACGAGGCTTTGGTCAGCGTCGGGATGGTTCCGGCGGACGCCCAAAAATATATCCATGAATTTTCCGGCGGGCAACGCCAGCGCATTGCCATTGCCCGAGCGCTGATTATCCGCCCCGATCTGATTATTCTCGATGAGGCGGTCTCGGCACTTGATGTTTCCGTGCGCGCCCAAATTCTGGATTTGCTGGCAGAGCTTTCGGATCGCTTAAAGCTGTCCTATTTGTTTATTAGCCACGATTTATCCGTAGTGCGCAGCATCACCGAGCGTGTTATCATCATGAAATCCGGCGAACTTGTCGAGCAAGGAGAAACCAAGGCTGTGTTTGAAAACCCGCAGCATCCCTATACGCAAGAATTGATCAATGCCGCCCCGAACTTGCAAGAAATTTTAACAAAGGAAATAGCCTGATGTCCATTCAAAACGATTTGTGGTTTGATACTGCGAAATGCTTTATCGGCGGGAAATGGGTCGCACCGATAGCGGGTAAAACCTTGTGGTTGTCAAACCCCTCGGATGGTCAGGAAATTGCGCAAATCGCACGTGGTCAAGCGGCTGATGTTAACGCTGCCGTTAATGCCGCCGGTGTGGCATTAAACACAAAATGGGGCCAAAAGACCGCGCTGGAACGCGGGCGGATATTGACCCGCATCGGACAGCTGGTGCTGGAACGCGTCGATGTGCTGGCGCGCATTGAGGCAACGGACGTTGGCAAGCCGCTAAAACAAGCACGGGCCGATGCTATAGCCTTGGCGCGGTACATGGAATTTTATGGCGGCGCTGCGGATAAAATCCATGGTGAAACAATACCTTATATGGATGGTTATACCGTTTACACCCTGCGCGAACCCCATGGGATTACGGCCCATATCGTGCCCTGGAATTACCCGATGCAGATCATCGGACGCTCAGTCGGGGCGGCGCTTGCGATGGGCAATGCCGCGGTGTTGAAACCCGCCGAAGAGGCCTGCCTGACGGCCCTTGCCTTCGCCGATATCGCCCATGAGGCTGGCCTGCCCGCCGGGGCGCTAAACGTTGTGCCCGGATTGGGAATCGAAGCTGGCGCAGCCCTTTCAAACCACCCTGATATTAACCATATTTCCTTTACCGGCTCTGTTGGAGTAGGGGCGATGATCCAGAAAGCTGCGGGCGATGCGATTGTGCCGGTAACGCTGGAACTTGGCGGAAAATCTCCACAAATTGTATTTGATGACGCCGATCTTGAGGCCGCTTTGCCATTTTTGGTGAACGCAGGTGTGCAAAACGCCGGGCAAACATGCTCGGCTGCATCACGCATTTTGGTGCAGCGCGGGGTTTATGAAAAACTCAGCACGATGATGGCCGCACGGTACCGGGCGTTAAAGGTCGGTCCTGCAATAGAAGATCACGACGTCGGGCCACTGATTTCTGCGCGCCAAAAGAGCATCGTTGAAGGGTTTGTGAACGCAGCTGACCCTGCACGCATTATCGCATCAGCAACTATTGTGGATAATGCCCCAAGCGGTGGGCATTATTTTGCCCCGACGCTTTATAGCGGGATCAATCCTGATGATGTGTTGGCCCAAGATGAGATTTTTGGCCCCGTGCAGGTGATCATCCCGTTTGACAGCGAATCCGACGCCCTGAAAATCGCTAATAGTACCGCTTACGGTCTGGTTGCCGCTATCTGGACAAGTGACGGTGCACGTCAAATGCGGCTCGCCAAAAAACTGCGCGCCGGTCAGGTGTTTATCAACAACTACGGCGCAGGCGGCGGGGTAGAGCTGCCCTTTGGCGGGGTTGGAAAATCCGGTCATGGCCGCGAAAAAGGGTTTGAGGCGCTATACGGGTTTTCCGTGCTGAAAACCGTGGCAGCGCATCACGGCTAGTTATGCGGATTGCCACCAGTTGCGATTACCCAGTGATGGTTTTGGTGGTGCATACCTGTGGCCATTACCCCGAAAAACCCAAGCCCACTTAGGCGAGGCATATCAAATGCGGGAACGGTTATTGTCATCACGGCGCCTTCGGGATGCACCTTAGCAACGTAGTTCCAGTTATCAACTCCATCCATCACCCCTGCATGTGCAATGGTTAAATTGCGGATCGCCTTACGAATACGGCCCGCCCCGGTTATGGTAAAACGCATGCCGTTGGCAACAGGTTCGCTTAATACTTCGGCCTCAATGAATACCAAATCCATATCCCGAAGATGCTCTCGTAATCCAGAAATGTTAACCTTTGCCCAATCGGTATTCGGGTCCATTTCCAAGGCAAAAATAATCTCTTCGATTGCAGCAAAAGCCGACTGCCCGGGCTGTGTGATTTCTGCCCCAGACATTCCGGCAATATGCGCGTTGTGATCCATCGCTGCTGTATGGTCTTGGGCAAAAGCAGAGGTGGTGAATAAGGTTGCAATGATAAAGATGCGTAGCATAATTTCTCCTGAAAACTGGTCATTTAACAGCAAGCTTGCAATATTCTGACAAATCAGAACATGATTGCAATCATGTCTATCAGTTTTTTTGACCACCTGTTATGCCTTAAGCATTCTCAACGCCGGTTTTCCTCAGGAGAACTGGTCTTTGAGCGCGCGGACCCAATCAGCCAATACTATGCTGTGCAATCTGGCGAGGTCCATCTTTTACGCCGCCAAGAAGATGGAAAAGCCGTGATATTGCAGCGCGCAGTAGCTGGGGCCATTCTTGCAGAGGCTTCATTCGGTGCACAGGCATATCATTGCTCTGCGGTGGCCGCGACAGATTCTACCTTGGTGATTTTCAATCGAAAACACGTGCAGGAATTATTGATTACGAACAGTGTTGTCGCAGGTGCATTTACCGCCCATTTAGCACGCGAAGTGCAAAATGCACGTCGGCGCGCGGAAATACTGTCGCTGCATCGGGTTGCAGATCGTGTCAGTGCATGGCTGGTCTGGAATGAAGGAATACTGCCCCCGAAAGGGTCCTGGTATCGGATGGCCGCGGAAATTGGCGTAAGCGGCGAAGCCCTTTATCGAGAGCTTGCGCGTCGGCGTTAACAGTGCCACGATAAGTCAGATATTTTGAGGGGAAAGCATGCGGCTTGCAGGGAAAACAGCTATCATAACCGGTGCCGCCTCGGGGTTTGGGGCCGGGATTGCTGAAAAATTCATCGTCGAGGGGGCCACGGTGATGATTGCCGATATTAACGCCGAAGGGGCCACAAAAATGGCGGCGCAACTGGGCGCACTTGCCTGCACGGTTGACGTTGCAAATTCACCCAGTGTTCGTGCCATGGCAAAAACCGCGATTGCAACGATGGGGCATATTGATATTTTGGTAAATAATGCCGGTATCACCCACCTGCCCGCCGCGCTGGAGGACGTCTCGGAGGAGGATTTTGACCGGGTTCTGGCAGTCAATGCCAAGTCGGTTTATCTAAGCGCCAAACATATTGTACCCCATATGAAATCCCGCGGTACGGGTGTCATCTTGAATGTAGCATCCACTGCAGGGGTTAGCCCGCGGCCACGTCTCAACTGGTATAATGCCTCTAAGGGCTGGATGATTACGGCGACCAAAACCATGGCCGTGGAGCTGGCGCCCGATGGTATACGCGTCAATGCGATCAACCCGGTAGCCGGGGACACACCGTTACTGCAATCTTTCATGGGCGAGGATACGCCGGAAATACGCGCCAAGTTTATATCGACAATCCCGTTGGGGCGTTTTTCCACCCCGGAAGACATGGGCAATGCTGCGTGTTTTTTATGCTCCGACGAGGCCAGCATGATCACAGGTATCGCCATGGAAGTTGATGGCGGGCGGTGCATATGAAACTTGGTGTGCGCAATTTGATCACCGATGTGGCAGGTCTGCGCGTTGGTAATGCACAAGATGATACGCTGAAATCCGGCTGCACTGTCTTGCTTGGAGATGCTCCGTTTACGGCGGCTGTCCATGTTATGGGCGGGGCGCCAGGCACACGTGAAACCGATCTTTTGGCCCCTGACCGATTGGTGCAACAGGTTGATGCGCTGGTGCTTTCCGGTGGCTCAGCCTTTGGGCTGGACGCGGCTTCAGGGGTTTGTGACGGGCTGCGGGCGCTGGGCCGGGGTTTCAAGGTCGGCGATGCCAGCATTCCGATTGTGCCGGGGGCTATTTTATTTGATTTGCTGAATGGCGGCGATAAAAACTGGCCTCTAAACCCGTATAAATCACTGGGGGAAGCGGCGCTGAAAGATGCGTCGCTTGATTTTACACTGGGCACGACTGGCGCCGGAACCGGTGCGACAACACGGGAATTAAAAGGGGGGTTGGGTTCTGCCTCGGTGGTGCTCGATAATGGTATCACGGTTGGGGCTTTGGTGGCCGTAAACGCCATCGGATCGGTTATTCAACAAGCGCAAAAACACTTTTGGGCAGCGCCTTTTGAGGTGGATGGTGAATTTGGTGGAAATGGTCCGGCTACTAATGTCGACCCGTTCCAAGATTTGCAACCGTATAAAAATTTGACCAGTGGCACCAATACCACGATCGCCATCATCGCGACAGACGCCGACCTTAGCCAAGCCGAAGCAACGCGCGTTGCAATAGCCGCCCATGACGGTATGGCGCGTGCAATTGTGCCCAGCCATACCCCTTATGATGGTGATCTGGTGTTTGTGGCTGCAACCGGCAAAAAACCTCTGGGTGATCCGGTGAAAGACCAGCTGGAAATCGGTCACGCCGCTGCCATTTGCCTGTCACGCGCCATCGCACGCGGCGTGTTTGAGGCCACCTCGGCCCCGGGGGATACCTTGCCTACATGGCAGGATAAATGGGGGTAACTACCAGCCGGTTTTATGACGTATTAGGATCAGGACTCATCGGTTGACCCAAAAGATAGTGTCTGCGG
>CAYSAZ010000063.1:0-13590 GCA_964429065.1 uncultured Rhodobacterales bacterium
CCCTATATCCTTGAACCCCATCAGTGTGGCCGGATTTGAGGTCGTCATTCGCAGCGCATCTTGCAGCGGTACACCGACCTTATGGACCATATTGTGCAGCTCTTCCAACATGGTAATATGGGCGCCAGCCAGCGAGCCTTCGTTGTTAACAAGGCGTCCCTCGTGCAATTTAACGGTGTTGCCATAGAGCATAAATTCCGCATCTCCGCCGACCGTTGGCATGGCATCGCTCACAATAATCATGCGGTCAGCAACCGGTCGGGCGCGCGTGGCAAGCCCGACCAAACCCAGATCAACATGCAGCCCGTCAACGATGATTGAGCAATACTGATCGCTGTTAATTGCGGTGCCAACAACGTTTAGCGCGCGGTTTTCAATCTGTGACATGGCGTTGAACAGATGGGTGAAAAGCTGCGCCCCCTCGGCCAGCGTCTGTTTGGTTTGCGCGGCTGTAGCGTTGGTATGTCCAATCGAGACAACCGCGCCAAGGGCGACCAGGCTTGCCACTTGTCCGGGCTGCATGGTCTCAGGGGCAAGGGTGATCAACACCGGGATATCGCGGGCGCGCAGGCGTTCAATCTGGTTATAGGTGTGCGCGTCAAACGGGCGTATCCAGTGGCTTTTGTGGGTGCCTTTGCGTTCAATCGCCAAGTGCGGGCCTTCAATATGAATGCCGGCAATACCGAATTTGCCAATACATTCCAGAATGGCATCACAAGCGGCCTCAAGCACCTCGGGGGCATCTGTAATGACTGTGGGCAACCAATGCGTAGTGCCGCCTGCGCGATGTGCGGTTGCAATGCGCGACAGGCCTTCGCAGTTTGGGCTGGAGTTGAATAAGACATTGCCGCCGCCGTTGATCTGAATGTCAAAAAATCCGGGGCTGAGTATGCCTGTCAGCTGGGTGATCAGACCGTCTTGCGGGATATCGTTAATAGGAGCGATTGCACGAACAACCCCATCAACCATGTGGATCGCGCTGTCGTTTGAAAGGGTATACCCGTCAAATAATTGCGTTGGAATAATCCAGGTGTCTTGTGGCAAATTCATGCTGATTTTCCTTGGTAGTCAAAGAAATAAGGGGCAAGAGCAGTTTGAATTTCGGCTAGAATGCGGGATTCGGTTGAAGTATATCCCGCTTGCAACAGTATTGCTGCGCGCGCGCAGGTTTCGGCCCCGAAAAACTGCATCCAGAGCGGTTCAGGGATGTGCGCAGCATCGATCGTGCGCAGCAGTTCCAAAACGGCCGCTTCTGCCTGTGGCTGTGCCCAATAATAGCGAATGCGGTCCGCATAGGAATAGTGGCGCAGTAAACGCAAAACCTGGGCATCTCCGTGATAATGTCTGACCCAATGGTCCGGGTTTTCCTGCATCAGGTTTTCCATAACATCGGGCAGATGCGCCACCGTGCGCGTGTCAGGCTGGAGCGTGCTTAGCAACCCATCAAGCGCATAAATTGCCTGACGATAGGCAAAGGTCAGGGCGGGGCCGACTTTGTGGATGGCAAACCCCATCTCGGCCAAATCTTTATAGGCTTGGGGGTGTTGGTAATCGGTTGAGTGCGCTTCAAAACAGACCCCTTCATAAGGGGCAAGCATTGCGCGCAAGCCTGCATTTCCCCCCTTGGGAAGGTGGTCAATATGGCTGGGGGAAAATTCCACGCCCGGCTGCACAACAAGGGCTGCAATACGGGATTTGGCGGCGCTGATCCCTGCGGCATCAAAGGCGGTAAAATGTGCTAACAACGTGGTTTTGGCATTGTCAGGCGTAGTGGGGTGAATGGTCTCTTCGCCAACACCGCGCGCGCCACCGGGCGGGGGAACCTCGGTGCCGACCATATAAGAAATCTTGTCGGGGTCGGGCGCATGCTCTTCGCAGATAGCGGCCAATTGTGCGGCCCGCGCCGCACTGGTGGTATCCTCAACTTGTGCAGGCTCGCCCAAACATCCTTCAGAACAATCCAGATGGATTTTTGTGAAACCGGCCTTAACATATTCAGCCACCAATACTTTGGCTTTTTCCATAGCAATTTCAACAGGTTGCGCGCGCCAAACCTGCGGACCAAGGTGATCGCCACCAAAAATAATGCGGCTGTGCTCAAACCCGGTCTTATCCGCAATTTGGCGCACAAAAGCGACGAAATCAGCGGGGCGCATACCGGTGTAACCGCCGTTTTGATTAACCTGATTACTGGTGGCCTCGATGATCAGGGGCTGGTCATTTTCTTTGGCCAGTAACAAAGCCGCAGTCAAAACATCCCCATGTGCTGAACACACCGAGGGCAGAGCAATACAGGCTCCTGCACGGTTTTTCTGAATGGTTTGACGCAGGATATCGCTCATCGTTGATCAGCCTTGCGCCGGGCAGCAAGGGCGGCACCACGTGTGCCGCTGCTGTCGCCAAATTTGGCCTTTGTAACCATGGGTTTGCTGGCGCCTTGCAACAAAGCGCCAGGCAGGATCTCTGAAATCTGGTTGCATACATTTGGAATGTTGGACAACCCGCCACCAAGCACAATGCAGTCGGGATCGATGGTTAATTGCAGATTGCCAATCAGTTCAGTCACGATGCGCAACCAGATTTCTATAACCCGCTGAGGGCCAACCGCGCCAGAGGCGGCTTGTGCGGCAATTTCTTGCGCAGGCATAGGCGCCCCCATCACCAGTTTAGCCAGCTGCGTCATGCCCGGCCCCGAGGCTAAAGTCTCAAAACACCCTTGCCGCCCGCATCCACAAGTAAGGATCGGCAGGTTGAATTCTTTGGTCAGAACCCCGGATATGGTCATATGCCCGACCTCGCCTGCTATGCCGTTTACGGTTTGAAACAGGGCTTCACCATGGCAAATCCCGCCGCCGATTCCAGTGCCAAGAATAAGACCAAACACAGTGTCATAGTCTTTTCCTGCCCCCAGCAATGCCTCGGAATAGGTAAACAGATCGCAATCATTTCCAAAAGTCACCTTGCGCCCGATAGTGGTCATCAAATCCGCACGCAACCGGCGGCCGTTCGCGGGTAGATTGGCCGTAATAGCCTCACCGCTTGCAGCTTTGTGGAGGCCCGGAATGCCGATGCCAAGGGGTAGATTATCAACGCCTACGCGCATTTCCAGCCAATGGGCCTGCGTCATAACTGCGGCGATCAGGGCTTCATATGTATCATGCGGGGTGGGGGTGCGCCGGGTATGCAGCGGTTGCCAGTTTTCATCAAAAACCGTAGCTTCGATTTTGGTTCCGCCAATATCAATTCCACATGCATACGCCATATCACAAAACCTCCGGTTGATAGAGCGTCACGCCGCTTACGACCCGCGTAAGTGTGCCGCGCCCTTTAAATGGATCATCCACATTCAGGCCCAGTTCATGGGACCACACACAGGCCAAAACCTGTGCCACCAGCACATATAATACGGCGCAAACCGCATCACTGGATTGCGCAGGCAAGCGGATATCGGCATCAGCAAAGGGGCCGATGGTTGTCACTGTATCTGTGCCAAACTGCTGACGTACCTCATGTGCCAAATCCCTGTCATACTGTCCGGAATAGGGATGGTTTGAGAGGAACATAAACACCCGCGTAGTGTCATCGACAAAGGATTTCGGACCATGGCGAAAGCCAAGACTGGAATCCCATATGGCCGGAATGCCGCCGGCGGCCAGCTCCATCACTTTCAGGGCCGCTTCGCGTGCAGCATAGCAAAGCGCGCCTGAGCCGGTAAAAACAACGCGGGCGGGTTGTGTCATCTGTGTTGCCAGTTTGAACAACGGTTCCATCAGCCCGTTAGCCGCATCTGCCAGCGCCCGTAAATCCTGCGCACCGGTCGTTTCATCAAGAACCAACAAAGCGCTTAGCAGCATCGTTGTATAACTTGAGCTCATCGCAAAACCGGCGTCATGGCATTCTGGCGGCAGCACGACCACCTGTTGCGCACCTGTTTTGGGTGTACGCGTGGCCAGCGCACTTTGGGCGTTGCAAGTGATATTCAGGCGCGGGGCATCGGGTAGGAAATTATCCAGAATATCAAGTGTGCCGATGGTTTCAGCGCTGTTGCCACTGCGGCCAAAAGATATCACCAGCGGACGCAAGCCTTGGCGGATAAAATTCTGCGGGCAAGACACAAAATCCGTCGTCGAAATCGCACGGATGCGCCGGACGTCGGCCCCAAGATGCGCTGCGATCAAATCCCCGATATAGGCCGAGGTTCCCGCTCCACAAAGCCAGATTTCATCGGGGTTTTGTGCCTTTACCCAGGCGCGCAAGGTGGTTGCGTCAAAATTGTCCGCCCATGCGCGCCAAATTGCTGGTTGGCGGTGAATTTCCTGATATGTAGCCCAGTTTTGCACGTTTATCCTTATCAAACCGTATCGGTAATTTTGGCCAGAGTTTCCGGCGCGTCAGGGTCCATGCCCTGTGCAACAGTCACGTTGTGCACGACCGGATACAGCGCATAAAGCAACACAGCCGCAGCGGCAATCGGGGCGACATCTTTTACGCCTAGATCATCGGGGCGCACGCGAAATACCGGGGCGTTAATGGCCTTAAAACGCGCCTCGGCAATGTTAAGGCTTTCTTGAGTGTCAGCCTCGCCGGTATCAAGCATCAGTACCGTCAGCGGTTTGGTTGCCAGTTGTAATGGCCCGTGCAGAACCTCCGAGGCCGAATAGGCCTCGGCGTGCAATGCGGCGCATTCCTTGAATTTCAGCGCGATTTCCTGCGCGGCGCCAAATCCACAACCCCGCCCGATCACAAAGACCGAATCCGCCTTGATCAGCGCCGCCTCAAGTGCTGCACGTTCCGGCAGTTCCCGGCCTTTGACCTTTGCCATAGCTTTTGCGGCATTATCACAGACGTTGGCGTATTCAGGTTTGAGCGTCGCCAGCAACGCCATGCCCGCCGCGATCGTACAAATCACCGATTTGGTTGCCGGCAGCGCCAGTTCCGGCCCGGCCCCGATATCAATGGAAACATCCGCAACCTTACTGGCAGGCGAGCCATCAGTGTTGGTGATGACAATGGTCTCACCACCACGGGCCTTAATCCCCTCGCAGGCTTTGACAAGATCACTGCTACCGCCGGATTGCGAAATCACAAGGCCTGTAACTCCGCTCATATCCACCCCGTCACCAAGGCTGAACACCGAAGGGGGCAGGGTGGTGACAGGTTTGCCCAAAACCCGCATGGCCTCATAGGAAAAAATATTGGCGGCGGCATCAGAACTGCCGCGGGCAATGGTATATATTGCGCGGGTCTGCGCAAGTTTTATACCGTTCAGATTGCCAAGGTTTCGTCCAAGCATGGCGATGAATTTATCCGGGGCCTCAGAGGTTTCAGAACGCATATAAGCGCCATGTATTTTAGTCATATTTTCCGCCAATCAGCTTTAAGATCATTGCAAACCGTAGGAATCAAATTTCTTCCAATACGGGGTTAAATCAACGACCTTATTGTACTCTCTGGCCTCGTCTAGCGCAATTGCCACGATGCCTGCAACCATTGCATCGACTACGCCTACGGGCAGGCTTTGATTACTACCGCGCAGGTGGGCAACAACGTCTTTGACCATCATTTCATCAGCTCCGTAATGGGCGCCGGTTAGCTTGCTGTCGCCGTCATTATAATTAATATCCGCATGTCGATCACCCGTGCGCGCATCTGTTACCTTCAGATACCCGCGTACGAAATCACCTTCGGCCATGCCTTTGGCACCCATTACGCAAAACCGGCGATGCTCATCGGGGACGTTGATATTGGTGTGAAACGTCATGTTGGCGCCGGATTCATACTGAATAATCGCGGTTTGGTTATCAACGATATCCGCATCTGAAGTGAAGGGGTCATCGGCGCTGTTCCAGCGACTTTCTTTCACGTGATAAACACTGTCATCAACGCCTTTGGCGGGGGCGTTCTTGGGAAGGAACGAGCGCCGCCCGCCAAAGCTGGCCACTTGTTTGGGCCGCGAGCCGGTGACCATGTTGTAAACATCCAGATCATGGCAACATTTTTCCAGCATGAAACCGCCGGAATATTCATCCTTGCGTCGCCAGTCGCGCATGAAAAACGCGCCGTGGTAGGGGGCGATATATTCAGAGGCCTCAATGGAGGCGATATCGCCGATTTGCCCTGCATCAAGCGCTTTTTGCAAATCACGTACATGCTGGGAATACCGCAGTACCAGGCCGATAATCACTTGATCGGTACCGTATTTTTGCAATAATTCCGCTAGCGCGAATGTGTCTTCAATCGTGGTAACCACAGGTTTTTCGGCAAACACCCGCACCCCGGCCTCAAGCCCTTTGCGGATGTGTTCGAGGTGCATATAATTTGGCGAGGCGACGAACAACAGATCCGGCGTGGCCCTCAAAAGCATCTCATCGATGCTATCGAACGCCGGAATGTCGCCGCCGCCTTGCCATTCGTGGCTGACCGAATTTGGATCGGTGTAGCCGACGAACTCTATTTCGGGCATATTATTTTTCATAAGCGCGAGAACATGTGTCGCGCGCTGCCCCATTCCACAAATTGCAATACGCATAGTTTTTCCTTAGACGAGACTTGGGATTTTTTGCCGTATCAGAGCGTCACCGGACATTGTGAAAACATGGCAATCGGCGGGATCAACCCCCAAGGGCACAACCTGACCTTCGGAAATCGGGGCCTCGCCATCAAGAACGGCGCAGAATTTATCACATCCGGCGACTTTGCCGTAGGTGATAGAAACACCGCCAAGGCGTTCAAGAATATCAATGCTGATTTCCAGAATTCCGTTTTTCGGCGCATAATGCGCATGCTCCGGGCGTATGCCGACTTCGACTTTGTCCCCCACTGACACACCATCGGTGGCAACGGGCAGGGTCATATCAGTGTCACCGGCAAGGCGCACGGCAAGGCCGTTTTTGGATATGCCACTAACCTCAGCGTTGATAAAGTTCATGCTGGGCTGGCCGATAAAGGCGGCGACAAATTTGGTTTTGGGTGTGTGGTAAAGGGCCATTGGCGTATCGAATTGCTCAACCTTGCCATCGTTCAAAACCACAATCCGGTCGGCCATGGTCATGGCTTCGATCTGGTCGTGGGTCACGTAAACCATGGTAGCATCAAGATCGCGGTGTAGTTTTGACAGCTCTACCCGCATGTCACCGCGTAGGGCCGCATCAAGGTTTGAGAGCGGCTCATCAAACAGGAAAATCTTGGGTTTGCGCACAATCGAGCGCCCGATGGCGACCCGTTGGCGTTGCCCACCCGACAGCTCGCCGGGTTTAAAGCTCAAGCGTTCTTCAAGCTTTAGAATTCGGGCCGCCTCCATCACTTTTTCCTCAATCTCGTCTTTGCTGTTCTTTTGCACGCGCAATGGAAAAGCGATGTTTTCATAGACGCTTAGGTGCGGGTAAAGCGCATAAGACTGAAATACCATCGAGATGCCGCGGTCAACAGGATGGGCGTCAGATACGTCAGCGCCGTCAATGACAATCGCGCCACCACTGGCCATTTCGAGGCCGGAAATGATCCGTAGCAGAGTGCTTTTGCCACAGCCCGAAGGTCCGACAAAAACCACAAATTCTTTGTCTTCAATCTGGAGGTCGATATCATACAACACTTGTGTCGCGCCAAAAGATTTATCGATATTTTTAAGGTGTAAGGTGGCCATCGTGATCCCCAAATCTGGTTGGTGTGGGCGACATTCCTGCCGCCCACAGTAGGTGTTTACTCGATTGCGGCCAGCTCTTCGCCAGCGATCGTTACAAGGTTGTCCACTGTATCATCCTCAAGAATAATACCTTGGATCATGTTCACGAACACAGCCTGTAGGGCTTTAAAGTCTGTGACCATTGGCTCTGGGCCACCTGTTGCGATGCTTTCCACAAAGACGCTCCAGAACTCATCTGTCTTGTAGTATGGATCAGGGTTGCCCAGGTTCTCATACTGCAAGATCGGTGTCAGACCCCAGCTTTTGTCGAGGTCGTATTGCGCCTCGCCAGAAGACAGTGCCATAGCCAGTTTCATTGACAGTTCTTCAGTGCCGGTATTGTTGAACACAGCAATTGAATCTGTGATCAGCAATGTACCGTTAACGCCACTTGGACCTGCGGGTACTGCAACAGCGATCTGGTTGATTTCCTCGTTATGCTTGCCACGTCCCCAAGGGCCGGACACATACATCGCGATTTTCCCGTCGTTAAACAGGTCAACCATCATTTCACGTTCCCAGGCTGTTGGGCCTTCTTGAGAAACAGCAACCATTTTGCCATAAAATTCAAGTGTTTCACGTGTTTCTTTGCTGTCAATCAGAGCTTCGCCAGTTGTTGTATCCAGAACTGCGCCGCCATTGGAATAGAGGAAGTTCAGGAACTGGTGCATGGTTGCATCGAAGTCTTTACCAGACATACCGAAACCGGCAACACCCTCGGAACCCAGGTTGTCAGTCACAGCTTTGGCCAGGTTATACATGTCGTCCCAAGTTGCAGGCGCTTCACATGTTTCGCCAGCTTGCTCAATCACGTCACAGTTCATGTATAGCGCTTTGGTTGAGAAAGCATGCGGGAAGCCCCAGACTTTGCCACCACGTGTCACTGTTGCCAGAACACCGGGTTGATAGTTGGCGCGGTTGGCTTCGGGAATGTCCACAGGAACGATCAGATCGTTGTCGGCCAACTGTGCCAATGTACGCGACCCCATATAGGCAAGGCCTGGCGCGTCGCCCGCAGCTGCGAGCGTCATGGATTTATCTTGACATGTTCCCCAAGGCACAGCCTCGGCGTTTACAGTTACACCGGGATTGTCGGCTTCAAATTGCGCGATAACCTTCTGGTCAGCCACACGAATTTCGCCGCCACACATGATCATGTGAACTTCTTGTGCTTGTACTGCCGAGCTGGCGGCCATTGCGGCGCCCCCTACGGCGAGTGCAGTTAACATTTTTTTCATTATACTTCCTCCGTTTAGACTTTTGCGACCGGACTGGTCACGGTTCGTTGTGACCGGTCGGTCACTCCTTAATTGCCCCTGCTGTCAGTCCGGCGATAAGGTATCGCTGCATGAATAAAAAGATAAACAACACAGGCAAAACTCCGACAAGGCTAGCAGCCATCATCTCATTCCAGATGACGGCCTGATAGCCGATAAACTCAAACACACCCGCAGCCAGTGGCATGTAATCGCGGTTTTGATTAAACGTAATCGCGAATAAAAACTGTTGCGCATAGGCTCCGATGAACACGGATACGCCGACAACAATCAGCCCCGGCCTCGCCAGCGGCAACATCACCCGGCGCAGTGTATAGATACGGCTGGCACCATCGACATAGGCCGCCTCTTCCAGTTCTTTGGGGATTTTTTCCAAGTAGGTTTTTAACAACCAGATCCCCATGGGGATCAAAAATGCCGCCCCCGGAATGATCATAGCAAAATAGGTATTCAGCAAGCCGATTGTGCGCAGCAGCCGGTAAAGCGGGATTAACAGAACGGCGCCTGCGAACATGTTTACGGCCAGGAACAACGCTAGACTGACGGTCTTGCCCTTGAAATCAAACCGCGCATAGGCATAAGCGGCAGGGATGACAAAAATCATACAAAGCAGGGTCACAGCCGAGGCGATAAATACACCGTTAAAGATATAGAGCCCTAATTTTGGAACCGTGATCCACATGTTGCGATAGGCATCAAAGGACATCTCATCGGACCAAAACTTATAAGGCGCATGGCGCAAGTGCTTTAACGGCCGCAACGAGGTCATGAACATCTCAAAAAACGGCAGCAAAATGAAAATCAGGAATATCGCAATTGCGATATACATCAGGATTTTTTCCAGCAGGGAATAGCGATCCATCATATCATTTTACTCCAAACCGTTTTTCGAGTTTCTTCAGAACGACCATGTAAATTATCGAGAATATGCTAAGCAGTACCACAATCACCACGGCGCGTGCAGCGCCTGCGCCAAACTTAAAGCTGGAAATCGCGGTTTTATAGGTGTCGATAATCAGGGTGGTGGTGGCACCACGCGGGCCGCCCTCGGTCAGGATCCAGACGATTTCAAATGAGTTGAATGTCCAGATTGCCGACAGTAGCGCCATCGAGACGATTACTGGGAATATTTGCGGTAAAGTGATGCGGCGGAAACGGTAAAATCGCGATGCGCCATCCACGTAGGCAGCCTCATAGAGATCGCGTGAAACGCCCTGCATTGCGGCCAGAAAAAAGATGGTAACCATCGGCGTGCCAACCCAGACGTCGGTGACGACTGCGGAATAAAACGCGCTGTTCTTGTAGGCTAGGAATTCATACGCACGATCTGTTAATCCTACAGCCTGCATGACACCGGAAAGCACACCGAACTGCCCGTTATAAAGCCAAAGCCAGCCAATACAGCCAATTGCCACCGGAATGATCCAGGGCGGCATGACCAAAACCCGAAAAATACCTCTGCCGGGAATTTTAGCGTTTAACAGCGATGCCCCGACCAGCCCCATCACCAGCTTTAAGGTCACCGATAAAAGCATCCAATAGAATGTACGCCCGACGGTTTTGTGGAACTTGCTTGACCCCGCCAGCTTTTCGTAATTTTCCAATCCAACATAGGTTTCGCCACCAAGATTAGCGTCGGTGAACGACAGGCGAATGGTCTCAATCAGCGGCCAGACAACGATGATCATCAGATAAAGCGCTGCCGGAAAAATCAACAACCAGGCAAAAGCTGCCTTGGAGGATAGTGCTTTTGTTAACCTACTTGCCATTTTTTGCCCCTAGTTTAGCGCACAGACTCGCCGTAAGGCTTTGCGAATCAAAGCATGCCTGACTTAACACCATTGCAGGTCGAAATGTAAACCACTTTCAGTCCAATTACGTAAAACATTGTATTTTCGAAATTTTTGCACTTTTGCAACGCAACGTTGTTTTTTTACAGACAACTTACAGACAGCAGTGTAGGATGGAATTATACAAGTAATACCAATCAGGACTTGTATTGGTACTTTTTTTGTCTATGGTTGATCGAAATTACAGGTAAGGATACCATGCACGCGACAGCAGATGATATTACCGCAATGATGAAACCCGCTTCATGGTTGCGCGCAAATGGTGGCCCGCGCTACCTTCAGTTAAGCCGGTTTTTAGCACGCGCGATTAACGACGGGGTGTTGGAGCCAGGGGCCTCGTTGCCGTCCGAGCGGGAAATGGCATATATTGCACAGCTTTCACGGGTGACAATTCGCAAAGCGGTTGAGGTTCTGGTGAATGATAATCTTGTGGTTCAGCGCCGTGGATCGGGCACATTTGTCGCCCCGCGTGTTCAAAAACTGGAACATTCACTTTCACGGCTCACGTCTTTTACCGAGGATATGCAGCGTCGCGGAAAATCCTCTAGTTCTGAAATACTGGCGTCGGGTTTTTTCAGCCCCTCACCAGAAGAGATCATCGCGCTGGGGTTGCGTTCGGGTGAAATGGTTGCACGAATTGAACGATTGCGCCGCGCAGATGGCGTACCTTTGGCATTGGAACGCAGCTCATTGCCAAGTGAAATTTTACCGCATCCTGAAAAGGTAACGACCTCGCTTTATGATGCCCTAGAGCAGCTAAATACACGCCCCATCAGAGCCATTCAGCGCATATCGGCCACGAAACTGACAGCAGAACAGGCTGAACGCCTGGAGCTGGATCAAAACGATGCGGCGCTGAAAATTGATCGCACAGGGTATAACGCTTCGGGGCGGGTGATCGAATTTACGTCGGGTATTTATCGTGGCGATGCCTATGATTTTGTCGCGGAACTTCAAACATAAGAGGCCCAAATGGCGCAGGAAATTATCTGGAAAATTCAGATAGAAGATCAGAATTTGATTGTGGGCTCGTTGCAAGGCGCCCCAAAAGATGCAGTTTTATGTTTTAGTATGGTGGCCCCTGCACGGGCTGTTTCAGGCTGTAAAATCATCCGCGCTGTTGGCGGTTATACGGAACTATATTTCCATGACACCCTGCCGGAAAACGGATTTAGCTTTGCGTTTAATGAAGACAGATTTACCATACACAATACCCAATGGCTGCCCGCAAAACCTTATGTGCGTGCGCCTGACGGGACATGCAGCGATGTGCGTGTCGCCTTTGACACGCCGCTGAAACCACTATCCCCTCCACGTGAGGTTCCTGAATTTACCGGGTTGCGTCTGGTGCCGCAGCCGAATTCCTGGCAACCGAGGGATGGGTTTGTAAATAGTGCAGGCTTTGCTCTGGCCACGCCTCACGCTGCCATTGCAGCGGTTGACGCATTGGCGAAACGCAATAATCTCGGGCCGTTTCTGGGGGATGGGCTGGGGTTAAGTATTTCGGATGATTTTACGGGCGCGCCTGAGGGGTATATCCTTGATATAACTTCCGATGGGATTGAAATCGTGGCCAACAGTCGGGCAGGTGTGTTTTACGCAGCAATCAGCCTGTTGAATTTGCATGTGAATTACGGCGGGCGTATCCCGTGCGGAAAAATCACCGATGCGCCGCGTTTTGGCTGGCGTGGGCAGCAGCTCGATTGTGTGCGGCACTTTTTCCAACCCGATACGATCATGCGGTTGCTGGACCTTTTGGCCCTGATGAAACTCAACCGTTTCCACTGGCATTTCAGCGATGATGAGGCTTTCCGGCTTGAGGTAAACTGTTACCCGGAGATATGGCAAAAGACCCGGATGCGCGGCGAGGGGCAGCTTATTCCGGGGATTTTTGGTGGTGGCCAAGGCCCGACAGGGGGCAGCTATTCACTGGATTTCGCCCGTGATCTGGTCGCCCGTGCCGGTGAATTATCAATCGAGGTTTTACCCGAGATTGAGATACCGGCGCATGCCTATTGCCTGAACAAAGTGTTTCCACATCTGATGGATCCGGCCGAAAATTCAACCGCGGCTTCGGTGCAGGGGTATATCGATAATACAATGAACCCGGCAGTGCCGTTCATGTGGGAGTTTACCGAAAATCTGCTACGCGAGATTGCCGAAATTTTCCCCTTTGCCCATATCCATCTGGGTTGTGATGAACGCCCGCCCGAAGCTTGGGCGAAATCCTCGGCAGCCAAGGCCTTAATGGCCGATTATGGGCTGGAAACATTGGATGATTTACAAGGTTGGACCATGGATAAGGTCGCGGATTTCGTGACCGGGCTGGGGTGCAAACCCTGCGCCTGGGAAGAAGCTGCCAAGGGTGATCACGGTGATATTGGCAAGGGTGCGATTTTGTTTTCCTGGACGGGTCAAGGCCCGGGATTAACAGCTGCACGCAGTGGATATCAGGTTGTGATGACACCTGCGCAGCATATGTATTTTGACATGAGCCATAGCACCAGTTTTGATGATTTTGGCGCGCGTTGGGCGGGTATTGTATCGCTGGAAAATACCGTAGAGTGGGATCCTGTGCCGCTGGATGAGCCAGAGCTTGAGGATAACATTATCGGGGTTGAAGGTACGTTCTGGGGGGAATTCACCCTTGAGGATAGCGATATGGAACGCAAAATTGCGCCGCGAATTTTGGGGTTATCCGAAACTGGATGGCGCGCAAAAGATAGGCGTGCAACGGCGGTTTCCATCTATCAAATGGAACAGGTTTATCGCCCGTTTTTTG
>CAYSAZ010000064.1:0-13120 GCA_964429065.1 uncultured Rhodobacterales bacterium
TATCCATAAGAGCCGCTACCTGCAATTGCCGCCATCTTTAATGTGACAACACCATAATTTATAACAGCGCACCAAATATTAGACCGCCGCAATCCATTGTGCGACAAACCGTTGCGCCATCTGACACGCTTTGGGCAATTCATTACCTTGCGCCAATCCGCAAGCAATGGCCGTTGCAAGGGTGCAGCCCGTACCACGCCGCGACCCGCTCTTTCTGATAACGGTAAACACATAATGCAGAGTTTGTTCAAAAAGGTGGTCTGTGCAGTCATTGCCCTGTCCATGACCACCCTTAATCAACACCGCGTTGGCACCTGCCGATTTGATCTTGGCTGCCTGCGCTTGAATAACATCCACGGTCTGGTGCTCTGAATTGGCTGTCAGCAGCGCGGCCTCGATCAAGTTTGGCGTAACAATCGTGGCCAAAGGCAATAGATGACGTTTCATCATATTTACCCCCCGATCCGACAACAAAGATGACCCTGATGTGCTGCGTAAAACAGGATCCAAAACGATGGGAATGGTTATTCCTGTCAGGCTATCTGAAACTGCAATCACAGCCGCCTCGCACCCCAGCATACCAATCTTAATCGCGTCGGGGCGACCATCGGCAAACACTGCCTTAATTTGAGAAATGATAATATCGGCTGGTATAAAGTGGGTGGCATAAACCCCTTCGCTGCTTTGGGCGGTGACAGCGGTTACCACCGTTGCAGACGTCATGCCAAATTGCATTGCGGTCGCGACATCGCGCATCAGCCCCGCGCCGCCACTAGAATCCGTACCCCCAATGGCCAAAATTCGGCTCATTGCGCACAGTCCAGCGCCAATAGCGCCAACCGTTTTAATCCTTGCGCCTGCAACTCATTGGCTGCACGCCATGCCCTTAGACCGGACTTACAACATAAAACTACACGCCTTTCGTGTAAGTTATACGGGTCAATTTCCAACTCCGGCAGACCCCGAAGCGCCCATGGCACAACTGGGTTCGCAGCCTCTTCGGTGCTGCGCAACTCAATAACCAAATCGCTTTCGTCGATATCCAGTTTGCCAATAAATGGGAAATAGAATGTCGGCTCAGAGGCACCATGAAAATCAAACCCGCCAAATCGGTATGTTACGAGATCAACTGTAGTCAACCGCCCCATTGGACTGGGCTTTGCCCCAATTATGACCTGAATACAAATCTGCGCTTGCATTGCGCCCACGACCCCAACGGATGGCCCCAAAACACCCGCCGTTACACAGCTAAGATCGTTTTCGGGAAGCGCCGGAAATACCGCACGCAAACTAGGGTTCAGCCCGCAAAATCCACCAACATAACCCGTTTGCCCCAGAACCGATGCGGAAATTAGGGGCGTCTGGGTTTTAAGGCACTGATCGGATAATATGTACGAAACCGCAAAGCTATCGGCAGCATCCACAATAATGTCGGCACCCTTTATCAAATCCCCCACGTTATTTGGCGTAAGGGCGGCATTGATGGCAAGCAGCGTCGTTTCCGGATTGAGCGTCGCCAACCGTGCTTTGGCCGCCAGAACTTTGGCTTGGCCAATGTCGGACATCACAAACAACGGTTGCCGGTGTAAATTTCCCAGCTCTACAATATCCGGATCAACCAGTGTTATTTTGCCAACCCCAGCCCCAACCAAATACATCAGCACTGGCGCGGCCAACCCGCCGGCCCCAATAACCAGCACATGTGCCGCCTCCAACTTGGCCTGCCCATTCGCGCCGAATTCCGGCACCATTATTTGACGGTTGTACCGGTTCATTGCACAGCTGTCGCCCGCAACCATTTACGGGTTTGGGCCTCAGGGTCCTCGGCCCGCTGGATGTCAGTCACCACTGCAGCGCTATCTGCACCGGCATCAAAAACGCCCGACAGTCGTTCAGGTGTTATGCCGCCAATTGCCACCAAGGGCACCTGACCGGTTTTCTTTTTCCATCGGGTGATTTGTGCCAGCCCTTGCGGGCCAACTGTCATCTTTTTCAACAAGGTCGGGTAGATTGGCCCAAGCGCGATATAGGCGGGATCAAAGGATAATGCACGCTCCAGTTCCGGCTCATTATGCGTGGACAGCCCAAACCAGGTGCCCGCGCGGCGCAAAGCAGGAAAATCTGTGGTGTCCATATCTTCCTGACCCAAATGCACATACCGACAGTTTAGATCCAGCGCTAATTTCCAGTGGTCATTGACGACCAACTGCACCCGATGAACCGCGCAAAAATCCCGTGCGCGGGTGATTTGGCGGCGCACTTCGATATCAGGCAGGTCTTTCAACCGCAATTGTACCAACCGCACCCCGTGGGGCACCAGCAATTCAATTTGGCTAACGTGGCTAACAATTAGATAAAATCGCTCTATCATGATAACACCGCCATTCCCATAACAGGGGTTGAAGGCACTGCCATGTCACGCGGCGCAATCGGATCAGCGTTATACCCCAACTTGCCAGCGTCCAGCGCGGCAGCCATGGCGCAGGCCATGGCAACCGGATCACCCGCTTTGGCAACTGCCGTATTCAATAGCACCGCGTCAAAACCCAATTCCATCGCCTGCACAGCGTGTGACGGACGCCCAATGCCTGCATCAATGATTAACGGTATATCTGGAAAATGCCCGCGCATTGCCCGCAACGCCTCAGGGCACCGAAGTCCCTGCCCTGACCCGATTGGTGCCCCCCAAGGCATCAAAAGCTGACATCCCGCTGCTATTAGTTTTTCCCCAACAATCAAATCGTCAGTGGTGTAAGGGAATACATCAAAACCATCCGCACACAGAACACGAGCCGCTTCGACAAGGCCGAAAATATCGGGTTGCAGGCTATCCGCATGTCCGATCACCTCAAGTTTAATCCAATTGGTCCCAAAAATATCGCGGGCCATTTGCGCCGTTGTAATCGCCTCTTGGGCTGTATGGCATCCGGCTGTATTTGGCAGGATGTGGCAACCGAGGGGTTTGATAATATTCCAAAAACCATCCCCGCGCCCCGCCGCCGTTTCACGACGTAGGGAAACAGTAATTATTTGGGTGCCGCAGCTTTTTATAGCTTCCACAAGTATCGCGGGGGACGGGTATTGTGCCGTTCCCAACAGCAGGGGTGACGTGATTTTGGTGCCGTAAAACTCCACTTCAGCCTCCTTGCATTGGTGACAAGACTTCCAGCCTGTCGTTTTCACGTAACTCTGCGGTTTCACGTTCCGCAACGGCGACGAATACCCCGTTTAAGGACGTGGCAATGGCGGGGCTGATAAAACCCAGCTCTTGCAGAGCCTTGGCCAGTATCGGCTGCGATACATTTTGCGAAGTTGCGTTAACAAATATTTTCATTGGGTGTTCCCATTTTGTGAACGAGATCCATGGCCATAGCAGGTGCCAACAAAAAACCGTGACGGTACAAACCGTTCACATGCCATGTGCCATCAATCTGTTGAACCCGTGGCAGGTTATCAGGAAAGGCAGGGCGCAGGCCCGTGCCGGATGTAATGATTTCAGCCTCGGCAAAGGCGGGATGCAGGGTAAATGCTGCCCCCAGCAATTCCATCATAGAACGCAGGAAAACAGGGCCCGATGCATCGCTCTCGATCATCGTGGCCCCCAGCATGTATATTCCATCACCGCGCGGCACGAGGTAAGCAGGAAATCGGGGATGCAGCAGACGGATAGTACGGCGTAAATTAAGGGACGGGCACCGGAGCAACACCATTTCACCGCGCACGCTGCGCAGCTCAGGTAATTTGGCAAGCACGCCCGTACAGTTTATCATCACGTCATCAGGCGCGATGCAGTCAAACGAGAACTCAACCCCTCTGTCCACGCAAGCCGCCGCTAAATCGCGCAGGGCTTTTTCTGGATTAAGGTGCGCTTCATCTGGATAAAACAGCCCTGGCCTTTCCCCCAATTCTGGTTCCAATTTAACGGTATCCGCAGGGCGGTGCCCCGTGGTGCGGCGTGCAAAACGGGCTAATTCCGCAAGGTCCCTTTGGGGGGCAACCACAAGCGTGCCAAGGCGTGTGACCTGTGTGATTTTATCCCACCAATCAATCGCTTTTTGCCCGCGCGTCAGAACCATTTCATCCGCTGTTTCCCGTTCACACCAAGGGGCAAGCATCCCGCCGGCAAACTGCGAACAGGTGTTCGCGCCAAGCGTGCCCGCTTTTTCAAAAACTGTCACTGAATGCCCCTGCTGCGCCAACTCAAAAGCACAACAGAGGCCAGCAACACCGGCCCCCGCGATGGATACCATCATGATTTTTTCTTTTCCTTGAGCGGCAAATATAGCTCGCCACTTTCACGGAATTTTTCTGCCATAGCCGCGAAGCCTTCTTTCTGAGCCTCGGCGCGAATATCGTGCGATATTCGCATGGAACAAAATTTAGGGCCGCACATAGAGCAAAAATGCGCCACCTTATGTGCGTCTTTGGGCAGGGTCTGGTCATGAAAGTCCCGAGCGGTATCAGGATCCAGTGACAGGTTGAACTGATCCTCCCAACGGAATTCAAACCGGGCCCGCGACAAAGCATCATCGCGGCGTTGTGCCCCCGGTAAACCCTTGGCCAAATCTGCAGCATGGGCCGCAATCTTATAGGTAATCACACCTGTTTTTACATCGTCACGATCTGGTAAACCCAGATGTTCCTTGGGGGTCACATAACACAGCATAGCGCAGCCAAACCAGCCGATCATCGCCGCCCCAATGCCACTGGTAATATGGTCATATCCCGGGGCAATATCGGTGGTCAGCGGACCCAGCGTATAGAATGGTGCCTCGTGACAGCATTCCAGCTGTTTCTCCATGTTTTCCTTGATCTTGTGCATGGCCACATGGCCCGGACCCTCGACCATCACCTGACAATCCTTGGCCCAGGCGATTTTGGTCAGCTCCCCCAACACTTCCAGTTCAGCAAACTGCGCCTCGTCATTGGCGTCAGCAATTGATCCAGGGCGCAGGCCATCCCCCAATGAAAAGCTAACATCATACTGGCGGCAAATATCACAGATTTCCTCAAAATGCTCATAGAGGAATGATTCCTTATGGTGATGCAGGCACCATTTAGCCATGATTGATCCGCCGCGCGAAACAATGCCGGTCACACGATTGATAGTCATCAGGATCATGTGCAGACGCACACCCGCATGAATGGTGAAATAATCCACCCCCTGTTCGGCCTGCTCAATCAGCGTGTCACGAAACACTTCCCACGTAAGGTCTTCTGCCACGCCATTTACCTTTTCCAACGCCTGATACATCGGCACGGTCCCAATCGGCACGGGCGAGTTGCGAATGATCCATTCGCGGGTGTTGTGGATGTTGCGACCTGTGGACAGATCCATCACCGTGTCGGCCCCCCAACGGATAGACCAGACCATTTTGTCTACCTCTTCCTCCATTGAGGATGTCACCGCCGAAGTGCCCATATTGGCGTTTATCTTAACCAAAAAGTTACGACCAATGACCATCGGTTCCAATTCAGGGTGATTGATATTGGCCGGTATGATGGCCCGCCCTGCTGCTACCTCATCGCGTACAAATTCCGGCGTCACATAATCAGGGATACTGGCCCCGAAATCATTACCATCTCGTTCAAGCACTGTGGTTTCACGCAACTGGTTTTCACGAATAGCAATGAATTCCATTTCTGGGGTAATCACTCCAGCCCGCGCATAGGCCAATTGGGTAACCGCCTTATCTCCGATCGCACGCATCGGGCGCGGCTTAACCGGAAATTCGGGTGTCAAGCGATCGCCACTGACAAAACCGTTGTCGGCATCATCAATACAACGCCCATCATATGCCACCACATCGCCGCGCGCGCGTATCCATTCGCGGCGCAGGGCTGGCAACCCCTGCTGAATATTTGTCTCAATCGTAACATCAGTATAGGCACCGGAACTATCGTAAACTGTCAGCGCTGGCTCCCCTGCACTGGGGTGAACCGCTATTTCACGCATTGGGACGCGAATATTTGGGTACAAGCTGCCATTCACATAAATCTTGCGGGCTGCAGGCAAATTTCCGGTGGTAATTTCAGGTGTAGGTATGTTCATTTTGGGGCTCCTCAAGCGTTCCACACAAAATGACACAGACGAACTTTGGTAGGGAAAGCGGGTGTAACCCCGTTTGAATTGGCCGTTGCGGCAAATTCATGCTTCCTACGCCAGTGTCAACTGGGTCAGGTTCAAAGGGTCGCGTCACCGTGCAATTGCACTGTCAGCCTCTCAGTCCCATAGGTGGGACTCCCCTGCGTAATTCATTTCTAGGCGGCAAGTATATTGAGGTCAAGGATCGAATGCCCATTGCAGAATAACCATTCTGTACACACTGGCATTTAGCGTAAAATCCATCTATGCGCACATAGATACTTCCCACAAAAATGCAAAAGTAGACACGTTCTGCATGAAACAGGTGATTTTTGATAACGGCCCATTAGGCCATAGTACGCGGTTCAGTGAACCGCTTTATATTATTACCGCGCGTGAAACAGCCGATGTAGCAAAAGCATTTGAAGACATCGAAAAAGCCCGTGCCGCAGGACATTGGGTCGCTGGCTATGCTAGCTTTGAACTGGGCTATTATTTTGAAAACCGGCTGGCAAATCTGTTACCAGAAAACCGAGGCAGCCCTTTGATGTTGTTTGGTGTTTTCAAGCCACCCCATGTATATCAGCCAAAGCAACACCAGCAGGTACCTGCGACAATAACCAATCTAGAACCGCAGTTGGATTTTTCAGCCTATGAAAAGGCCTTCGATAAAGTACATGATTACATTTGTGCCGGTGATCTCTACCAGGTCAACTTAACCTTTCCGATGTTGGCCAAAACCACCGCGTCGCCGGCGGCGCTTTATCACGCATTATGCCGGAAGCAACCCGTTGGTCATGGTGCTTTTATGGACCTTGGTGGGCCGGTCATACTATCGCATTCTCCCCAGCTGTTCTTTCGCGTCACCGCGTCTGGGTTGATTGAAACCCGCCCGATGAAAGGCACAATTAGGCGTGGGAATTCGATTGTTGAAGATGAAGCCCTGCGCCACGAGCTGGCCCAGTCACCAAAAGATCGGGCTGAAAACTTGATGATAACCGATCTGTTACGCAACGATATTGGACGAGTGAGCGAAGTTGGGTCCGTCAAAGTACCTGAACTATTTCAGATCGAAACATACACGACCGTTCATCAAATGGTCTCTCAAGTGCAAGGCCAGATGTTACCCCGGGTTAATACGCGACAATTGTTTTCTGCCCTGTTTCCCTGCGGTTCTGTCGTTGGGGCGCCTAAGGTGCGAGCAATGGAAGTTATTTCCCAACTAGAACAAGATCCGCGTGATGTTTATTGCGGTGCCATTGGTTGGATGGCACCGGATAAACGCATGGCATTCAGCGTAGAAATTCGCACGATTATTCTCGATGACAGCGGGGATATACGTCTGAATGTCGGTGGGGGCATTGTCTACGACAGCACTGCAAAAGCCGAATATGAAGAGGCATTGCTCAAAGCAAGTTTTACCAAACTTTAACCGTCTGACAAAATATCGGCAGCAATGCGCAGCTCTCGCAAAGGCCGAACCAAAGAAATAGATTTTTGATACAGCGGGTGGGATTTGTAAGCTTCGAGCGCTTCCTGATCGGTAAATTCACCATAGACGACCACATCAACCTCTCCAGATAACTGGTCGGCGCGCGTGTTTGCCTTTATCTCAAGGTGCTGACAATGCGGGATGGCTTTCAGAGTCGTCAGACCGGCGATGATCTGATCAATATCGGCCTTGTCGGAGGCGCTGAAAAAAACAATGTGGCGTATCATCTGCGCTCCTTGGGGTGTTGATCGTTTCTTGATCTGACTACGCTCAAATTCAGTATGGGACCAGCCGAAATATCATCTGCACACCGCCCCAGATTATCAAACCTCGATATTATCGATCAGCCGTACACCTGCCAGAGACGCGGCAGCAAACAGGCGTGATGGTCGGCTTGGCGTATCCAGTAACGCAAGATCGTCAGCCGCGCGCAATTCAAGATAATCCACCGATGTAAAACCGGCCTGATCCAACCGCTTAAGCGCCACATTCAGCAATTCTGCCATGGGTTTTCCGGCGCGCAAACCTGTTGCAATATCCGCCATCACTTCTGAAAGAACCGGTGCGTTTATGCAGGCGCGATCCGACAAAAGCAGGTTGCGCGAGGACATCGCCAAACCGCCGTCTTCGCGAATGGTGGGGCAGCCGATCACCTCAATCGGGATGTCCAGATCCGCCGCCATGCGGCGCACAATTTGCAGTTGCTGGAAATCTTTGTTGCCGAAAAAGGCCATATTGGCACTGGTCTGAATAAACAGTTTGGCAACCACCGTCGCCACGCCATCAAAATGCCCCGGACGATGCGCGCCGCACAGCACATCCGTTAATCCTGCAACCGAAACATTGGTGGCAAATCCGTTGGGATAAATTTGATCGACGTCGGGCACATAGATCACGTCCACTCCAATCGGGGCCAGCTTGCGCGCGTCATCATGTTCGGTGCGCGGATAGTTTTTCAAATCATCGGGATTGTTGAACTGTTTGGGGTTCACAAAGATGGTTACAATCACCCGGTCGCTGGCGCTCCGAGCGGCTTGCGCCAGTGAAAGATGCCCCGGATGCAAAGCCCCCATCGTCGGAACAACGCTTATGGTCTCGTTGTTTGCTTTCCATTTTTCAGTCAAGCTTCGCAGCTCTTTTAGGGTGCGGATGATTGGGGCTGTCATGATTATTTTGCCTTTTGGGGCAGCGTGCTTGCGAACATATGTTCAGGCGCTGGAAAACTTCGGGATCGAACTTCATCCGCATAACAGGCAATGGCCGCCTCGCCTTGCACTCCCAATGTCGCATAGCGTTTCACAAACTTGGCCTTGAACGCTGCAACCAATCCGAGCATGTCATCAACCACAAGGATCTGACCGTCGCAACCGGCTGACGCACCGATACCTATGGTTGGAATCGCCACTGCTTTGGTGATCTCATCCGCCAATGTTTGCGGGATTTTTTCCAGAACAACAGCAAAAGCACCGGCATCGGCCACCGCTTTAGCATCAACCAAAATCAAGGCGGCCTCGGCATCGCGACCTTGCACCTTGTAGCCACCCAACGTGTTTACAGACTGCGGCGTCAGGCCAATATGCGCCATAACAGGAATGCCCCGCGCCGTTAAAAAGGTAATCGTTTCGGCCATATGGCTGCCGCCTTCCAGCTTGACCGCTCCGGCTTGGGTTTCACGCATCAAGCGCGCCGCATTTTCAAAAGCCTGTTGTGGGCTTTGCTTGTATGATCCGAACGGCATATCAATAACCATCATCGCTTGGCTCAACCCGCGAGCCACGGCTTGACCATGCATGATCATCATTTCCATGGTCACACCTAATGTCGAGGGCAAGCCATGCAAAACCATGCCAACGCTGTCACCCACAAGGACAAAATCGCAATGCGCATCCATCATCTGCGCCATCGGTGTTGTGTAAGCGGTAAGTGCAACCAAAGGCGTGCCGCCTTTGGCGTTCCGAATGTCATCGGGCAAAGGGGCGGTTTTGTTTGACGTAGCACTCATGATAGTCTCCCATTGATAACCTAAAGCCGTTTCGGGCTTTGGTAAAATTCAAAAATCCAGTCCAAGGTCCAGCGTTTTGGCCGAATGTGTCAATGCCCCTGATGAAATGTAATCAACCCCTGTTGCGGCAACTTCCGTGATGCGTGGTAACGTCATATTTCCCGACGCTTCGCAAACCATGCGGCCATCCACCATTTTCACCGCCTCGATCAAGGTTGAATTGTTCATATTGTCGAGCAGAACCACATCAGCACCCCCAATGCAGAGCACGTCTTGCAATTGCTCCAAATTATCCACTTCGATTTCAATCCGCATCATATGGGAGGCAAAAATCCGAGCACGAGTCAGCACCTGCTCAATGCTGCCAGCTGCCGCAATATGATTGTCCTTGATCAAAATCGCATCGGACAAGCCAAACCGGTGATTAAAGCCGCCGCCATGCAGAACCGCTTGTTTTTCAATCATGCGCAGCCCTGGTGTTGTTTTGCGGGTGCAGGTGATGCGTGTCTTGGTGCCATGCGTTGCCGCTACAAATTGCGCGGTCAGGCTTGCGATGCCACACATGCGCCCCACAAAATTGAGCGCGACCCTCTCCGCCGACAATATCGAGGCCGCCGAGCCTGAAATTGTCATCAATACATCTGTGGCACGGCATTTCATCCCATCCGCAATATGTGTTGTGATTTCCAACTCTGGATCAATCAGGTGAAACGCAATTTTTGCCAGTTGCATTCCCGATACAACACCCACCTCGCGAGCGACAACCCGTGCTTCATAACGGGCATCTGCGCCAATGACGGCGCGGGTTGTTATATCGCCATTTGGCGAAAGATCTTCTTGCAAGGCAGCGCGCACCATTGGCTCAAGCAACAGGTTTGGCAAAGGCAATATAGCTGACATTATTGGGTCTCCTGAACCGCTTCGCCGCGAATGCGAAGGGCTTGGTTAAGGGTCATGGTGCTGCGCTTGGCAAACTTGGATTGCGTTTTGGGGAAGTCATCGCGGTAATGGCTGCCACGCGATTCTTCCCGCAATAATGCCGCCGCAGCTATAAGCGTTGCTGTGGCCGTCATATTCAAAAAACCTGTATGGCCGTTGGCTGCGACTTCCAGATTTGCAATATCGACAAGGGCGCACTTCAGGCCATTTGCATTTCGAACGACCCCGACATTTTCAGTCATTGTGTTTCGCACCTTTTGCACAACATCTTGGTCCAGCGTAGCATTGTCAGGGATAAAAGACATCTCAACCGGTGCAGAACCTAATGCCGGTTCACCCAAAGAGGCCGCAATCCCTCCGGCGCAAATCTGGGCAAAGACAATCGCCTCAAGCAGCCCATTCGATGCCAGCCTGTTTGCACCATGCAAGCCGGTTGAACTGGCCTCGCCGCAAACCCAAAGATTCAACAGGCTCGCGCGCCCTTGTATATCCGTCTTGATACCGCCCATGTGATAATGTGCAGCCGCTGCAATCGGGATCGCTGCCTGCACGGGGTCAATACCTGCCCGCGCGCAGGCAGCAGCCACGGCCGGATAGTCCTCTAATAATTCAGCTCCCAACGCATCTCGTGTGTCAAGCATCGGGCGCATGCCCGCCTGTGTCTGGGCAAACACCGCACGCGCCACGATATCACGGGGGGCAAGTTCGGCATCCGGGTGAATACCTACCATAAAACGATGCCCGTTTTTGTCGATCAATACGGCCCCCTTTCCCCGCAAAGCTTCGGTTGCCAGGGGGGCAGGGTCTTCGATGCCATCAATGGCTGTGGGGTGAAACTGAACAAATTCGGCGTCTGCAATTTTGGCCCCCGCACGCGCGGCAAAGCCGATGACTTGACCCCGAATACGAGGCGGATTAGTGGTCAGCGCAAACAATCCGCCTGAGCCGCCACCAGCCAACAAATAAGCCGTCCCACGCAAAAGAACCGGGTGCGATCCAGCTGTATTAGCCGCATTGACCCAAATGCCACTTACCACCCCATCACTGGTTTCCAATGCGCTTGCCAACACCCCATCCAACACCTGAATAGATGGTGTTGCACGGACCTTGGAAATCAGGGTTTTCATGACCTCAAATCCAGCTTGATCGCCGCGCACTCGCACAACCCGCGCCAAACTATGCGCGGCTTCGCGCGCCAGAACGTAACCACCATCATCGGTTCGGTCAAACGGCGTTCCAAGATTATCAAGATCGTGAATAAAGCGATGGGCCGCGCGCGTTACCCGTCGCGTTACCGCTTCGTCCACAAGTCCCACACCGGTTGCAATCGTGTCGGCCGCATGAAGCTCGGGGCTGTCTTCGTCACTCATGGCCGCGGCAATACCACCCTGAGCCCAAGCAGAACTGGCACCTTCCCCCAAGGTCTCTGGTGAGATAACCAACACTGGATGCGGTGCCAATTTAAGTGCCGCATAAAGCGCCCCTAGTCCCGCGCCAACAATCACAACCCGTTCTGTCCGAATGGAATTGGGCATCTAAAGGTTTAATTTTTTGCTAAGCTCGATCATGCGCTCTATGGCAAGTCGCGCTTTGGCGGCTACTTCCGGCTCGACAACAACCTTGTTCTCCATTGTATGAAGGGACCATAGGATTTTTTCCAAAGTGATTTTTTTCATATACGGGCACAGATTACACGGCTTTGCAAATTCCACCTCTGGTAATTCATCCGCAATATTGGAAGCCATAGAGCATTCGGTCACCAGCAAGGCTTTGGCGGGTTTATGTTCATGCAGCCAGCCGATGATCCCACTTGTCGAGCCCGCGAAATCCGCCTCAGCCACAACGCTTGGTGTACATTCGGGGTGTGCGATGATCTTCAATTCTGGGTCATTTTCACGATACGCGCGCATGTCTTCGGCGGTGTATAATTCGTGCACGATACAGCTACCGGCCCACCAAACGACTTTCTTCTTGGAGAGTGCGGCAACATTTTGAGCCAAAAACTGGTCGGGGGCCATAATCACAATGTCACTGTCCATGGCATCAACGATCTGAACCGCATTGGAAGAGGTGCAGCAAATATCTGATACGGCTTTGACCTCTGCGGTTGTATTCACATAAGAAACCACCGGCGCACCGGGATATCTCGCCCGCATTTCGGCAACACCTTCGGCGGTAATTGATTTAGCCAAAGAGCAACCAGCCTGCAAGTCCGGTATCAAAACCGTTTTTTCGGGGCTTAGAATTTTCGAAGTTTCGGCCATGAAATGCACACCACATTGCACGATGACGTCTTCTTCAACCTCGGTGGCCTTTATCGCCAATTGCAGGCTATCGCCTACAAAATCGGAAACCCCATGGTAAATCTCAGGTGTCATATAGTTATGCGCCAGAATGACGGCATTACGCGCTTTCTTCAGGCGATTGATTTCCAAAACATACGGCGCATAAATCGCCCAATCTGCTGGCGGAATCACACGAGACGTTTTGGCATAGAGCGCTTCAGTCAAAGCGGCCTTTTCAACGGATGGCTTAAGATCATAGCTGGATTCCAAAATCGATTTCATTTTATCACATCTTACCAAATTGTATTTGCCGATCA